>NZ_LBJU01000132.1:0-351845 GCF_028128835.1 Bradyrhizobium sp. CCBAU 65884 | reverse complement strand
TCCAGCTCTTCGTCACCCTGATCGAGTTCAAGCTCACGACACTAGCCGGCTTCGTGCTCATTCCCTTTGGCTTGTCTGGCAAGACGGCCTTCGCGGCGGAGCGCGTTCTAGGCAACGTCATATCTTCCGGCATCAAGATCCTGGTCCTGGCTGTCATCGTCGGCATCGGCTCCACCCTATTCTCGCAGTTCACCGCAGGTTTCGGCGGTGAACAGCCGACCATCGAAGATGCGATGACCTTGGTGCTCGCGGCGCTTTCCTTGCTGGGCCTCGGCATCTTCGGTCCGGGTATCGCAAACGGCCTGGTTTCCGGCGGGCCGCAGCTAGGCGCCGGCGCCGCGGTTGGAACAGGCCTTGCTGCTGGCGGCATTGTTGCGGCGGGCGCAGGTCTTGCCGCCGGCGGTGCTGGTCTCGCTGGCGGTGCGGTTGCAGGCGCTGCGCGCGGTGGTGGCGCGGTTATAAGCGGAGTATCGGCCGCCTATCGAAGCGGCGGCCTTGCCGGCGTCGCGGAGGCGGGCGCTTCGGCTGCAACGAGTCCACTGCGTCGAGCAGCTACTGCCTTCGGACGTAGCCAAGCAAGCGAGCAGGGCGCGAGCGCCCCGGCCGAAGGACAGCCTGATTGGGCTCGCCGCATGAAGCGTGCCCAGGCCATTCGGCATGGTGCCTCGGCTGCTGGCCAAGCCGTCCGCTCGGGCGATCATGTTGGAGGCGGCTCTTCCGTCGATTTGTCCGAAGGAGAACGCTGAGACGCACCACTGCATCTCCGCCACACAGCAGCGCCTCAAATCCACCTATCGCACAACTTGAAACCGGCCACTCGATACTAGGGGCAAACATCAATGTTCAAACGGCCATCAGTTCACTACGGGCGCATGCCTGAGCCGATTACGCCTTATCAAAAAGCCCAGCAGATTTGGGACGAACGCATTGGATCAGCGCGCGTGCAAGCCAAGAACTGGCGCCTAATGGCGTTCGGCTGTTTGATGCTGTCGGCCGGTCTCGCTGGCAGCCTTGTCTGGCAATCCGGCCAAGGATCGATCACGCCCTGGGTGGTCGAAGTCGATCATCTCGGCCAAGCCCAAAGGGTTGCTCCTGCGAACATCGACTATCAGCCTACAGATCCTCAGATCGCGTACCATCTGGCGCGCTTCATCGAGGATGTCAGAGGTCTGCCGGCCGATGGCATCGTTCTGCGCCAAAACTGGCTCCGCGCCTATGATTTTACGACCGATCGCGGCGCCGCTGCACTCAACGATTACGCGCGCAACAATGATCCCTTTGCCAAGCTGGGTAAGGTGCAAATCTCCGTCGATGTCTCGAGCGTCATTCGCGCGTCGTCGGAAAGCTTTCGGGTCGCGTGGACCCAGCGCGTCTACGACAACGGCTCGTTGAGCTCGGCTGAGCGCTGGACCGCAATTCTCACGATCGTGATCGAGACACCGCGCGATGCCGAACGCCTGCGCAAGAATCCCCTTGGCGTCTACGTCCGCGCCATCAACTGGTCAAAGGAGTTGAGTCAGTGACCAAGACGCCGTTTGACGTTCGATCGAAGCATCCAGCCGCGCAAAGTAGGCTCAATTCGGCCTGGCCCGAGTTCGTGAAAAGGCGTGCGTTGTTGTCCGCTCTTCTACTTGGTTCGTCTGCGCTCGGTGGCTGCGCGACCTACATTCCGCCGGAAATCAGCTATGACGCGGAAGTCCCTCCGTTACCGTCGACGCCGGTGGCTCTCGACGATAGATCGCGACCGCTTCACGTTCCGCCCCTCTGGAAGCCGGCGCTCGGCGGCAAGCCGGGAGGGAAGGAAGATGCTGAACCCGTGAGCCGGGTTGAGACCGCAAACAGCGCAGCCCGGGTCGAACCGCGCAAGCGGGGGTATTTCAACGCGGCGCAAATTTACGCCTACAGTCCCGGGGCGCTTTATCAGATCTACGCCGCACCGGGGCAGATCACGGATATCGCGCTCGAGGAGGGAGAACAGTTGACGGGATCAGGGCCGATCGCGGCCGGAGATACCGTCCGCTGGGTCGTCGGCGACACCGAAAGCGGAAGCGGCGACACACGGCGGGTCCATATCCTGGTCAAGCCGACCCGAGCGTCGATCGAGACCAACCTGGTGGTCAATACTGACCGGCGCACCTACCTGATCGAACTCCGCTCCCGCGAGCGGCCATACATGCCGTCTGTTGCTTGGTACTATCCAGAAACTGTACGGGAACGATCCCGTTCGGTCGCTCTGAAGCCCGTTCTACCGGACCCGGCGCAGCGCATCTCCCGCTATGCGATCGAAGGGGACAGTCCTCCTTGGCGGCCGCTCGCCGCATATGACGATGGCCGCAAGGTCTACATCGAATTCCCGCAAGGCATCGTGCAAGGTGAGATGCCACCGCTGTTCGTCATCGGGCCGAATGGCAAGACCGAGCTCGTCAACTATCGCGCCTACGGCAACATATTGATCGTCGATCGGCTGTTTGCAGCCGCCGAACTGCGGCTTGGCGGCGAGCACCAGCAGAAGGTCAGGATTGTCAGGACCGACGGGAGGCCGTCGTCATGAATACTCGGACTGGAAATGATCAGGAGCAAGCGGCTCCGCCTGAGACACAAGAGGATCAGTCCAGGAGCTTCCGCTTGAGAGCGGAGCACCCGCGCGTGACGCGGTTGTCGCGGAAAGTTCTGGCAGGCGGCAGCGCGGTCGCATTGCTCGTCATCGGTGGGACTGTGCTGTGGTCGCTACAGAACAATCGTACCCGAAACCAGGCAGCCGATGAGCTTTACAGCACAGACCATCACAATGTCGCCGATGGAATTACGGCGCTGCCAAAGGATTATGCGGGCGTTACGCGCCAGGCGGTTCCGCAGCTAGGTCCGCCGCTCCCGGGCGACCTCGGTCGACCGGTCCTTGCTGCTCAAGGCCCATTGCCGACGAGCGGCGTTGATCCGGAACGGCAGCGCCAGGACCAAGAGACTGAAGCAGCCCGCATCAGTCATCTGTTCGCTTCCACCAATGGGCGAGAAATGCGTCCGCCTGCCGCTACGGCTGTTGGAAGCGAGCGCACCGCGCCGCCGAGCGCGACGAGCGGCGGCGACGATGGATCTGCGCAAAGCGCCCAGGACCACAAGCTTGCTTTCGTGAACGCTTCCGTAGACCGTCGCACTGTCAGCCCTGACCGCATCTCGAGGCCCGCTTCACCATACATTGTGCAGGCGGGGACGGTCATTCCGGGAGCGCTGATCAGCGGGATTCGATCGGATCTGCCAGGCCAAATTACGGCGCAGGTAACCGAGAATGTTTATGACACGCCGACCGGCCGCTTTCTGCTTGTGCCTCAGGGAGCGCGTCTGATCGGTATCTACGATAGTCAGGTCACATTCGGCCAGTCACGTGTCCTGCTCGTCTGGACCCGGCTCATCATGCCAAATGGACGTTCTATCGTTCTCGAGCGACAGCCAGGCGCGGACGCTGCGGGATATGCAGGCCTCGAAGACCAAGTCGACAACCACTGGGACGAACTCTTCAAGGCCGCGGCATTATCGACGTTTCTGGCCGTCGGGACCGAACTAGGTGCCGGCTCGGACACAAACAGCAACGACAGCGCCATCATCCAAGCATTGCGGCACGGCGCCTCGGACTCACTGAACCAGACCGGGCAGCAGGTTGTTCGGCGCAGCCTCAGCATCCAACCTACTCTGGCTGTCCGACCTGGCTTCCCGGTTCGTGTTCTTGTCAATCATGACCTCATACTTACGCCCTATAGAGCGTGACAACATGCCAAAACTCAAAATAGGCGAGCTTCCAGACGACAAGCCGGTCAAAGTGAGTACGGAGCTGCCTGCGGCCGTGCATCGTGATCTCACTGCATATGCAGAAGCGCTTACGCGTCAGGGTGGTCAAGTGGTCGATCCGACTAAGCTCATCGCTGCCATGTTGGCGAGATTTATGGCCACGGATCGAGGATTTTCTAAACTGAAGCGTGAAGGCCACGTACCGTCCGCTGGCGAAGGACAGTGATGGTCAAGGTATCTTGAAACTGTTGGTCGACGCTGAAATAGTTGCGTTGCATCAATCTAGGCCTTGCCAAGCTGGCGATAATATAATGTCGGAAAGGTGTGTTCCCGCGTCTGCCCGATACAACTCGCGTTTTCTTAGTTTTCAGACGCGAGAGCGCTGGGCAAGGCGCGTTACACTGCTCCGGCCATCTACGCTGACAGGCACGTCACCCTCAATCGTGGCCCGACGTACGACTCGATGCTGGTCCCCGTAATCGTTGACAGCGTAATGCTGCGTTGCGCGGTTGTCCCATATTGCAATATCGCCTTCTAACCAGTTCCAGCGCACAGTGTTTTCGGGCGCGGTGATGTGAGATTGGAAAAGATCGAACAGCTTTTGACCGTCGTATTTGGGGACCCCAACAAAGTGCTTCACCAAGGCGCCAAGCACTAGCGTCCGCTCGCCTGTTTCAGGGTGGACGCGTACGACGGGATGCTCGGTCTCAAAAACCGTTCTGGTGAACACCTCGTCAAAGTGCTTCTTGTCCACCTCGCGGACACGCGCGATTCCGGCGTAATCGAAAACGTTGCTGTGAACGGCCCACAGGCGCTCGGCAAGCCGTTGTAGCGGTGGCGGCAGATCAAGATAAGCGGCAGCTGTGTTTGACCACACGGTGTCGCCTCCGAACGTTGGGATTACAACGGCCCGCAGGACCAAAATCTTGGGATAGGCATCGGCGAACGTTCCATCCGCATGCCAAACGTCGGCGCGACCGCCGCCTCGAGTGGAGTCCAATTCGAGGAGCGACGCCATACCCTTGGTGGCACCGAGCATCGGATGCGGCACTAGCTTTCCGAGACGAGCGGCAAAGCGCTCCTGCTCGGCGTCATTGAGATGTCCTTGATTGCGGAAGAAGATCACCTTGTGCTCGAGCAACAAGTTGTTGATCGCAGCGATCGCGTGATCCGGTAGGTCGCCTGATAGCTTAACATGTTTGATTTCGGCGCCGATGCGCGCTGCACGTTTCACCACATTCGTGCTCGCAGTGACGCCACCGATCAAAGTCGTTGTGCTCATATTGTTTTTCTAAGCCCTTGGAGTGTCTTTCGTGCCTCTGGGAGCGAATGATCTTCAGCAAGCATCGTGCCAAGCAAAAAAGACAGCCATGCACCGCCAATGGGCACGTAACCCGAACTGAGCCGATGGTTGGGTTGAGTGAGGAAAGAACTCGCTCGCCGGTCTCACCCTTCTAATGTCGTGGTGACGAAGCGGAGAGCAGGAGCGCGACAACCCGGCAGATCTTCGGTTGTGCTTTGTCGTCACCCAATTGCGTTGAAAAAGCAATGCTTCTGTACTGGATCGATCTGCCTTAGCAATGGACCTGCCAAGCGGCGCTGGCAAGCCACAATGCCGAATGGGTTCTCGAAAGTCCCACGCTTGCTATGCGCGCTGTGCTGCACCTGACACGAGATTGTGCTTCTGTAAGAATACGGACAAGTATCTACAGCGCGGTAAGCCCGGGCTGACTGTTCGGTTGGTAAATCTGGCGAGGAAATTGATGACCCGACTTAATCTCGACTAATGCCGCTGGAGCGTGTGAGAGCTGCAGACCTACCAAAAACGGTGGCCGTACTGTTGCGAGAAGTTGGATATACTGTGGCTCTCACCGGAGGGGATCCGTGCCCTACAGTATTAAGTGTCATCGAACGGGGTTTAGCCGGAAGCATTTTTCCGTTCAAAGGTTGAGTGCAAGAGAAGCCCTCTTTAAGGCGGAGTGTCTTGAGAGATCGGGAATAGACATAGACTATATTGATGCTCCCTCGGTCGGACGTGTCGACCTCCGCACGCTCCGGAAGCTGGCTGAGAAGGAGGGCGGTTTCGAGCAAGAAAATCCCAGTCAATGATGCCGATCATACCTGCGCTTTCAGGTGAATACTCAAACATTTGACCTCGCACCTACGAAGCCCCGTCACTCAAATCTGGCCCTCGTCTTCATGCGATAGCCTGGTGCGCGCGCTGCCTCAGATCCAACCGGAGCAGTGTCGCCTGCCGGTTGGATTGTTTGAGATGAGAAGATGCGGCGCTTTTCGGGTAGCTGAAAGACCGTTTCACAGTCTTCAAGCCGAGCCCTATTACAGCAGGATGCATGACACTCGAAGCAGCCTGGTCTGCACTGCAAGCGACTGCACCTTTTGAGTGAATGTTGACAACTTGACCCTGCAGCCGAACCGCTTTGATATCTACGGCAGCGCAGGCGCGACTCGGAGAGAAACTCGACGCTGTCCCTGCCGCGCCTACGCTGCCGGTGAAGTTAGCCGTGACGTGACTCGGCGCTTGTGCTGGTCCGAAAAGCGCTGTCCCTACCACGTCCCCACTAACTTCGGTGGCCAACCTTGCCATAACAAGGCTAGCCACCTCACCTTCCCGGGAGTGTCTCAAGCTCGCACGGGCCGCGGAATTGTAGCGCCAAGAGCGATCCAGGGCGCCTACCAGGATTGGTCACTGGCCACTACAGCTTAATGGCCGCACGAGATGGGCACATGCACATCTACACGATTGGATCCTCCGAATGTCGGCAAACCATTAGTTGCGTGTTGGAAACGAGCTCGTCCAATGATTTCCCAGACGCGACCAGATTGGAGCCCCATTCAATGCTATCCACGCCCGCACGAAGACATACGCGTTATCCAGCATGGCCATGTCTTTGCGGCGATAAGCTCGACGCTCAGCTAATCGGCCGCGGCGGTATGGCCCTGCCGTACCTTCGAGACCAGAACACGAGTCCCCCCTGGACCGCCTAGGACCTTCTCGCCGAAAAGTAGTGAGGCAAAGATGCTCGGAGATGCCAGCGGTGAAGCATGCTCCGAAACATCGAAAAGCGGCAAGAGTGAAGGCGCCTGAAATCTGGACAAGGTCTTCAAAAAATTATGAAGCACTGCTTTGCGGAGTTTTTTGTGCCTGCGTCTGATCAGTGCCGCGCGCGGGCGCTCTTGGTGTTGAGCTGCTTTGGTCTCGATCGCTTGTCGTGTGGTGCTGGCTCAGAACGGTCTCTCCGTGTTACTAGCTTGGCGATCGCTCGAACCAAAGCGTCAGGGGTTTCGAAGCAAGCGATTCCACGGCGAACGCGAGCCCTCTCAGTAAAGCTTGTAGTTCCTTTTACTTTCCCGTCGGTCGGCAGCAGTACGTAATCGAGCACTGACTCGTTATGCTCAGACAGCCTGATGGCAGCGATCCAGCCCTGAGGCAGGCGTGCCCTGCGCTTGATCGACCAATACAACGCTCGATTTTGGCTTCCGCAGCAGAGAGCTGATCGAATTGAGATGTTCACTGATCCACGCACGCGCAAGTAATCGGTCCTGCTGCTAGAGGTGATGCGACCACCAGCTTTCCTGATGGCCATGGCAACGTGCGAGCCGAGCTTGGCCTCTTGCTCCGCCCAGCGCGGGCGCGACTGAAGAAATGCATAGTTTCGCTTTGGAGTGTAGCCGATTAACCGATACACGTTCATCATGCTGCCGAAGTGTTTGTGATAGGTGGAAGCGCAGGGAAGGCCGACGTGCTGTCTATGATAGCAGAGCTCAGGCGCCCTTCCTTGAGCAGCGTTTTGCGTAGACGAGCAATCATCTCCCCTTCAGCGAGATCGACACGCCGTTCCTCAATGATCTTGTTTGCTTTCAGGAAGACTTCGCGTTCGATGATCGGCTCGCCGAGATGCGATCGTACCGGATGAGCCTTATAGGTCTCGAGCGCGTTGGTCATCGTTCTCGCTCCCGAAAGTTACACCGGCGCAAATGAAACATCTATACGACACTTGCAGGAAGGATTGCATCAATTGAAGAAAATAGCCCTGCCGTCGCCGCCGGGGTCGCAGTTGGGCGACCAGCTCTCTTCGCAGCTTGCGTACCAAGGAGCTTGTTCAAGTGGCCTCTACAAGGCTCCGTGGCTGAGGGCGCGATGCGGGCAAAAGTGACTCGATGGGCGTATATTTAGCACATTAGAGGCGGCCTTATACTATGGCTGGACAAATCCTTCTCTGTAATCCGCAATAGATGGGAAGTGCGTGTCTCGATCGCCGCTCGGATAGGCATTGAAAATGCTGGAGCCAATGCCTGCTTCCTTTCAACTCTACTGGCAGATCGCCGGCTGCTCCTCTGATCAGCGTCCTCTATTCTGGATGACGCTTGCCAATAGACGCCTCACACGGCTGTTGCAGGTGCGAGTTCTTGTCTTATTCAGTTGCGCCAGCTCAGGTCGAAGGGTGGATCATCGAGGGAGTAAGCCAGCAGTTCGACGCGCGCCTCACTGCGGTGATACTGAGATTGAGGGCGCGCCTCGACGACAAACGATGGCGTTGGTTTGTTAGCGGTGAGGAGGCGGAAACCAGACATTCCGCCGGGTCGTCGCTATAGAGGCGCGCCGACCCATGACGGGATGGTCGTCAGGCAACGACTGTTCTTTTCGGCAGAGCCTTCCGTATTTTAACGCGCTGAATTCGAGTGCCGGGACCTCGTTACGCCTTACGAGCAGGTTGCAGCCTCCTTCCATGAGTGGTTGAATGGGAGAGACCCATTCAGCACCGGAGCAGGTGTCGATGCTTGCTGCGCCTACCAGGCAACGCAACTCGCGCTAATCCTATCCAGATACTAATTGCACGATTAGCAAGCTCCGATCGTTCGATGAGCGAAGTGATGGCTTCGTTTCGAGGCAGTCGTTTGCAAGGATCACCATACCGCACATGGTTTACAGGTCCGAAAAGCTTCGATGGTAGATCGAGCGCAAGGGGAAACTCTGCTTCGTCGTGCCGGGGCCGTGGGGACCGCACTTCCTTTGTTGCCGGTTTACGGCGTGAGCGTGATCGTAACCGATTGGTGATCGAGAAGATTGCCGGCAAAGAATTTACAACGCTTGTCGCCACAGGCTGCGCTGCAGACGTGGTTGCGGCCGCAGAGGAAAAACTAATGGCTACATAACCGCCAACTACACCCTGATCGGGGTCGCGACAAACGAGATGAGTGTCGGGACCGTGGATGCTAACGAACGGCGATGACGCAGGACGGAGGCGGGACTACAGCTCAATATCACGAATACTACGCGACTGGCACCCTGTACGCCGGATCACTTGATCGTAGCGGCTGACCAGAGCGGCAAGCGGATCGCCGTAGTTGTCGATACCAAACCAGCCTGGCGTCAGCATCCAGGGCGATTGGGATGGCTCCGGCCAGAGACTTACGGCGAGCGGTACAGTTCATTTCGGGAATGTAGCGATTCCCGAGGACCGCATTCTTGGTCCTGGATCTGTAACGGAAAGGCCGGGTCTTTGGAACGGCCTATGTTCAGCTGGTCCTGCTTGATCCTCGCCGGAATTGCGCGGCGCGCGGGTAGCGACACGAGGGAGTGGATTAAGGCGCGAACCCGTACCTTTACTCACGCGGTTGCCGACCGACCGCGGAACGATCCGTTGGTGCAACAGGTTATCGGCACCTTTTCGCCGCGGCCCTTGGTGCGCGAGCAGCACTCTCGCCCATTCTGGGCTGAATCGCTGCTTGGGCCGTTCGTTTGACTGCGCCAAGTGCCGGGCGTGCTTGCATGTTGGACGGCAATTGCCGATCCCTTCATGCATTCGATGTCTCCGATCCTTTCGGCAAAGCAAGTGATCTAAGATGCCGGCGCATGCGATGTTCCAGTCAGCCGCGGAAGGCGCAGTATTTAGTGTAGGTGGTAATGCTGATGCCGCCCGAAATTCCGTGGTGATTGAATGGGTTTCTGAGCGGCGAGGAAATGATAAGCTCGCACCAACACAGCAAAAATATGCGTTCGCCGCGAAACAATCGGCGCCAGTTAAGATGGCGGCACCTTTTCCGATCGGGGGCCATGCGCCATTGCCAATTGCCCTTCAAGAGCGGGGCAGGCCCAATAGGTTCATGCGCTGGATTGGATGAAAAATCGTAGGTTCGGTCGGTGTGGGGAAAGGTGGTCGCGCTCCCCACACACAACCCCGCTACCACCTTTCCTCACCTTCAAGGCGACCGAGTTGCTCCTCACATTGTTTGAGGATGGTCGGATGCAGCGCGACTTCCACATAATCAAAACTTCTTTTGCCTGTGCCAAGCGGATTACTGCGCTAATGGCCACACGCCGTTCTCGTGCTTGCATCTGCTTAGGCGTTGGTTTGCGCATTCAATGCATACTCCACGTGCTGACCGGCGATGACTTGTTCCCATCGGAGATAGTCGACCACTGCTGGCAACTTAGGCTGTCGGGCCTAATTCAACTGCGGTGCATCGTCATTCGTTGACGAACTGTCGTGGGGCTCCCAATCCGGCTCTAAAGATGCCGATTCCAAGAGCAGCCAATATGATGCCGAAGAAAACTAAAGGCAGGATCTGACCCCGTAGTTCTGCCGGACATACCACCGTCAAAACCGCGTGTCCGTTGGTCCATCGCAGCGCACGGCCTCGTAAGTTTCAGCACTGTGCATACCGTCCATCCGAACGCCGTGAACTGATTGGGGGGCAACAACCACCCATTCTCGCCCCCAGTCGAGATCCTGCTGCGATCTTGCAATCGCCTGAGACTATTTTGAATGAACTGCGTCAGAAGCGATGCGCGAGCTGAAGAATGGCGAGCACATGCGGCACGCGAGCTGGCACGTATTGCCGGGCATCAACTGGTAAGAGAGCGGGGCATCGGAGGGGAGCGCCACAGCAGCGAGCGCGTGACCGTCGACGGCCTTATCGCTCAATCCCACCCGCGGCATCCAGCGGGCGTTGGAAGCGGTTCTGAAGCTTGTGCCGCTAATTGCTTCAGCGTGGTAGCACGCCGCACAGTCCTCCACCGGAACGCCATTCAACATGCGGTGACGAACCGACCGCATATAAACGGAATGCCAGATCTCCTTAACCGAATGTTCGGGTACCGTGAATGGTGCACCTTCTCGCTCAATGTTCTTCGATGACATAGCGCACAGTTTGCAGCCTCCGTCCGGTAGGATGGAAAGATGCATGAACGGCAGGATGCACATCGTTTTCTGGGGGTCTTCCGCCATTTTACTTTTCCAGTTGGTCATGCCATCGAGAAGCCAGACCACTGTGCTATCCGAGCAACGATGGCCGACCGATTTGCTTGCGAGACGCGAGTCGCTTCGTCCGTACCGCCCTATGAACATTACTCAGAGGCTCGAGCCATTTCGTACGCGCACCGGCCCGGCTTCTCGACTGAGCGACTATCGATGTTGGCGGTAATCACCCATTGTCAATTGTCCAAGCTGCGTCTCGCTCAGCAGCTCGGGTTCTGATCGGCGAAAAACGATCCAAATACCGGAAGTGTCGCATGGCGGCTGTGGAACATCGAAAACGAAGTAACCGTAGGAAGCCGTGAGCACATCGGCCCGCATCGGGCAGCCCGCGAGGAAGTCTCCGTCTTCTCGCAGTTGAATCTCGACCCCAGGGTGTCCGGGCAAATCGTGCCATCCGTTAGTTCCCATGTTCTGAACGACGACTGTCGCGACCTGGCCGTCGAAATAGGCGGACACCAGCCGGGCCGTATACGCGGCGACCCGAATTCGGAGGGCGGAGGTGTCGGACCCAGCACCTGCCCGCGCAAGCGCAAACCCCACATCTGCGCATGGGCGTCAATAAGCTGGGTAGGAATGTCGATGCCGTAGGGGCAAGAGCACGTCACGGCAGGGCACGTGTCACAGATCGCCTGATCGACCGCCGGATGGAGATCGAACTACTCCCCGCGCGGCGGAATTTCGCCGAGTTATGAAGACGCTCCGGAGAGCGCGGCGCCGAACTGCGCTCTCGCCGGCTCGCCCTATCCTTTCAGCGAATTTAGTATTCCGCTTATTTGTCGCCGTCAGCTTACGGACAGCCAAGCTACTTATCTGCGGAGTCAGGTCTAATGACCTGAACACAATGCAACAGCCATAGGAGTGTGGTCGTCATGGACGGTCGAATTAACAATTGGTCGGATGTTCCATCCGATGATGAGTATCATTACGCAAGCTCCTCGGAGCACAGGAATTCCGACGATTTTGCGGACGCGCTCGGTAGAATGGGATTGCAGGATTCGGGTGCCGGCTCATCCTCGCAGCCGAGTTATTACCTCACTTCAAGACCTCCCGTTATTGAGATCGACCAAGCCGAATTCCGGGAACGGGTGAGGAGCTTTCATGGTGAAGAAATCAATCATATCGCCAACAATCCGCAGGAATACTCAGAATTTGTGTCCGAAAGAGCTAGGCGCACCGCGGATGTCGCTAGCAGTTTCGGGATCCGAAGGGATTCTGATGCCGCCCGATATTACAGCTACCAACTAGGAAATAGGAGCGTCGGCCTCCAAAGGACGGAAGCCGGATTTCCTATGGCGACTGAGTTCACCAGCCAACGGTGGCGAGAACAGTTCCCCGGACGAACTAACGTCACGTCAATCGTGGATTTTCAGGTTGCTCATCCGCTCGTCGGCAACGCCGGCGATATTCTGCTCGAGCACCAACTACGGCAAGACGGCGAACGGCCGCTGGTGAACTGGCGTCCTGCTAATGACGAAGCGAGAGCCCGTGCAGAACAAATGGGCTTCGTTGATGTAGATCACAATGATATGGTACTTGATCCCACCCAGTCCAGACAGTGGAGATATAGGGATGGTGAATGGCAGCGCGCAACCAATTCTTCGGCGTATCTCTCCAAAGTCAAAATGCCGAGCGATGATGAACCTTCATCAGAGTCCGACTCGGATGGAGACTTTATGTGACGTGAGATCTCCACCAATCCGTTGAGGTGGAGCAGGAGCGCAGACCAAGCGACACCTGCGGCTTACGATCGAGCCTTGACGGAACGAAGCCGAAGCCAATTCGGCTCAATCGGTGAGGTGCACTGTACTGATCGCACCGCGGCGGTTTACGAGAGTTGGTGCCTATAATAGCACAAAAGAAAACCCCAGGTTCCAGCCGGGGTTTTCGACTGCCGCCCGGGCGGGAGGAGCGGATTGCCTATGGCAGGCGCGAGCGTCATTGTGTCCTCGCCATCAGAATGGCTCGGGATCTTTCCGGGTTCGCTGGGTGAGGAGGGCTTCGTTGGCCGTTTTCTTCGTAGGCGGTAATCTCGAGAAGTGTCGGGCCAACTCATCGAGCAACGAGACCATCCACCCGGGCTCGCCGGCAGCGGACGCATGGCAAAGATCAAAAAAGGAGCAGATGCCAGCACACCCACCTCATTCTGCTTTAGTGTCCTGAACCAGAAATTCGCGACATTAAGATCCGGCGCGGCATCTATCGCAGCGTCCAGCTCTGCGCGCAGACATTATGGACTTCATCAGTCATCACAATGCCTATCCCAAGCCATTCAAATGGACCAAGTCCCCCGACGACATCCGCGCTTCCATCGAACGTTATCGAGGAGCGGAAGATGTGCTCGACCTGATTGAGCCAGGACGAACTGGTGGGCGTGAGATGGACATGCCAGCGCGGCTGTTTGGCGAGCCAGTAGCGGATCAGTGGGGCCTTGTGCGTGGCGTAGTTGTCCATGACGAGATGGACATGGAGAACGCGGGGGACGGCGGCCTCGATCTCGTCTAGAAACTTGCGGAACTCTGCGGCACGGTGACGGGAATAGCATTTGCCGATGACCGTGCCCGTCGCAATGTCGAGCGCCGCGAAGAGTGAGGTCGTGCCCTGGCGCGTGTAGTCGTGGCTGCGTCGTGCGGGTTGACCGGGACGCATGGGCAACATGGGCTGGCTGCTGTCGAGCGCCTGGATTTGGGACTTCTCGTCCACACACAGGACGATGGCATGCTGGGGCGGGGACCCGACGGGAGAAGCGGTCGAGGACGAGCAATGACTATCTTGGCGTTCTCGCGCTTCGCTAACCCGTTGCGCTCTGGGACGGCAATAAAGCGAGCATTCGGGAGGAATGCCGTTTGATGACGGCGGCCAATCGGGGGGGCGTACTGGATCGTTCGAACCTAACTGGTCTTGAGGGCAGCAGTCTCACTCTTTGCGAGTGAAAGAGTTCGGTTTATGCGAAGATCCGCGTCTCTCTCCAAGGTTGGCGAGGATGCGGAATAATCGAAATTGCTCGATCCGCCAAAAAAGTTCCGCTTAGCCCGTAACATCCAATCGGCGCATTAAATGAGTACTTTCAGTCTGACGACAGCCTGATCTGCTTGCCCACGTGTTCTCGCCAGAGGCCGAGCCGCTTGATTCTGTAGTCGACCAACTCAGACGAGCTCCCGAATATCTCAGCGATCTGCTCCGAAGAGCGCTTCTTACTGCCGGCAGTAACGATGGCTTCTTTCGGTAGGAGCGTTGCCGAGGCAAGATAGTATGCGTCGTGTTCTTCTGCCTTGTCGTAGGTGCGTCCGTAAGAGTCAGCGATATGCGCAGTGCCCAACTCGAACGGCTTGAGGTGGTGGACACGGGCCGGCGACGGCGCTGGTCCGAGGATGAGAGGCTCAAGATCGTCCTGCAGAGCTTACAGGCGCCGCGCCAAGTCGCGGCAACAGCGCGGCGGTATGGCGTTTCGCGCTCGTTGCTGCTGCGATGGCGACGGTCGTTTCGGCCTGAGCCGAAGGATGCCGCCCAGCCTGGCTTTGTACCTGCAGTGGTGGTCGCGGAATCAGGCCGACGCTTGGTCCAGTCACGCCGGCCACCAGCGGCGGGGCGATTGAGATCGAGTTTGCGGCCGGGGCTCGGATGCGGATCACGGGCACGGTCGACACGGCGACGCTGAAGGCCGCCGTGGCGGCGGTGGCAGATGGACGCCCACGGTGATCCCCATCGCGTCGAGCGTGCGGGTGGCTGTTTGCGAGGATTCGCTACGTGCCGGCCGCGCCCTTGGGCTTGCGGGTCGGCTGAGCCGTAAATGGCTTCGCGGCTGCTGCGGACTCCTGCTGCTTTTTCTGCTGGGCAATAGCGGCAAGCTCCGCCTGTTTAGCCTCAGCCTGATCCTCACGGGCGAGCAGGTAGCCCTTTTCGGCCATGCAGCCACGTTGAACCGTGTCAGCCGCGTTGGACCGTTCGATAGACGCGGCGACGCCGGCTAGACCACCGCCAGAGACTGTGACACCCGACAGATTGGCTTTGTTGCGCTCACCTAGGCAGCGGTGCCATCCAGCTCGAATTGCGTCCGAAGTGCTGGATTGTCCACTGCCTTTTGGCCATCCGCTCGAAGCCAAAGCATCTTAGGCTGAGTGGCACACCCGCCCAGCACGGCGCACAGCGCCCCCGCAGCAGTAAAAATACGCATGAAGTAGCCCCGGAATATATGCCGAACCCAACAGCAACCGTAGCGCGAGATCAATAGAAAGTTCGTCGTCGCGCTCGGCCAAATTGGAATCGCTGGCCATTCCGAAGAACAGACCGCGAAAGCGCGGGCTGCCGTGTTGCGTGGAGTAGTTCGAAGTGCCGTGTAACCCTTGAATTTGCCGCGGCCGATTTGGAGCGCCGCGCAACACGGTTTGCGCTCGCAGAGCGAAGCCACAACGTAGCAAGACATTGATTTGATGGATAAATTATTGGCGAATCCCGGCAGGGCTCGAACCTGCAACCCGCGGAGTAGAAATCCGCTAGTCGGCCAAGACGCCCCGTCTCCGCCAACTATCCTGTTGACCACTGAAATCCCGTAAACAATCTCCGCCAAAGGAAGGTCAAACAAGCGCAAACTCCATGATTTTGTTGGTCCTTGCGATCGCTACGTACATCCGGGACGAAGGGATCGCAGGTTCCGACCTTCATGCAAGCCGGGGGATTTCCTGTTGAATCAATCGCAATAGTCGGGTGTTGCGTGTCCGCGATTTGAACCTGCAATCTAGGTCGAAAGGAAGCCGATGAGGGGCACCAGTGCCTTACGGTACGATCTCGGTACCGAACACGGGCCGTCTTCGATTTTCCACGACAGAGGCCGCTTTCGCCTGACCTGCAGCTGGAGTTTTTCCAACTTTCTCCATTGTGAGGGTAAATGTGCGCTCGCCCCACGGGCTCACGAACTGCTTATGCGAAGGACTGGATGAGATATCGCAGGTTTGGCCGGTGTGGGTAAAGGCGGTAGCGCTCCCCCGCTACCATATTGATATTATTGTAATTTTATACGATTTATGGGTCTGAATATTTGCCTTTTTCAAAGGCGTTAGAAGTGCCCGTACAAAATCCGTACAACTGAATGGATTGGTTCAGGCTTGCGATTGGGGCGGCGAAGCGCATCTCGCGTTTTTGGCTCGGTACACCTATTGCTGCGTCAGGTGTCGCCATGCGTAGCCTACTGACGAACGGCTTTGTGGCTGCCATTGGTGATCGTTTCCTCGACGATGCGTGCTTGAGCGACGCCCGACTGGACCAAGACATCGAGTGACTTGAACAACTCATCGGCCCGGTCAATCAGGACGGCATGCGACGTGGCATCATTAGCGAGCGTACGATCGAGCCAGGCGCACACGCGGCTTCCAATGTTTTTTTCTGCCCAGAAATTTCGGTCGACGCCGTACGCCGAGCACCAGGCCGTCATCGCCTGGACCACCAATGGAATGAGCGCCTTGTCATGCGACGACTCGACCAAGTTCAAGAATAGGCTCGCCAAATAGCCTGACGTCGGAGCTCCAACAACGAGGTCTGTCAGTGTTGCCATGGTCGCCTGCAAGCCCGGCCAGTTGACAGGAATTGTCGGACGTCCGGTGTTAGCCCAGCGCGACGGCTGGTAGAATATCGCGTTCAGAGCGTCGCCGGCATGAGTTTCGCTGGTAAATCCTTTCTCGCGGCCCAGACGCCGATAGTTCCAGGCGCGCTTAATCCGATTTGCAAGCAATTCACGGACATTCGCGGGATTTTCAGGTTCTCGGGTATCCGTTGCGATCGTCGCGCTATCATAGCCGCGAAGGAATGATGCCATCACGTCATGAAAGGCTTCGTCGTTGAAGCTCACGATGCGATTTAAGAACAGGTCTACGGCTTGCGCGTGCGGCAGCGCGACGCTCAGTACCCCGATAAAATTGAAAAACGCGATGTTCCAAGTGTCGGGTCGATGGTCGCGCTCGCGCATGTTTTCGCCATGCGGGCCGTTCGCAGCGTCGGTCCAAGTCATCAAGTGGACGGCCAAATCCTTAACCCAGACAGGCACGTCGGTGATTGTGAAACGGATAAGATGATGCGCAAGCTTGGCGATCGCGTGTTCATCGACGTAATGACTTGGTAGCTCCTCGTCGTCATCGTCGTCTTCAATATATTCATCGTTGCCTAGGCGAATGCCCCGACGCGGCGCAGTCCGCCACGATGCCAGCTCGGGCCATGACGGTTCCGTGCCTTCTCCGTCAAGCCAGCGCCGTTCGATAGCGATCGCGGCATCGATTGCGTCGCGGTGCAGGCGGCCATTCTCCTTCTGTCGCTCAAGACCTAGAACGCGGCGCTGATGGACCGCGCTGACCATGACGATGCGGATGATCGACCGCGGAATTCGATCGTTAACTTCACCAAGACCCAACAGATTTTGAGCCAGCGCTTCCAGCACCGCAGGGTGTTCGTACCCAGCCAGCTCCAAGATCATATCGCGCGTCGTCGTGTCGCGATCTCTCAGGAAGAGAGAGATGATGCCGAGCGCGGCACAGGCAGTAGCGTTATATTCGATCTGATCGTTGCCACGATATTCGCGGTCGTTTTGTGCCGATGCTGTCAGCAAGATTGGCCGTGCCCAGGTCAGGGCGTCCTCGCGATTCGCGGCTTCGTAGTCGCGTGCCACCAGCGCAGCGGTCATCACTACCGCTCGCCGATTCCATTCCGCGTCGTAGTTGTTGTCGTCCTCGTCTGACTTCGGTTCGACGTCCAGGGGCTGCGCCTTTGCCCACGCGAGGGCTTCCTGGACGAGAGCCAGCGTGGATTTGTCAGGCTCAATGAGAGCCGACTGAATCCGAAGGCGGATATTCATCCGTTGAAGGCCAGCGTTTGCTCGCGAAGCTTGGTCTTCTCGCTTCTGCTGCTCCTCGGGAACTTCCTTGAACTGGTAGACTTCGACTTGCGCGCCGTCCGGCAACGTCCGTGTCACGGCCTCCCAATTGTCTGCCTCCGTCATGCGAAGGGCGCGGGTGACCGTCAGGTGAAGCTCTTCGATCCGATTTGCTCGCTCGTCGTCCTGACCACTGAGATCATCACGCGATTGTTCCATGGCCGCTCGGAGAAGCCTGAGGGTGCTATCATCTTCGCGGAAGACGTAACGTCCAATCATGTCGGCCAGGCGCGTCCGTCGAGACGGCTGCGCATCGAGATCCACGCGAACGGCAGCCTGCATCTGCTGACCTCGCACACGAGGAAAGCTATTGACGCCAGAGATGTCGTGCCGGAAGCGATCCTCATCCAATTGAAGCAATCGAGGGTTTGCTGCCAAGGGCCAGGCTACATCAGCAGCCGCTTGCCAATGCGAGAGAACGAGGTCAACCGCGATACTGAGAAACGCAACGCTCGAGCAATTAGGACCAAGGATATCTTCGAGAACCTCCATAAACGGGCGTCCAGCCTCGATATCGAGGTGGCCCCAGGCCTCAAGTGCTCTTAGTGCCGTTGCCGGGATCAGCGAGGGACCGGAGGCCCGTGCCCAGCGATAGACGGTCAGATCGCCCTCGAATATCTGAGCGTCGCCCGGAAATGGGATATTGATTTGTGGAAACGGCCTTCGTTCTCTTTGGTATTGTTCGCGGCGCCATTGCGTCGCGTGCTCGACGAGCCCGCGAACAAGTCGCAATCCGTCCTCGCGCGAGGCTTTCAAAACCCCCAGGAACGGACCGCCGTCGGCTGTCATATCCAGGAAGACATGCGCGTGAATCTCAAACGGACCGTAGTCGCGGCGCCCCCTATAGCGGTCTCGATCATCCTTCTCGATCAACGTACCCAGCACAAAATCCGCGTACGGCCCAGGGGCGGCTTCAGGCATTGTTCCGGGTGACTTAAGCAGGGTTTCCTGATCATGATGGTTGATCGGTCCCGCGTTGATGCCGGACAGATATCGTGCCGCGGCTGCCGGGTTCAGATTCGCAAACGTGAACACGATCATTCGGATTTCGTTGCGCACGTCATCCGCGTGATCAATGTTAAGGGATGGCGGGACTTCGCTGATGTCCCGATAGACGCGATGCCTTAATCGAGATTCGATAAGTGCGAGCCAGCCAAAAAGAATATCGACGATCTGGGCATTGATGGGGTGATTGTGACCTTGCGTCACGATCAACCATGCCTGAAACACCTTGACGGCATCCGGAATGATCTCGGGCGGCAACGACTTCGCCGATATCGCGAGCCAAAGTACGAGCGAAACCCAGGCCGGGCCTTTCGGTGCGATCAGATCGCCAGCACCGCCCGGAATAGATATTTCCGGCCTCACGCGAGCGATCAACGCCGCGAGTGGCTCAGACTCGACCGCGATCATTAGCCGGATGACTTCCCGCAGACGATGTCCGCCCGCTTCCAGCAGAACAGGTGTCAGTGTCAAGAAGTAGGTCAGGGCATCTTCCGAGCGCGGAAGCGCCAGCAAGATCGGCCGCTTCCAGTTTCCATGGGTTCCTTCGCGCTCGGTGATAGCAAGCAATGCCAGCCAGCGTTGCCCGGTCGGATCGTCGGCCAGCGCGAGCCTTGCCGCGATCTCAAGGCCGCGTCCCAAAATGGTCGGCAGTGGCCGTTCCATCGGTAGCGCCGCCAACAAGCTGGCATCTTCGTGGATCTGAAACCCGGTCGTCCAATCACGAAGAACATCGTGGCGGAACGTTATGCTCGCGCCTCGGATTTCCTCGCGCAGACTTTCAAGACGCAACAATTCTACGACGGTCGCGGAATCGAGTTCATCGACCTTGAACGTCGCCTGCGAGGGATTGGCGATCGCTTGCGCACCGATTGCACGCAACAGCCTCAAGCGCGCAAATCTCCGGTCATCCTCGGATCGTCCGCCACCATAGCGCCACCACAAGCGCGCGAGATCTAGTTCGGTCGCGATGCCGGCGTCCTGTCCGTCACTAAGCGCGACCAAGCGCGACAGATAGAAGAGGTTTTCAGCGATACCCCTTGCCGGATGGCCGTCGGCCAAAATCAAAGCAAGTGCTTTGTTCTGCGCGGACAGCTCGGTTTTTTCTTCGTACGACAAGGCTCCGACCACCAGCGCGCCGATGCCCGCCGTTCGTAGGCGCGCGGGAAGTTTCGCTTTCCAGTCATCACTTTCAACGCCGCAGGTTGCGACGACGCGCCAGCCCTGACTTCGGGCCGCTTGCGACAGCAAATCGGTGACGGTCGCCCATTCCCCGGGATCGTCGATCTGGTCGATGTTGTCGACGAAAAGTACCGCTCCGCCACCCGCCCCAAGCTCATTGAAGAGTTCCGCCTGCGAGCCGGTCCAGCCGATCGTGTGAGCCATTACGGCCCAACCGCCTGGAATAATCCTGCCACGACGCAGGGCCAGGATGCTGCCCTCCGCTTGCAAACGCAAAGCCAGGTGCTTCAGGACCGCTGATTTGCCGACACCCGGCCGGCCTTGAATGAGGACCGTAGGGTGCTGTTGGAGGGCCTCGAATGCCCCATCAATCAGTAAGTTTCGTGCGAGGCGTACGCCGCCGACGGCTTCATCGATTTCATCGAGGGCTTGCTCGGCGGCTTCCGCGAGCCGCTCGCAGACGGGGCGCACGTAAGCATGCGGCGTAAGTCGCACACCATGCTGTTGCTCTAAGAGCGTGACGATTGCGGCCCGATCCGCCGTTCCAGCCGCGCGAGCGCTTGCACTGACATAATCAATGAGAACCGGCCAAAGGTCGTTAGCGCGGTGGGCCTGGTCGGCGCCAAGCATCCAGCGCAAATTCTCGCGAACTCGATGGTCATAGTCTGAGCCCGCCGATTCAAAATCAAAAACCAGAATCTGGAAGCGACGAAGCAGCCGCCAGAGCATCTCATCTTCTGTCGGTGCGCCGGCCAGTGCGAGGTTGGCGCGAAAGACGTCGACGAAACTGCGCATGTCGTTCGAGGCGAAGGACTGCCGGTTAATATGCGCGGCAAAGGTCGCGCCGTCGGGTAGCTGGCGAGCCCAGTGCAAAACTTCCTGGCAGACTTGCTCGACACGCGTTGTCGTTCGCGCAATCGCCGCGGCGAGTTCGTAGCGGCTTGTCGCGTAATCGGGCTTCTGTGCTACTTCCCAGATTTGTCCGACGACGTGGCGAAATTCAGTATCTGAGGCTGTGAAGGTGAGGGTGCGTTTGACTTGGATCTCGATCGTGGCTGGAGATCCGTCCCGATTAACCGCTTTGACGACCACATCATCGAGTGGATGCTCCGCGACCCTTTGTTGAAAGGCGACGCTTCGGACTGTGGCGCCCGGCAGGCCACGTGGCTCCCCACCCGACAGCAGTGGCAGGACGTAGAATGCACCAACCTTGGCCTCGAACTGAGGCCCAGCCCCGCCGGTCGCCGCCGGGGCCGCGATTTGAGCTGGTTGATGCGTCTTCTTGGACGAAGGGGGCATTGCTGGATTTTAGGGCCAAAGCGGAAACGCAACAACGGATGGCGACCTAGATTCCCGGATATCTCCCGGGGTGATCCCGCGTTGCAAATGCCGCTCTGATACATCCAAAACGACGCGCCTCAAGGAAAGGCCGAGCGTGGTCCGCAGTTCTGGCCCCCCTCAGTGCCCGCGCTTCATGACCACGCCTTCACCGGTCGTCGCGTCGGCATAGACAAAGCGAACGCCGTACTCTTCCTGCAGCCTGTCGCGGATCGCCTCCACGACTTCGATTCGGCGTGGGTTTGTTGGCTCAGTGTCGTCGGCTTCCAGCCTGATGATCGTCCGCCTAGCGACCCCCACCAGCTCTCCGAGCTTGGCTTGGTCCATATTGAGCAGCCCACGTGCGGCGCGGATCATTCGAGCAGATGGAATTTTGTTCGCGGCCATAAGGCCAGCTCCGATAGGCGAATCACGTTTCGTTAACCATATTCACTGTCACGGAAAGCGACAGTTGACAAGCTTCGTTGAATGTCACAGATTGTGACGGTCGCAAAAAGCGACATTAATGGAGTTTCAGTGATGCGTTCCTTGACGGCTGTTTCCAGCTCGACGCGCGAAGTTGACTGCGATGCTCGGGCTTTGTCCGGTCCCGCCTCGGCGCCGGTCCGCCTTTCCCCCGGTCCGCGCGCCACGCAGGTCGACCGCCTTTGGCGCAGCAGGGACGCCGACGCCTTCACCGACGCTGATCGCGAGGCGATCCGCAGCTTCGTGTCGGAGGCCGTCGTCGACGATCCGAGGTGGATCGGCGCCAGCACGGGCAACATCGCCGACGCCACCGCGATGGCCGTCGCCGTGTGGCCGGTGCAGCGCCTCGACGCCGATCTCGACGCGGTGATGACCGCGCTGCTCAACTGCGCGCTGTCGAACGGCAACAACACCAAGGCGGCTTCGATTATCCTGTTTCAGACGCTCACGCAGGTCGGCGCCCGCGGCAAGCGGTCCTACAAGTCGGTGGCCGCCTCCTGGCAGAACAAGCTGCGTCGCGATGACTACGAGGAGGCGATCCGCCGGCCGCAGCCGGTGCGCCACCTCCTGAACGGCTCCGAACACAGCCAGGCGGCGAAAGCCGCCTGAGCTTGGCGCAGGGGGGAGGAGGGCCGGACTACGCAGCCTACATCGCCAGCCACCGCTGGCGGACCAACGAAGCCCGTGTTCGCGAACTTGCGGTTGCGAAGGGCAAGTGTCGTCTGTGCGCTGAACAAGGACCGCTGGAAGTGCATCATCGTGACTACGAGAACCTTGGCGATGAGCGTGATGGCGATCTGGTCGCGCTCTGTGCGAGGTGTCACCGCGAGGTGACCTCCTTCCTGCGGCGCCATCGTTACCGCCGACGCACTCCCCGGCGCGCCGACGTTCCACGGCTGCGCGACGTTCGCCGTCCCCTTGTCGATCCAACCCGGTAGGGCATCAGAACCATGAAGGCAGAACCGATCCGTCTCCGGTTGGTCGGCACCAAGCGTCTCATCATGCATTGCGGGCGCTTGGCCGATCCGCTCGATCCGATCTCCAAGGATTTGGCGCGGCTCACCGGCAAGCGGGCCAAGACGGAAGCCGATCATGAAGAGATCGGTCGCGTCGAGTGGAACGGCGGTCTGTGGCTCGACGGCGGCAAGCCGGCCGTGCCGGCGGAAGCTCTCATGGCCACGTTCGTGGCGGCCGCGAGATTGCGTCGGCGCACGATGCAGGCCGAGGCAGGACTGGTCGTCTATCACAACGCCGCGCTCGTCTACGACGGTCCGGATGACATGGACCAACTCTGGGAAGATGAGCGCTTCAGATTTCGCGCCGGTGTAGTCGTCAACGGTAACCGGACGATGCGGACGCGCCCGGTCTTTAACGATTGGGCTCTGGAATTCACCGCACACTATCTGCCCACATTGCTGGATCGCGACCAGATCTATGAGATCTACGCGCACGCCGGCTTCACGCGCGGCCTCGGCGACTGGCGGCCGCAGAACGGCACCTTCGAGGTGGAGATGATCGACTAGCAGAGACCCCACGGGTGGGGCGTGGTCCGGCGAGCTATGGCACGGCCCGGCGTGGTGCGGCGAGGCGGAGAGCCCCTTCGGGGGCTCTCCCGATCCCGGGATGAACAACCCAAAGCAGAGTGCAAAAGACGATGAGTACCAGACGGGAGCGGATCGCCGTGACGCCGAACAGAGAGTGGCCCTTTAACGCACGTGACATCGTCCCGCTGGCTTGGTGGCGGACGCTGCCGTTCGACATGCTCCGGGATGCCGAGAGGTTGCTCTTGCGGGCGACCTTGGGACGCATCGAGGTGCTGCACGGTGCAAACGCGTTCCGTCCGGCGCTGCAGGGAGACGCCGCGGCCGCGATCGCCGTGGCGTTCGCCCTGACGCCGGTCGAAGACTTTACGCTCGAGGTCGACATCGCGATGACGGCGCTGCTCCGTTGTGCTGCCGAAGGCGATAGCGCCGCCGCACTCGTGTTGGCGAACATCGTCTGCCGCACGGAGTTCGAGCACGGCTACGCAACCGAGCTCTCCGCTTCCTGGTATGCGCAACATCTCGATCGGTCGCCGCACCGGCGCAAGTTCAGCGCCGAAGAAACCAAGCTGCTGGCGTCGTTGCGCGAACGCTACGCCGAGGTCGATCGTGGAGAGCATGCATGAAGGCACAAGTCTTCTCGGACCTTCATATCGACGTGTATCCGATCAAGGCAATCACCGTCGCCGCTGACGTCGATGTCGTCATCGTGGCAGGGGACACTTGTGAAGGTGTTCTCCGGGCGTTTGAACACCTCCGCCGACTTGTACCCATCCACATCCCGATCGTGATGGTACTTGGAAATCACGAGTACTATCGCAGGTTCATTCCCGACGAACTGGCGGTAGCGCGCTCGAATGCGTCCGCATTCAACATCCATTTGTTGGAAAACAATGCAGTGGTGCTGGGTAGCAGGTCAGGCGTCGGCCGCCCCGTACGCTTCATTGGCGCAACGCTCTGGACCGATTATCGCGCCTTTGGCGAGGCCAACCTCGGCGTGGTGATGAATGCCTGTGCCGATGCAATGAATGATCATCGCCGGATCGGTTGGCAAAAGCAGCCATGGAAGCGTTTCAGGCCACGCGAGGCTGCACTGATGCATCACCAGTCCAAGGTGTACATCGAGAGCACGCTGGCAACCGGATTCGCTGGGCCAACGGTGGTCGTCACGCACCACGCCGTTCACTGGTCCTCCGTCGCGCCCCAATTCCGCAATGATCACGTTACCGGGGCGTTCGTGTCCGACTTGTCGGGCCTTATCGAGGCCTATCAGCCCGAATTGTGGGTGCACGGTCACGTTCACAACTCCTCTGACTACCGTATTGGGGCCGCGCGGATCGTCTGCAATCCCCATGCCTACGGGAACGAGAACCCGATGTTCGACGGGGCGCTGACCGTGAACATCCACGGCTAGATCAGTCTTTCGACAAAGCCTGAAACCATTCGAGTCCCAATCATGCTGACGCGCTCATTCCGCTTTCTTGACCCTGCCAACATCTCGCCCGACTTGTCCTTGCGCCTCCGTAGGCTCGCCGACGACTGCGATCGCCTCGAGCTTCATCGCTCCGTCTTGCCGAGTACGCTGAAGAACGCTCCGCTCTTGGAGAACTGGCTGCCGTCCTTGACGCCCGAGGGCTTGCACCTTGTGGGAGTAGCCTCCGGCCATCCCATTCACGGAGACCGAATCGTGATGACCACGCCGCTCTGGTGGGCCGATCCGGAGGGGACGTGGGTGAGAAGCCTGTCGCGGTTCTATCGGCTTGGCTCTCCGGCTACTCGTGATGGCCTTCGCGGTGTGCGGCTCGTGAGCCATTGAGGCTACGAATTGGGAGACAAAAATGCCAAAGCCGACCGTTCCAACCGGATTCCGTGCATTCCCACGCCGGCCGACGCCGACTGCGACGGGCCGTGTTGCCGGTCCGATGGGTGGCGAGTTCTGCGTCGCCCATGAAGCCGAGCCTGCAAGAAAGGACGCTATGACCGAACCCCAGATCGTCTGCACGAATTGTGGGACTGAGATCAAGCTGACCGAGTCGCTCGCAGGGCCGCTCGTCGCTGCTGCCCGGCAACGCTTCGATCAGCAGCTCGCCGTCAAGCAAGCCGAGTTCGACCGCCGCGAGACGCAGATCAAGGAAGCTCAGATCGAAATTGCCAGGGCAAAGGAGGAGGTCGAAGAGCAAGTTGCCGCACGACTTCTCCGGGAACAGGTTAAAATCGCGGAGAAGGAGGCCGGCCGAGCGCGTCAGGTAGTGGCGATCGAACTCGGCGAACGCGACCGGGAGATTGCCGACTTGCGGCAAATGCTCGCGACCAACGCTGACAAGCTCATGGTGGCACAGACGGCCCATGCCGACACGCTGCGTAAGCAGCGTGAACTCGATGACGCTAAGCGTGAACTCGAGCTAACCGTCGAGAAGAGAGTTCAGCAGGAGCTCGCCGCCGTGCACGAGCGAGCCAAGATCGACGCCGAAGACGACCTGAGGGCCAAGGTGTCCGAGAAGGAGGCGCAGATTGCCTCCATGCAGCGCCGGATCGAAGATCTTCGGCGGAAGGCGGAACAGGGCTCCCAGCAGCTCCAGGGCGAGGCGCAGGAGATCGAGCTTGAAGCATTGCTCCGCGCGCGCTTTTCGGGTGATCTGATCGAGGAGGTGCCGAAAGGTGTCTTTGGAGGCGACATCGTGCACCGCATAGTGGGGACCGCCGGACAGGCTTGCGGCACCATCCTTTGGGAGTCGAAGAAGACAAGGAGCTGGAATGCGGACTGGCTCGTGAAACTGCGTGACGACCAGCGCGCCGCCCAGGCGGATGTGGCCATTATTGTATCGAGCGCGCCGCCAAAAGGGCTCGACACCTTCGATCTCATCGATAGCGTCTGGGTCGTCAGGCCGCGCTTCGTGATCCCCGTCGCGATCGCCCTTAGGCAGTCGCTCGTTGAGATCGCCGGCGCTCGGCTCATCCAGGAGGGGCAGCAGACCAAGACAGAGCTCGTGTACGCTTACCTGACCGGTCCGCGCTTTCGTCACCGCGTCGAGGCTATCGTGGAGCGGTTTACGGAAATGCAGACTGATCTGGAACGCGAGCGGAGGTCGATGACGAGAATGTGGGCCAAGCGCGAAGAGCAGCTCAGGGCCGTGTTGGACGCCACGGTTGGTCTCTATGGAGATCTCCAGGGGATCGCGGGGCGAGCGATGCAGGAGATCGAAGGACTGGATGTCTTGGCGATAGCTTCCGCATCAGAGCCTCCCAAAACGTAACGGCCCCGACCGGAGGCGAGTGCGCGGAAGTGCTGCAGCGCCTCGGTTAGGCGCGCACATCGTGGCGTCGACGGGATTGATCTCAGAGACGCGCAATTTCACAAGCGGGCTCATTTGGGAAGGTCCAGCCTGTGGGCTATAGTTCCGTTCTTTCGCCCTTGGCCCGAAATTGATCGAGATCGTCCAATGCAAGAAGGAGAGACGCAACGCGATTGGCCGAAGCGGCCCATTCCGCAAGTCGGGGATAGTTGTCCGTAAACCAGCTGCAGGCACCCTGGACAACAACGAAGGCGGCGGTTGCCTGAACGACTTCTCCAAGCAGCATCGTGCCAGCAACGTATTTGGGCGTGCAGAGCAACAATCCGATCACCGGGGTTAACAGCGAATTCGTGTGCGTGACTGCAGTCAGGCGCATGAGCTGCCAGCAATATTTCAACCAGGCCACTATCACGGCCCGGAGTGCCGTCTGGATGGTACGGAGACCATCCGGGCCCTTCGGCCGTAGCGACTTGTTTTCCCCGCTTTCGCGCAGATGGGTTCCGCGCGCCCTCAACTCCGCCTCGGTTCGCTTATTATCCTCCATAACATGCGTTAGCCGGTGACCAACTAGCATTGTCGTGGCCGCCATAATAAGCGAGTAGGTAACAACTCCAATCACAAGATAGCCCGGAATAGTCAAAGTGAGCCCAGCGACCTCTATAGGGAAGCTTCCCCCAACTATCCATAGGATGCCGATAAAGGTGGCCGCCGTCATGAGAGAGGAGATAAGCCCGAGCGTCAAATCGACGGGCAGGTCCGTCGCCAACCTGCCATCCTCTGCAATGCGATATTCAGGCGCCTGATAGTCTCCCGTAACTTCATTGAGGTGCACAAAGCGATCCCGCTCCAGCCAATAGCGGTAAAGTTCGTCGCTCAGCCAGGCTCTCCATTCCCGCTGCAATGTCATCCGTCCCCAGACAGAGAAGACAGCGAGCGAAAGGCTGGCCGCCGCCAGCGGCACGAAGCGTACAGCCTGCGTCAAGAGTTCGCTTCCGTCCTTTCGCTCGACGGCATTGAAAAAATCGCGGTTCCAGTAGTTGAGGAAGTACTGGGTCAGCAATTGCAGGACGACCGTTGCAACGAGCATGATGGTGAGCGTCCATGCCCAGCTCGCCGACCGTCCCCGCCAAAAGCCGCTCGCGCATCTCCAGAACCGCAGCAGCAACTGCCGCTGGTCGGGGGACAGATATCCCGCGTCGCTAGGCACGAGGGCCGCCGATGGATGTGACATTCACGCTCGTGGCGAGGCGATGAACGTCCTCGGCTAGGCAAAGTCCCGTGCCGGGGCTGAGCAGCGCGGCCGAGCCGCCGGCAACGGCGTATCGAAATGCGCTTTCCAGGTTGTCGTCATGGACCAGGTTCGACACCATCGCTCCCAGGAAACTGTCGCCGGCGCCGGACACGCTGACGGGCTCGATCGGGAGCCCATTCGCGCGCAGGGTCATATCGCGCGTCAACAGCAGCGCGCCCTCGGCCCCCATCGAGAGCGCGATGATCTCGACGCGGTAGCGATCGAACAGGCGGCGCCCCGCTTGGATGAGAGAAGGCTCGTCAGTGCTGCTGATCCCGGCCAGATCTTGAAACTCCCGGAGGTTGGGCTTGACCAGATAAACGCCCGCCTCCAATGCCGCCTTCAGCGCGATGCCCGTCGTATCCACAATGACCCTGGCGGCGCCCTTCGATGCCCGCACGACCCTGCCGTAGAAGTCATTCGGCGCGCCTGGCGGGAGGCTGCCGCTTGCGATCACGAATGCCGCCTGCCAGCTGGTGCGGGCGATCGCGTCGAGGCACTGCTGCCATTCGAACTCGCTGAGGAAGGCACCCGGAAAGACCAGGCGAAACTGTTCGCGGGTCGTCTCGTCGAAAACGGTGATGTCCTCGCGGGTGTCGTTCGACGTCGGGATCACGATGCTACGCACCGCTTCGCGCTCGACCAGTGCCGCCAGGGTTTGCCCGCTGGCGCCTCCGGCAGGGTAAATGGCAGTTGCTTCCGTGCCGAGCCGCTTCAGAACGCGGGCGACGTTGATGCCGCCACCACCGGGATCGCGCTGAGCCTCCGCGCAGCGCATCTTAACGAACGGCTGCATTCTCTTGACCGAAGTCGAGATATCGACCGCGGGGTTGATCGTGAGCGTAACGATCTGGACGGGCGCTGTCTCAGCCAAGGCCTTCAGCCTCCGTCAAAGCGCGCAGGCCAACGAACGCAACGTATTCATCGAGGACGAGATAGGCAGGTATCGGCGCGAGGTATGCCTTAAGGCGTCCCTTGCCTTCAAAGCGTGCGCGAAACTGAGATGCGGCAAGATATTCCGGCATGTGTCGCAAGATGCCTCCGGCGATGAAGATGCCGCCCTTTGCGCCGATTGCGAGCGCGAGATTGCCTGCAACGGACCCCAGCATGGCGCAGAACATGTCGACCGCGGCCCGGCTGATCGGACAAGTCCCCTCGACCCCGGCCCGCGTGATGTCGACCGCGCGACGTTCCGGAACCGTTACGCCGTCGATGGACGCAAGAGCGTCGTAGAGATTTTCCAGCCCGGCGCCCGACAGAACGCGTTCGGAAGAGACGTGTCCAAAGCGTCGCCGTAAGTGCTCAATGACGGCATCTTCGCGCAGCGAGCTGCCCGCCATCGTCGAATGGCCACCCTCGCTGGGAAGCACGATCGGGGCGCCGGCATGGGGTATGCTGATCACCATGCCGAGGCCAGTGCCGGGGCCAAGCGCAGCGAGCGGCGCTCCCGCAACGCGTTCTCGCCCGCCGAGCTGCAGCAGACTGCCTGGCGGAAGACGGGGCAGCGCCCACCCCACCGCTTCGAAATCATTGATCAGCCGTACCGAGGAGAACCCGTGATCGCTGCACAGCTCTGCTGCATCAATAATCCAGGAATTGTTGGTGAGGGCGCAGCGGCCATTCTGAACCGGGCCAGACGCGGCGAAAATGGCATTACGAATGGTACCGGGCGGTGCTGTATCGCCGAGATAAGCCGCGAGAGCCTGCTGAAAGGTGCCGAAATCGCCGACGGCTATATGGGAGATCGGACCGATCTTGCCGTCGGCCAGCAGGGCGAAGCGAGCGTTGGTCCCACCGATGTCGGCGAGCAGAGTGGTTGCTTTCGAAGAGGCTGCTGTCATGACGAGTGCCTCTCCTTGATCAGCCCGGCGTACCAGCCGAATGAAGCCTTTGGTATCCGCCGCAGCGAGGCATAGTCCACATATGTCAGGCCGAACCTTGTACTGTAGCCGGAATCCCATTCGAAATTGTCGAGCAGCGACCAGATGAAATAGCCGCGCACATCGACGCCGCTCGAGGCGGCGGCATTCATCGCCTCGATATAGGCCTTCAGGAATTCAATTCGGCCGCTGTCATTCACCACGCCCGTCTGATCTGGTTGGTCGAAGCTGCCATATCCGTTCTCGACGACGTAGATTGGCAGCCCGTAACGCCCATGGACGGATTCAAGAGTTGACCGGAAAGCCTCGGGCTCGATAGGCCATCCGATCGGGGTTAAGGGAACGTTGGCCGGCTTGTCGCCGAAATCGTACCCCAGCATCGAGTCCGCACGCGTCTTCACATAGACCGGGCTATAGTGATTGAGCCCGAACCAATCGAGCGGGCGGCAAATGCGCGCCATGTCGCCCGATTGCATGTGTGGCTCGATCGCCGTCCGCATCGACGGCGGATAGGCGCCACGGCATTGCGGCTCTGGAAAGACATCGTTCCAATAGACGTTCAGCCGTGCTGCCGCCGTTGCGTCGCCCTCGCTTGGGCTGGAGGGACGGCAGGGCTGCCGGTTGTGAATGCATCCGATCGAGGCGCCGGCGACGCGCGCGCGCAGCACATCCACCGCGGCTCCATGCGCGAGATTGACGTTGTGGATCATGCGATGGAGTTCGTCCTCGCTGCCGCGGTCCCGCTTGCCGAGCGACCGATCGAACAGAGTGAAAATTGAGGGTTCGTTCAATGTCGCGAAACGCTTGACGCGGTCGCAGAAGCGGCTGGCAACTACGGCGGTGTAATCGGCGAACCATGCTGCGCACTCTCGATTAAGCCAGCCGCCGCGCTCCTCCAAAGCCTGGGGCAGATCCCAATGATAGAGGCATAGCCATGGCTCGATCCCGGCGGCAAGAAGCGCGTCGATGAGCCGGTCGTAGAATGCAAGGCCGGCCTCGTTGGCGGATCCGCACCCTTGCGGCAAGATGCGCGGCCAGGCCACCGAAAACCGGTAAGCCTGCACGCCGAGAGCGTTCATCAGGCCGACGTCCTCGCGATAGCGATGATAATGGTCACACGCGACATCGCCGGTGTCGTGATCCTTGATGGCGCCCCTTCGGCAGTAGGTATCCCAGATGCTGTCTCCGCGGCCGTCCTCCCGCGCAGCCCCTTCGATCTGGAAGCTCGAGGTGGAAACGCCCCAGATGAAATTTGGGCGCAGGCTCGTGGTGTTCGGCAGTTGCGTTGTCGACATGAACGACCTGCTTGGTCCAGCCCGCAATGATTGTGACATTGATAGTCATGCTGGTCCGGGCGGTATTGAGATATCTCAATGAGCCCCGGCGCGGCCGTGCAAAGGATTGACATCCTAAAGACCGTTGCTGGGGTCTGCCGTGCAAAGGACGAAATGGGGCGGGGTCGTTGACGGCGACCTCAGCGGGAGCGGCTACTTTCGCATCGCCGAGCGCAATGGCGTATTCTGGCTCGTCGACCCGGACGGCGGCCGCTTTCTGTCGAAGGGGGTCAATACGATCCGCTTCGATCAGGAACGCATTGGGGGGACCGACCGCTTCCCCTATGCCGAGGCCTGCCGCGCCAAATATGGCAGCCTGCAGATCTGGCGTACTGCCGTTTCTGACCGGCTGGCGAGTTGGGCCTTCAACACGGTCGGCTGCTGGTCAGACGAACTCGTCGCCAGCTCGGGATCGCGATTATTGGCGACCACGCCGATCGCGGAGCTGGGCGCATCCTTCCGCTTGCACCGCCGCGATCAGGTCTTCCCTGATGTCTTCGATCCCGAATTCTCGGCGCATATTCGCGCAAGCGCCGATCAACGTTGCCGGCATCGGCGCAATGATCCCGGCTTGCTCGGCACCTTTATCGACAACGAGCTCTACTGGTCACCCGATTGGCGCGGTTCCGACGAGCTTCTGACGCTGTTCCTGAACCTGCCGTCTCGTCGTCCCGGCAGGGTCGCCGCCATCACAGGATTGCAGGCGCGTTACGGGGATTTTGCCCAATTCAATGCGGTATGGCGCACCCAGGCGCGATCCTGGCAAGAGCTCGGCAGGATTGAACATGTCGTGGCACCCTTCGTCCGGCTTCGCCCTGGCGTCTTGAACGACGCGCTCGAGACCAAGGCCAAATTGGCGGATCCCGCCCGCGAAGCCTTCTCGGCAGATTGCGATGCCTTCGTGGCTATCGTGGCCGACAAATACTTCGAACTGTGTGTTGCGGCAATCAAGGCGGCCGATCCCAATCATCTCGTGCTCGGATCCCGGTTCGGCTATCAGCCGCCGGCAGGCGTCATTGCGGCTGCCGGCCGCCATCTCGATGTGATCTCCTTCAATTGCTACGACTTCGACCCAGGTCCCGTCATTGACGCTTATGCTGCAGGCGGGAAGCCATGCCTGATCACCGAGTTCTCGTTTCGAGGCGACGACGCAGGCTTGCCGAATACGAAGGGAGGGGGACCCCGGGTGGCAACCCAGACGGAGCGCGCCCGAGCTTTCGAGGGCTACGTTGCGACCGCGCTCAGCAAGCCGAATGTGGTCGGCTATCACTGGTTTGAGCACGCCGATGAGCCGGCGCAGGGGCGGTTTGATGGGGAAGATTCGAATTTCGGCATCGTAACCATCGATGATCGGGTCTACGACGAGCTGACGAAGATCATGACGAGGGTCAACGCAGCGGCAGAGCAGATCCACGCCGCGGCTATCCCGGTTGTGATCTGATCACTACAGGGCGGTCAGGCGTCGCGTGTCGGATTTCGGCAGATCGGCCTCGGCCTCAGATACTATAGTCATTGTTCGAAACACGCTCGCGGGATTGACGCTGATGGAATCGATGCCCAGTCCGGTCAAGTAGCGCGCGATCTCCGGATAGTTCGCGGGCGCTTCGCCGCAAATGCCGATATGGCGACCGTTGCGCTTGGCGCCGACCACCGCTTGCCGGAACATTTCCAGCATCCCCGGATCGCGCTCGTCGAAGTCGAACGCCACGATGTCGGAGTCCCGGTCGACCCCGAGCGTGAGCTGGGTGAGATCATTGGAGCCGATCGAGAAGCCGTCGAACAGCTCAGCGAACGCGTCGATCTGAATGACGTTGTTCGGGATCTCGCACATCACGTAAATTTCGAGGCCGTCTTCGCCACGCTTCAGTCCATTGGCAGCCATCGTCGCGATCACGCGTCGACCTTCCGCGACGGTCCGGCAGAACGGCACCATGACACGCAGATTGGAGAGACCCATCTGCTTGCGCACCCGTCTAAGCGCGGCACATTCGAGGGCAAACCCCTCAGCGTAGGCGGGATGGCTGTAGCGAGAGGCGCCCCGGAAGCCCAGCATTGGGTTCTCTTCCCGAGGCTCAAAACCTTCGCCTCCAATCAGGCTGGCATATTCGTTTGTCTTGAAATCGGAAAGGCGCACGATCACGGGCTTCGGATAGAATGCCGCAGCGATGGTGCCGACGCCTTCCGAAAGTCGTTGCACGAAGAAGTCGGCCGGACTGGCGAAGCCCTTCACGAGGCGCGCGATCTCGGCCCTCGCTTTGGCCGACTTGATCTTGTCCGGCTTCAGCAGCGCCATCGGGTGAACGCCGATATGCTCGCTGATGATGAATTCCATCCGGGCGAGTCCGACTCCAGCCTGCGGCTGCATTGCGGTCCGAAAGGCCATTTCTGGGGTGCCGACATTCACCATGATGGCAGTCCGCGGCTGTCGCAGCTCGCTGACCGGCGTCCTGGTCACCTCAAAGCCGACCTTTCCCTGGTAGATCTTGCCGATGTCGCCTTCGGCGCAGCAGATCGTCACTTCGATGCCGGTCTTGATCTTCTCCGTCGCGAGCGTGGCGCCCACCACCGCAGGAATGCCCAGCTCGCGTGCGATGATGGCGGCATGGCAGGTGCGGCCGCCCTTATCGGTGATGATGCCGGCCGCGATCTTCATCACCGGCTCCCAGTCCGGGCTGGTGGCCGGCGCCACCAGGATCTCACCGGGCTTAAAGGCGGCAAGATCGCGTGCGGTCACGATGCGCCGGGTACGTCCTGAGGCAATCTTCTCGCCCACCGCGCGGCCGGCGACGACGAGCGGACCGCTTCCCTTCAGATTGTATGTCTCGTAGACGTCCGCGGAGCGCCGCGAGGCGACCGTCTCGGGCCGGGCCTGGATGATGTAAAGCTTCCCGTCAGCGCCGTCCTTGGCCCATTCGATGTCCATTGGCATCGCTGCGCCGGCATGCTTGGAGTAATGAGCTTCGATGCGAACAGCGATGTCAGCAAGGCTCAGCACCTCCTCATCGGAGATGCAGAAGTTACGGCGTTCAGGTTCGGGGACATTGCGGGTGAGCGTCGCGTGCTCGCCACCGCGCCTGCCGTAAATCATCCGGATCTGCTTGGCGCCGAGCCGACGCCGTAGCACATGGCGATATCCTTTACTCAGCGTCGGTTTGTGGACGTAAAATTCATCCGGATCGACTTGCCCCTGCACGATGGTCTCGCCGAGACCGTAGCAGCCTGTGACAAAGACCACGTCGTGAAAGCCGGATTCGGTGTCGAGCGTGAAGACGACGCCGCTGGCGGCCAGATCGGAGCGTACCATTTTCATAACAGCGACGGAGAGCGCTACCTTGAAATGATCAAAGCCGTTGTCGACGCGATAGGAGATAGCCCGATCGGTGAAGATCGACGCGAAGCAACGTCGGCAGGCTTCGAACAGATCCGTGGGCCCGCGCACGTTGAGAAAGCTCTCGTGCTGGCCAGCAAAGCTCGCTGTGGGCAGATCCTCGGCCGTCGCGGAGCTTCGCACGGCGACAGCTACCCCGTTTCCGGCCTCCCGTTCGAGCTGCCGATACGCGTCCACGACCTGCTTGCGGAGGAGGGGCGTGTCCATGGCCTCGTATATGATCTCGCGAGCCTTCGCCGCCCTGCTGGCGAGCTGCCTTATCTTGGTCTTGTCGATCCCGTCGAGGAGCCGGTGCAACTCGTCCGCAACACCATGACGTGACAGCGCGTCGCGGTAGGCCTCGGCCGTGATGGCGAAGCCGTTGGGGACGGCGATCCCTTGCGACGCGAGTGCCGTGTACAGCTCGCCGAGCGAAGCGGTCTTGCCGCCGACCAGACCGACGTCTTCCAGTCCAATTTCAAGGAAAGGTCTAATGTACCCGGACATGTCGACAGCAGACCACGCCGCGGCTTTCTGCCTTTGAGGCAAGTCAAAGTTCGTGCTGTTGTCGCCCCTTTGCCGAGTTGGCTTGCTTCAACTCGGTTGAGGCAAATCAAGATGCTGATGCGGAAGCCCGTCAACCTTCCACGTCATTCTGACGTGAAAGCGAGGTGGAGTGTGATTCCCGACAATAGTGGAGGGCGGGTGGTGGCGGTGACCCGCGCCGGGAAGCCGATCACATTCGGCTTGTGCGCCGCAATGCTGGGGGCATCGCTTGCATTGAATGGAATGGGGCGCGCCCTCGCTGCCGAGGTCGATGCCGCCGGCGTCAACGCTCCCGGCGGATTTGCAGAGGTCATTGAGCGGGTCAGACCGGCTGTCGTAGGCATCCGTGTGAAACCGATACGGGAAGTGTGGACGCCGAGCGGACGCAGCCGTTTCCACCCGGGTCGTTGTTGGATCGGTTCTTCCGGCAGTTCGGGGTGCAGATCCCCCCGGATCCGGCTCCAGGGTCCGATGTCACGGTTGGCTCTGGATTCCTGATCTCCGGCGATGGCTATATTGTCACGAACGAGCACGTCGTGGCGAAGGGCATCGACATCGAGGTGACGATGGATGACGGAAGGATTCATTCCGCGAAGCTCATCGGCACCGACCCGCAGACTGACCTTGCGCTAATTAGGATTTCCGCACCCGGTTATCTCCCTTACGTCCGGTTTGCTGCGGCGGAGCCACGAATAGGCGAGTGGGTGCTCGCGATCGGTGATCCATTCGGGCTTGGCGGCTCGGTCACCGCCGGGATCGTTTCGGCTCGCGGGCGCGATATTGGCGGGGAATCCTATAACGATTTCATCCAGATCGATGCTCCAGTCAACAAGGGCAACTCCGGCGGGCCATCATTCAACGTGAGGGGTGAAGTTATCGGTGTCAACACGGTCATCTACTCGCCCTCGGGCGGCTCCGTGGGAGTGGCGTTCGATGTCCTGCGGAGACGGTAAGATTTGTCGTCCGCCAGCTTCGAGATAAGGGCTACGTCTCGCGCGGCTGGGTCGGCGTTTACCTTCAGGAGATCACACCTGGCATCGCCGACGCCATGAACCTGAAGAGTACCCGGGGTGCGCTCGTTGCGCAGCTCGATGAAGGCCCGGCAGCCAAGCAGGGCGTGGAGCCGGGTGACGTCATCACTTTCGTAAACGATCACGAGCTGAAGAACCCTCGTGATTTCGCCAGAACGGTCGCCGCGATCACACCGGGCACGGTCATCAATCTTCGTCTCCTGAGGAATGCGAAGGAGATGTCAATCGGTGTGATGGTCGGCGAACTCCCGCGCGCGCCGGAAGTCGGCAAGGAAAAGCAGCCGGAGCCGAGGGAAAGGACGGAGCTCGGGCTGACAACCGCGCCGGCACGCCTTGTCCCGGGTGCCGGGGAGACCGGGGTTGTGATCCTTGAGATCAGGCCGCGCAGCGGCGCTCCCGGTGGTGGCCTTCAGGTTGGCGACATCATCTTAGCCGTCGGAGGACAGCCCGTGGTCGCCAGCGCCGACATCGACAGAATGGTCAACGAGGCCCGTGCACAGTCCCGGCGGACGATACTGGTCCGGATCAAACGGTCGGGGGCAACGAACTTCGTCGCTGTTCCGATCACCTAAACGCCTGAGAAATTCCGAAGTGAAGGACGGCTATCTCGATGCGACGGATACGCCATCTTGACCAGAATCAAGGCACTGCGGATTGCTTCGCCGATAATGTGACTATGGAAGCGAACCCAAAAGACCATGGAATCAGCAATCCGGGCGCGGTAGGACCGCTACCGCCACTGCACCAGAGGCGGGCTGCAAAGGCTCCTGCTCGAAGGTGGATACGCATCAGTCCCACGGTCTCGTGGTACGGAAAAATACTCATCATCGGGGCTCTGCTGGTCACGTTCGGGTGGGAGCTGTTTCACCTGATCATAACCCTTATGACCCTGGACTGATCCAGTCAGGAGGCGAGAGCATGCGTCGCAACTTCACTTTGCCTGAGCTTGAGCACAATCTGGATGAGCTCAAGGGTGGAACGCTCGTTCAGATCAGCCGTCAAGATTATGAGCGGCTGTTCGGGCTCAATGACGCAGCGTTAGGCCGCGTGCGCAATTTCGCCCGCTCTCACAGATGCACCGCGAGCTTCGTCGACACGGCGGTTCTATTCAGAAAGCACGTTGCCGCACCAGGACCGCAGATCGAGCCACTCGGGGAGCAATAGGGCTGGTAAGAGCGTGGTCCGATGAGGGGCGCCGCCTGTCTCCGCGCTCGTTCAGGCAACTTCCGTCAAGACGGGAAGTCAGCCGGCTGCACATCAATGCGATCAGCATGCAGCGACCAATCCCGAATTTCGCGGAATTGGCAGAACTGTTGCGTCGCCAGCGCGACGGCTTCAACTGCATCGCGCGCATCAACGTCAATGACGCGCTGGCAGGCCTCGCAGGGGTGCCCCTGATCGCCGAGTACGTCTTTGAGGAAGCGGACGGTGAAATGGGCCATGGCGCACCTCGTTTCTCCGCGTCGAATCCGGCTGCGATCAATAGACAAAGACCGGAGTTTCAAGCAGGTGGTCATTAACGGCCTGGACGCCCGGAATTGCCTCGGCGGCTACGCGAATTGCCGTCCGTTCGGCCAGCGACGGCGCGAAACCCCATAGATCGACAACCCCGTTCTAGACCGTGGCATTCACATTGAGCGTATGAGCCCAAGGCTGGTTCTTGAGCTCGTCGAAGAACCTTCTCCGGATGGCCGCATCCGGAAGCGAGACCTCGAGCTTCGGCTTGGCGCTCGCGATTGCCTGAAGGAGGTTGGATCGGCTGACGATTCCGACGAGCTGACCTTCTCCGTTGACGATCGGGACGCGTTTGATCTGCCGCTCCTCCAGAAGCTTGGCAATGTCGTTCAAGGACGTCTCGGGCAATGCAGTCGCGACATCTCGTGTCATGATGTCTTGCACTTTGGCCGAATGCGACCTGACGTAATCAGTTGCCAGTTCGGCGTCACCGGTCAACCAGCCCAGCCACCAGGAGTAGGTGCGCTCGGTGCCGCTTGCCGCCCGGTGCATCAGGTCGCCTTCACTCACAATTCCAAGAACCTTGCTGTCGGGATCGACCACCGGTACCGCGCTGATCCGACGTTCCAGCAGGATTTTCGCCACCTGCTGGACGGATGCGTGCGGGCCAACTGTCACGACCGGGGACACCATGATATCGCGTGCTTGCATGACAGGTTCCTTGTCGGCTCATCAATTTTTGCGATCTTTGCTGGATTTTGCGCTTCCCAGCTTGATCCGGATCAAGCGGCTCAGCCGACGCGACGGTAGCAATTTGCGCATGCACGTAGGAGGGCGAAATGATCAGGATACCGCATCGCGCAATCGTATTCGTGGGTGATGGACGGAAAGCGCTATTCCTGCGCAATGAGGGCGACCAGAAGTCTCCGAATTTGAAGACGGAAGCGCTGTTTGAACATGAAAATCCGCCGACCCATTCACAGGGGAGCGATCGCCCAGGTCGGGTCAGCAAGGCTTCCCATTCGTCGCACAAAAGTGCCGTCGAGACCACCGATTGGCACGAGCTCGAGGAGAGCCGCTTCGTGAGGCAGGTCGCGGCGGCCGCTGAACGTCTCATCCGCAGTGAGCAGTCGACGCAGCTCCTCGTCGTCGCGCCGCCGCGGACCCTGGCCGAGCTTCGGTCCGCATTCCATGAGGACGTCAAGCGCCGGATCATCGGCGAATTGGACAAAGACCTTACCAAGCACCCGGTCAACGAGATCGAGAAGCATCTCCAAGGCTGAGGACGAGGCGCAGCCTTGTTGACGCGGACGGCTCTCCTTGAGCGCGGTTTGATTTTGCTCAATCTGGCTGGTTGGCCGATGCGCGATAAATGAGCATGTGCGCATTCTATCGAGGAAATGTCATGTCAATCTCCAGCGTTATGGTTTACGTCGACACCGAGCAGCAAGAGGCGGGGCAGGTCGCGGTTGCGGATAGTATCGCGTCCAGGTTCGAGGCTTCCATTCTGGGCGTGTCCGCCGTGGCCGTGCAGCCTCCGTTTGTGGCCGAAGGCGTCATCATCGAACAGACGACGGAAGAGGACCTCAAGCGCATACGGACCACTCTAGCAGACAAAGAGAGCTGGTTCAGGACAGTGTTACGCTCGGCTGGGGAGAAAGTGGAATGGCGCTGGGCGATCAACGATCCCACCGACTTCCTCGTCGAGCAGGCCAGGGCGGCGGATCTCGTTGTCATCAAACGCAGTCCACTCAGGGCCAGCCCCAGTCACTTCTTTGATCCGGCTGGAGCCATGCTCCGAATGGGGCGACCGACGCTGTTGGTGCCTGAGCGCACAACGGGATTGTCCGGCCATCGAATCGTGGTCGGCTGGAAGGACACCCGCGAAGCGCGCGTGGCGGTACGCGACGCGATGCCATTCCTGACCCGCGCGTCGAAAGTTACCATCACGGAAATCTGCACCTCCGACGAGCAGGACGCGGCGCACCGTCGGGTGCGGGATGTCGCCAACTATCTCGCGAAACATGGCGTAAACTGCGAACATGGGATCCGTGTGCATACCGCAGAGGCCGACGCCGGCTATCTTATTCACCTTGCCGAGGACGTTCGTGCCGACCTCATCGTCACCGGAGGTTACGGACACAGCCGACTGGGCGAGTGGATTTTTGGCGGCATGACGCAAAGTCTTCTGCAGGAGGCGGAGATCTGCCTCCTTATGTCCCACTAGAGGGCCAGGCCGGACCGCATGCGATGGAGCAGAAGCGATGAAAGCGGCAGATATCATGCGGACCTGGTTTGCAACAATCGGACCAAGCGCTCCGCTGCTCGATGTTCTCCATCTCCTGCTCGAAACCAATCAGCGCGGTCTGCCGGTGGTGGATGATGGAGGGGCGTTGGTCGGGATCATTTCCGAAGGTGATTTTCTCCATAGACGCGAGCTGGGGGTGGAGTATCCTGAGGGATTTTGGCTCGAATGGATGCTCGGGAAGGACGAGGGCCAACTCGCCCGCGAGCGAACCAGTGGCCTTCGCGTTGACGCCGTCATGAGCCCTCATCCGGTCTGCGTTGGCGAAGACGCTACAATCGAGGAGGTCGTCAAGCAGATGGACATCTACCAGATTTCGCAAGTGCTGGTTCTCCGTGACAGAAAGCTTGCCGGAATCCTCGGCCGTACGCAGCTCCTAGTTGCACTTGAGCAGCGGCTGAGACGATCGACGCAAGCGTAGCGGCAATGATTACGGCGGGGGCGATTTCGTTTCGCTGCAACGGAACCGTCTACACTGGACGACGAGCCGCTTTAGCTCGTGCTCTGGCGTTAGATCGCTACCTATCCGCCACTTGTCGCCTGCCGAAGCAATCCGAAGGCTTATTATGGCCGCGCAATAGGAGAGCGGTGTGATGCGGGATTGTCCCACGGCACCATGGTCGTTATAGGCCCCGTGAATGGATGGCTGCCCTCAAACGATGGCAAAAATCCTCAAGAAGAGTTTGACGGTTTTCGAGGTTTACAAGCAATCTTACCGCTTGCTCTTCCTCTGAGCTGCCCGGCGCGAAACCGTTAGACAGGTTTCTGATGTGCTCAACGCGGCGGCGGCCATCGACCACCCGCTGCTCGGCGAAGCCGAGTTGCTCGAGGTCGTGGCTGAGCTTGTCTTCCTCCTCCACGAGCAATTTCATGATGGTATTTCTGCTCTGGGGCGAGAGCTCGCCGTCTAGCAGGTGGAGATAATGATCTACATTCGCTCGAGCGACGAAGCTATGCATGGCGCATCCCCCCGAAACCAAACGTTACCACAGGATGCACTGCGTGGGAACTATATTTCCTCTTTCGCCACGTGGCTCTGTTGGTCGGTGTGGTTTGAGAAGACGTATCGCGCAATCTGCTAATGCGAAGGAGCGTTCAGCCCACAGCCTTCAGGTCTTCAGGGGATTCCACGGCGTATCCGGAATACGTATCGACGAAGCAAAGATGGTCGTGGACTTCCTTAACACCATTTGTGTTTTCGGCCGCCACGATGGTCGCTCGCCGAGCCTCATCGGTGGTGATGAGACCGTGCAAATGAACGACGCCTTGGCGGGAAGTCACCCTGAAACCAATGGGACGCCAGTCGGTCACCTCGATGGCGCGGGTGATCCGTTCGCGGATGTGTTCGTCGTCGGCGGTCGGATCCGGAATTTCGTGCGCAAGGCTCGCCATGGCCTGCAGGAGATTGCTTCTCGTCACGATGCCGACCACACCCTTGCCGCGCATCACAGGAACTCGCTTGATGTCGTGCTTTTCCATCGAAGCGACGATATCCGCCAAGGACGTCTCCTCCTGGATCGTGATCACTTTCCGGGTCATGACGTCCTCGACTTTTCGGCCGCGCTCGTGGATGAACTCTGCGGCCGCCCGCCCGGGTCCCATGAAGAATGTCAACCAGGCTGCATGACGACGCCCGGTGCCGAGTTCGCTGCGGCGAAGAAAGTCGCTTTGCGAGACCATGCCCACGAGATTACCGGCATCGTCGATGACGGGCAGGCCGCTAATGTGCATTTGCAGCATGATCTTCGCGGCTTCCTCGATTGTCGTGTGCGGCGTTACGGCGACGACATCTCTCGTCATGACATGAATCGCGTGCATTTGACTGTTCTCGGCAGATTGAGGGTGCGGTAAGGCGCTTGCGTCGGCACGAGGCGGCGAGCACGGCACGCCTCGTGCGAGTGAGGCCATCAGGCGGCCTTCACATTAATGGTCTTAGCCGGCTTCTGGGCTTCTTCTGTCTTCGGCAAGACGACCTTGAGCACGCCGTTCTTGAACGTTGCCTCGATCTTGTCGACATTGACACCGTCCGGCAGCGTGAAGTAGCGCTCGAAGGAGCCATAGCGGCGCTCGGAAACGTAGTAGTCCTTCTTCTTCTCTTCGGTCTCTTCCTTCTTCTCACCCCGGATGGTGAGGCCGCCGTTGACGAGCTTGACGTCGATGTTCTTCTCGTCGAGGCCGGGAAGCTCGGCGGTGATCTCGTAGGCTTTGTCGCTTTCGGCGACATCAACGGCCGGTGCCGCGATCGACTTTGAGAAATCGCGTTCCAGCCGCGCGAGCGAGCGGAACGGCCGATTCCAGAAACCATTGCCGAAATCGTCGAAGATCTGGTCGATCTCACTCTTCAACGCCTGGAATGGCCGCCAAGGCTCACCGGCGGACGCGGGCGAAGTTGTGGTTTTCGTGACGGGGAGTTTCGTTTCGGTTGCCATGATCATTTCTCCTCAGAGGCTTGACCAACCCGGTCGCTCAGAAGAGTAGCCAGGAGCACGGAAAACAGGTTGATTTCGCTCAAAGGCTGAATTGAACGGCAAGCAATTTTCGGTCGTCGCTGAATGATTGCGGGCAAGAAGGAATTCAAGACGAACTCGTCCGAACTTTCTGGCGGTTGAGTTGGCACGCTTTCCCCGCCGAATGTGACAGAAGGACAGACGTTCTTTGGTGAAACGGAGAGATATGTCCCCTTCTACGCACACTATTTCTGTGATGCACCTCATAATAGTGTCAAAACACACATAAGTGCGTCACGTTTTGCCGCCTGATCTTGTCAAAACACCGCCATCGGACCGAGCGAAACCCACGAACGAGTCGTCCGACGCTATCGCTCGGTCCATCGTGGTTAAATCTTCGTCTACATCGACGGGCCCGCCGGCCGTGGCCTGGACCCCGGGAACACGACGGGCAAATGGCTGACCAGGCCACAAGTGTGCTAGAGGGCGAAAACGAGCGCCTCTGAGCCGCCGCCTTCCTCCCTTCGGCTTTCGGACATTTGGTCGATATCCGGTCCATCGGACTACAAGCTCCATTTTGCGCGCTGGAACGGACACAGCCAGCCATTAGAGGTGTGGGCCCGCGACAGGGGAGAATGGCAGGGTTGGCAGGAGTACCGCCCATCGCGCGACGAGTTCAATCGTCAGAAGATCTTTTCACTCATCCAGTTTTATCACGAACCGGACGCTTGGCTCTTCGGTGGTGTGTTCTGCGTGTTGGAACGATTGTCAGATCGGTATGTGGTGACGCTGAGCGAGGAAGGGGGCGGCTTCATCGGTCGCCTTAAACTACGTTCTTCGTACCGGGAGCGCGCGACGCGAGTGAATTTCGAAAACCATTACTCCAGCTTCGAGGTCCTGGAGCTTCTTCGGGAGCCCTATACTGGCCGCAGCTTTCCGGGCTTTGAGAATATCGACCTTTCGTTCGAGGAGCTTGAGACGCTTGTCCGGACAGGCCGCCCCGATTGGAAAGCAGCTCTAAGTAGCGTCAAAGGCATCTATCTGATCTCCGATATCGGTACCGGAAAGCGGTATGTGGGCTCGGCTTATGGATCGGAAGGGGTATGGGCCCGCTGGTGCAGCTACGCTTCCACGGGTCACGGCGGCAACGTCGAACTCACCGCTCTGGTTCGCGACCCTACGCTCGAATATTGCCGAAACAATTTCCGGTTTGCCTTACTTGAATATCGCGCGAGCCCGACTCCTGATGAGACCGTCCTTGAGCGAGAGGCCTTCTGGAAGCGAATCCTGCTGACGCGCGGTGAGTACGGCCTTAACCGCAACTGAAGCCCGTCGTCCCGTACGTCGAACGTGGCGCCCCAAGTGATGGAGTTCGGGATAGGCTTGCGCGAAGCGCTGGCGGAGATGTCCGTGTTGGGCGCGCCTACTGCAATCATTTGGTCATGAAGTGAAGCTGATCCCTCCCCAATATGTGAAGGCTTACGTGAAGCGCGGCAAGAACGACGCGGCCGATGCCGAGGCGCTGTGCGAGGCGGTCACGCGACCGAGTATGCGTTTTGTGCCAGTGAAGTCGAAAGAACGACAAGCGGCCTGCATGTTGATGACCGTGCGGGAACGCTTGGTCAGCGTGAAGTCGCAGCTTTCCAATGCCTTCAGGAGCTATGCGGCAGAGTTTCGTATTGTCGGTCCCGCCGGTCGGCAGAACGTCACAGCACTTATCAAACGGGTGCTCGAGGATGATAACTTGCCCGAAATGGCGCGGGATCTCTTCCGCCTTCAGGCGGAGGAGTATGCCGCGGTCGAAGCTCGCCTGGCAAAGATCGAAGCCAAGCTGATGAAGTGGCACCGTGAGGATGATGTCAGCAGGCGGATCGCGACGATTCCCGGCGTCGGTCCAATCGGGTCGTCCATGCTAAGCATGAAGGCGCCGCCGCCGGAAACGTTCAAATCAGGTCGTGACTTCGCGGCGTGGCTCGGACTGACACCCAAGGATCATTCAACTGGCGGCCGGCAAAGACATGGGGGTATCACAAAAGCTGGCGATTCAATTCTCCGATCGACGTTGATTGTCGGCGCGACCGCGCTGCTGAGGCACATTCGGAAGGGCCGTCATAAGCCGACACCCTGGCTCGCTTCTCTGCTGGAGCGAAAGCCGCCGAAGTTAGTCGCGGTGGCCTTAGCCAACAAGTTCGCCCGCATCGCCTGGAGCTTGATGATATCGGGCGGCGTATACAATCGGCCGGTAACCGCCGCGCCCATCTGATCTGAAATCGGTGTACCGGTCGAGATTGCTCGCCGGATAGCCCACCAACTTGCAGGACGCAGTAGATGGAAGGACCGATCGGTCGATACGCGCGCGCTTCCGTAGATTACACTGGCATCATCAAGGTCGCCTATGTGCTTGGAGCGTGCGTAGCGAACACCATCTTGGCCAGCGGACTTTGTCCGCGCAAACAGGCCGGACATCTGATAGCAAGCGATCAGGTCAAAAGTCTGCTACCATCCTGACAAGTGGGGGGCCGTCCACATCTGCAACCTGTATTCGATCACCACCAACCAGGCCGCCATCAGCGCGCTGTTCCGTGTCATCAACCGCTACGTCGGCAACCTCGCACCGATGCCCGGCGTCTTTCCCGACTACAAGGCGCCGATCGTCCGGAACGGCGCCGACGGCCGCGAGCTCGTTACCGCGCGCTGGGGCATGCCATCGTCGTCGAAGGCGCTTATGGACGCCACGAAGAAGCGGGCAGACAAGCTGCAGGCCAAGGGCAAGACAGTAGACTTCAAGGAATTGCTCCAGATGCAGCCGGATTCCGGAACCACCAACATCCGCAACGTGAAGAGCAAACACTGGACGCGATGGCTGGCTCCGGAGCACCGCTGCGTGGTGCCGTTCAACTCCTTCAGCGAGTTCAACAAGGCCGAAGGCGGCGACATCTGGTTCGCCCTCGACGAGTCCCGACCGCTCGCCTGCTTCGCCGGCATCTGGACCAATTGGACGTCAGTCCGGAAGGTCAAGGAAGGCGAGACCACGAACGATCTGTACGCGTTCCTCACCACGGAGCCGAACGCAGAGGTCGGCGCCATCCACCCGAAGGCGATGCCGGTGATCCTGACGACACCCGAGGAAATCGAGACCTGGATGACCGCGCCAGCCGACGAGGCGCTGAAGCTGCAGCGGCCGCTTCCAGACGGTGCGCTACGGATCGTCGCCCGGGGCGTGAAGGAAGATGCAGCGCCGCCCCGCTGATGCGCGCACTCGAACCGAACGGAGCGCAGATCGGCTCGGTTTCTCGGTGGCCCGTTTCGACATTCTGGCGCATGATCGGAAATGCCCGAATCTCACCAACGATCCTGTCGATGCGGCGCCGTCTACAGCCGCACCGAGTCGATGGCTCCCGAACGGCAGATCGCAAGCTTCGAATGCGCTCTTTGCAGCGCAATCCTCGAGACGTGGAACTCAGCCTTGGTTCCCACCTACAAATTTTTGGCAGGCCCGGTTAGGCAGCCGCAGCAAGAATAGGAGGGCTGCGTGCGCTAGTCTCTTCTCGAAGAAATCTCGCGAATGTCGCCTGGGCCGATGTGCAGGGCTGAGACATCGGCTGGCGACAAAGCACATCCGGGCAGAACCGTAGCAGCCCAGCCTTCCGGGACGGCATCCAAAACCCGAGTGATCGCTTCGTCGGGCGGCGCAAACGCGAGCCAAACGCGTGGGTCCCGGTTGTCGGTCAGCACACGGACCATATGGGCGACTGCTTCGGCCATGCTTCACTCTATAAGTTTTCGAAGGCAGGTCCAAGTGCTCTAGAAACCGGGCGGGAACACGTGGACAAGCTCCAGCCCTGCCGATCACGAATCCCTTCTGCGTGCTAACCGCGCGGAACGAGCAGGCGGGCGTAAGGATTCGTCCAGGCAGGAGCGATCTCGATGCTGATGACGAAAGAACGACGGCCTGCGATCCGGACACTGCGGGGTTGGGCAATCGGCGTGCTGCAGGAGGCCGGCGCCATCCACGAATGCGAGGAGCATGGCTGGGCCAAGGACAGGGCCGACCCACATGCGCGCGAGCGCGCCGTCGATCTCGCCGGTCTGGAACCGCCCACCGGCGTTTCGCCGGCGGATGCCGTCGCGGAGGTCTGGCATGTCCTGGATTCGATCGGCGACAGGTGCCCGGAATGCGTGGACGACGATTGCTGAAACGGCAACGATCGGGATATCCCGCCTTCACATGGATCAGTCGTTCATTCTGACGGCCGAATTGGACCCCGACAGCTTCGCCTGGCTGGACAGGCTCCGTCGCGAACACTTTCCTCCGGAGCGCAACCTCCTTCCGGCCCACCTCACGCTCTTTCACCGTATGTCGTCGGTGCAGACGGGTCGCCTGGAGGCCATCGAGCTTCCGGCCGCTCCCGTGCCCATCCTGTTCGACGCGCCCATCCTGCTCGGGTTCGGCGTCGCCGTTCGGATCCGGTCTCCGGCGCTCGGCCGGTTGAGGGAAACGACACTGGTGCGATGCGCGGCGCATTCTCGCGGCAGGACAGCCAGCCTTGGCGGCCGCACGTCACGATCCAGAACAAGGTCACCGCGGACGCTGCGCGGCAGTTGCATCAAGCGCTCGAAGGCAAGTTCGAGCCGCGCCCCGGCACGGTCACGGGCCTGCTGGTCTGGGAGTATTTCGGAGGCCCATGGAGACCGGTCAGGCGGCTGCCGCTCGCGTGACGGCGCGAAGTCGCCCGAGGAAACGATCGCGATCGAACGCTTACGGAAAACCAACGATCGCTGGTGCTGGCGGAGCGACAGGAACTGATCCGTCGCCCGTTCGTTCGCATGAAGAGCGATTTATTCGTTTTGCCGTCGTCTCGTCAGAGGTGACTCTGGAGGCCTTTTTGGCGGGTCAAGAGCGACAGCCGGCTGGACATTTGAGGCTGGCGGATTTCATCCGGCAGAACGAGGCCGCCCTCGTCCGGGAGTGGACCGAATTCGCCCGGACGCGGTCGCCGGCGAGCGACGGGATGTCGAAACTCGCCCTCCAGGATCATATCGTCGACATCCTGAAGTTCATATCAGCGGACCTGGAGTCCGCGCAGACGTCGGCGGAGCAGTTCGACAAGTCGCGCGGGCTGGGGGATGAGACCGGACCTCTCCGTCAGAGCGCCGCCGAGATTCATGCCGCGCTTCGTCTCGCCGATGGATTCGATATCGATCAGATGGTTTCGGAATATCGGGCGCTGCGGGCGAGCGTCGTCAAGCAATGGACGGCACGTGCGCCTCTGGTCGAGGCGGACGTCGTCGATCTTACCCGCTTCAACGAAGCGATCGACCAGGCCGTGGCCGAATCGGTCGCGCACTACACGGCCACGATCAACAATTCGCGGAATCTCTTCCTCGGCGTTCTCGGGCACGACCTCCGCAACCCGTTGAGCGCCGCATCCATGGGGGCGCGTTGGATGGAGCGGTCGGGAGGCACGGACCCAGTCAAGCAAGCGAAGGTCGTGTCCGAACTCATCAGATCGACCGATCGGGCGACGCGCATCCTGGACGATCTTCTCGATCTCACGCGGTCGTCCTTCGGCACGGAGATCCCGGTCTCGAAATCCCAGACCGATCTGGCTGCCCTGAGCGAGACGATCGCCGACGAGCTGCGGCGCGTCCACCACGACCGGACCATCGACGTCATGATCGAAGGCGATCCGAACGGCCTTTGGGATGCCGGGCGCCTGGGCCAGGCGTTGTCGAACCTCATGGCGAACGCCATCCAGTACGGGGACGCTTCCAAGCCCGTCACCGCGTCGATCGCCGGCCACGATCCTGCGTTCGTGGAGGTGAGCGTGCACAATTCCGGCTCGCCGATTCCTCCCGACGTCCAAAAGACCATTTTCGAGTCATGGACGCGCGGGCAGGTGGAGGGTCCGGGAGGACACCCACATCTGGGATTGGGACTGTACATTTCGAGGCTGATCGCGGACGCGCACGGCGGCACGATCGCCGTGGCCTCGACGGAAGTCGCCGGGACGACCTTCACTTTTCGGCTCCCGAGGGCCTGACGAAGCATCGCCAGATGTCCTGCCTGGCCCGAGGAACGATTCCCTCCGGCTTTTCTTGCCCCGCCATCAGGCATCCGCCGACCTGTGTTCAGCACGAGGTGGTCCGATTGCGCCCTGTCCCCGAAAGAACCGGACCATGAAGCATTCCGATCAAGGCATCACCAGAACGCAGCGCGGCGAGGAACAGGCCGCGGACAAGGAACGCGCTCAAACGGCGCCCCAGACAGACCACGGCAAGTCGTCGCCGTCGCATCAGGGAACACGCAAGGTTGAGCGCTCGGTTCCGGCTCGCTCCGGGCATTCAATGGACCGAGATTAGTCTCCGGCCGTCCAAGATGCCCGCTCGAGCCGTTCGCAAAAGCTGGAGCGAAGTCCCCTTCGGCCTTCCGAAAATCCCACAAAATCCGGATCGTGCAGCCGGATCGGATACAATCATGAACACCAGTCGTTCTATCAGACGCGCTCGCCGCTCCCTGCCTTACGCATCCGGAGGCGGTCCATCGTTGGCGACCGCATCGACGATCGCAATCGCAGCTTTGGCGGTCGCGGCACTTCTCAACCGTCGCCTGTCGAAAAAAGCCGAGCGGGACAACCCACCGACGGGTCGGTTCGTCCAAGTGGGGGACGTTCGACTCCACTACCTCGAACGAGGTACCGGCGATGCGGTCGTACTGCTGCATGGCAACGGCAGCATGGTTCAGGACTTCGAGTCGAGCGGTCTCGTCGATCTGACGGCGAAGGAGTTCCGCGTCATCGCGTTCGATCGCCCCGGTTTCGGTCATAGCGACCGGCCGCGCGGCAGACTATGGACGCCCGACGCTCAGGCCGACCTGATCGCGCGCGCACTCGCAAAGCTCGGAATCGCGAAGGCCATCGTCCTCGGCCACTCTTGGGGCGCCTCGGTCGCGGCCGCTATGGGAATCAAGCATCCTGCTTTGGTGCGCGCGCTGGTACTCGCGTCCGGATATTACTATCCGAGCCTGCGACCCGACGCGGTCGCATCGCTTGCGCCTGCCCTGCCTTTGGTAGGTGACATCATCAGTCACACCGTCTTGCCACTGGTCGTTCGTGCGATCTGGCCGATGGTGCTGCGGAAGGCCTTCGGACCCCAGCCTGTGCCGGAAAACTTTAGTGCGTTTCCGAAGGAGATGGCACTTCGCCCGTCGCAGCTCAGGGCATCGGCGGAAGAAGCGGCGATGATGGTGCCGGACGCGTTCACGATGCGCGGGCAGTACGCCGATCTGAAGATGCCGGTCGTGATCGTCGCCGGCGATCAGGATCAAATGATCGACATCGAAGCCCAGTCAGCCAGGCTGCATTCGGCTGTACCTCACAGCAGCCTTCACCGGATTCGCGAAAACGGCCACATGATTCAGCAGACGGCAACCGACCGGGTCATGTCCGCCATCCGCGAAGCTGGGAGTGTTTCCGCATCGAGGGCGGCCGCAGAATAGCCTCCAAGACACCGCCGGCGCCACGTAACGCGACGATGGCGTCTACTTCGCGAGGAGCGAACTCGCGAAGCAGGCCATCAACGTCGCGGGCCCAGGGCGGACTTCGGCGCATCCGGCCTGCCGGAGCGACGCTTCGGTAAACCCGCCGCAGAGCACGCCGATCGTCGGGATGCCGGCCTTGCCCGCCGCCTCGGCATCGTAGGGGGTGTCTCCGATCGCGACGGCATCTCCGCCTCCGATCCCGAGCTTACCCAGAGCGACCTCGAAGATGTCGGGGGCCGGCTTCGATTCCTTCACGTCGTCCGAACTGGTCGTGACGTCGACCAGGTCGGCGATGCCCGCGATATCGAGGTACTTCTCGAGCTCATCCTTCTTGGCGGAGGACGTGACGGCGATGCGGAGCCCGGCATCGTGCACGCGCCGCATCAGGTCCGGGACCGCAGAGAAGGGGCGCACCAGCGGCAGATATTCGCCCTTGAAGCGTTTGCCGCGCCATTCCTCCATCTCCCTGCCGTGGTCGCGCTGCGCGTCGGCCGTGAGGAAATACGGAATCAGCTTGTCGCCACCCTTGCCGATCTGGCTCCGCGCCTGCTCGAAGCTGACGTCGTGACCGAATTTCACCATGGCTTCGTGCCAGGCGAGCGCGTGGAGATCGACCGAATCGAGAAGCGTCCCGTCGACGTCGAAGATAGCGGCTTTAGGCATTCAGGAACCTCCGGGGCGGGACCGCCCTGTCTTCGCATACCAGTCGGCATAGATCGTGTTCTTCGCCATGTGGCGGTTGAGGTCGGGCGAACCATCGTCCCACCAGACGGGGCCTCGCTCCCCGAGCGCTCTCTTGGCATCGTCCACGACGCGATGGGCCGCCGCTTCGGCCTCTGAGTCGCAGGCCGCCTTCGCTTCCCGTACCGCACGCCTTGCCGTCATCAGCCGCTTCGTGAGCTTCGACCGCTCATCCTCGCCGAGGTCCGGATTGGACATTCGCCAGAGTCGGCCGCGGACCACGAAGTATCGGCCATCTGGAGTGACCGAATGCTTCAAGCCGACTTCCGCCGCGCTCCGGCGGCCGGCTTCTTTGCAGCAGCCTCTTTGCCAGCCTTCTTGCCGGCGATCGGCATCAGCATCTCCTTCTGACCGGCCGTCGCCTTCTTAGCTTTCTTGGCCGGCTTTTTGGCGGCTTTGGTCTCTGCCGCTGCGCCGCCGACGCTCTTTCGTAGCGCGTCCATCAGGTCGACGACGTTCTCGCCGCGGGGGCGCTCCTTCGGTGTGATCGGTTTGCCGGCCCGCTTTTGGTTGATGAGATCGACCAGGGCGGTTTCGTACTGGTCCTCGAACTTGTCCGGTTCGAAGTTGCCGGCCTTCTGCTCGACTATGTGCTTGGCCAGATCGAGCATGTCCTTCGTGACTTTGACGTCATCGATCTCGTCGAAATACTCCTTCGGATCGCGGACTTCGTAAGGGTAGCGCAGCAGCGTCCCCATCAGACCCTTGTCCAGGGGTTCCAGCGCGATGATGTGCTCACGGTTCGTCAGCACGACGCGGCCGATCGCGACCTTGTCCATCTCGCGGATGGTTTCGCGGATCACCGCGAAGGCGTCGTGGCCGACCTTCCCGTCCGGGCGCAGGTAGTAGGGGCGGATCAGATAGCGGGGATCGATCTCGCTGCGGTCCACGAACTCGTCAATTTCGATGGTGCGGGTCGATTCCAGGGCGACGTTCTCGAGCTCGTCCTTGGTGACTTCGATGAAGGTGTCGGTGTCGACCTTGTAGCCCTTGACGATGTCTTCGTTGGCGACCTCCTCGCCGGTGTCCGCGTCGACCTTCAGGTACTTGATCCGATGCCCGGTGACCCTGTTCAGCTGGTTAAAGCTGATCTTCTCGGACTCGGACGTCGCCGGATAGAGGGCCACCGGGCAGGTGACCAGGGACAGCCGAAGAAAACCTTTCCAGTTGGCGCGGGGGGCCATTTACGCGGTACTCCGGGTGGACGGTACTGGATTCAAGACGAACGGGGCCTGCCGGTTCCGACATGCGTCGCGCCGAGCAACAGGAAAATTGGTCAGCCGCCCGCAGCGCGCCCGGGTGCGTCCGAAAACGTCGTGAATCGCCTGTTTTTCAGGTACCTCGTGGAGGTTTTGGTCGGTATTTTTGGGCCGATGAACGTGCTGCCGCAGCCCCTCCGAGATGAAACGTTTTTGGACCCGGCGGACTTGGCCGCGATGGCCGACGCACTGGGCCGGTCGGCGGACTACCGCGTGCTGCGGCGCCTGGTCGCGAGACCAACGTACACGCCGGCCAATGGGCAGGAGGTCAAGACCGGCGTCCTGCTCGACACCGAAACGACCGGCCTCGATCACCGCAAGGATGAGATCATCGAGCTCGGGATGGTCAAGTTCGACTACACGCCGGAGGGGCGGATCGTCGGCGTCAGAGACACGTTCTCCGCTTTCAACGAGCCGAGTGCGCCTATCACCGCGGAAGTGACGGCACTCACCGGGATCACCAACGAAATGGTTGCCGGTCACAGATTCGACGACGCCGCAATCACGGCATTCGCCGAAAGCGGAGTCATAACGATCGCGCACAACAGCGCTTTCGACCGGAAGTTCGTGGAGCGTTGTTGGCCCGTGTTCGAGCACAAGGCCTGGGCCTGCAGCATGAGAGAGATCGACTGGCGAAAGCATGGCTTCGCCGGCGCGCAACTCGGCTACCTGCTCAACGGTGCAGGTTTCTTCCACCACGCGCATCGAACAGTCGACGATTGCCACGCTTTGCTGGAGATTCTCGCTCTCGAATTGCCGACGATGGGCTCGTCCGCACTGGCGCTCCTGCTGGAGACCGCCCGCAAGCCACCAATGCGAGTCTGGGCGGAGCAGACTGCATTCGAGCTCAAGGACTCGCTGAAACGCAGGGGCTATCGCTGGAACGACGGCAGCGACGGAAGGCCGAAGTCATGGTTCAGAGACGTCGACGAGACCGCGCTCGACGATGAGATCGCGTTCCTCCGGAGCGAGATCTACATGCAGGACGTCGAGCCAACCGTGCAGAGGCTGACCGCATTCACACGGTTCTCCAGCCGCATCTGAGGCGGCCTAGCGGCCGAGACGCTTCTCGATCCGCTTGCGGCTGTTGCCAACCTTCTTGACGGCCTTCTTCACGGCCGATGCGGAGCGGCCGGTCTTCTTCGCTTCGTAGCGGACTTCGTAGTCCTGTTCCTTAGCGACGCGCGCCCGGTCCTGTTTGCGTCCACGCGCGGTCTTCTTCTTCGCCGCCGCCATCGGCTCCTCCTCTTGCGAACTTGATGACGATGCAACGCCGCAAGGATTCGCGGGGTTCCGGAAACGAATCCTGCCGGCCCGGCTTGAGTCCGCAGGTTATCGCGTTGGAGTTCGTTGCGTGGCGTTTCAGCGGCGTAAACCGGCGGTGACCGGCGTGAAGGCGCCGTTCCCCGGCTTCGTAGAACCGGCCTTGGCATCGTTAATCGAGAAGGTGCCGTCCGGAGCGCGATGGATTCATGAGATCAAGTTCGACGGCTACCGCGTCCAGGTCCATCTGGCGAACGAAGCCGTGAAGGTCTTCACCCGCCGCGGTCACGACTGGACCAACCGCTTCAAGAAGGTCGCCGACGATGCCTGGCACATCAAGGCGGGGTCGGCGATCGTGGACGGCGAAGTCGTAGTCCCAGCCGCTGACGGCACGACGGACTTCTCGGTCCTTCAGAACGAACTGAAAGGCAGGTCGACCAGCATCGTACTGGTCGCCTTCGATCTCCTGTACCTGAACGGCCGCGACCTCCGGAAGCTGCCGCTCCTCCGGCGCAAGACCGAACTCAAGAAGATCATCGCCGGCACCGAGATCCAGTTCAGTGAAAGCTTCGAGATCGAGGGCGCCGACATGTTCGCCCACGCCTGCAAGCTCGGTCTGGAAGGCGTGGTCTCGAAGGTCCGCGACAGCGTGTACGCCAGCGGTCGCGGCAACAACTGGGTCAAGAAGACCTGCGCGCAGCGGGAGACCCTGACGATCGCCGGCTTCGCGCTCGACGAAGGCAAGTGGGACGGCATCTATCTCGGCCGGCGGAAGGGAGGCGCCCTGGTCTATGCCGGCAAAGTCGACCATGGCTTCGACAAGGTCTCCGCAGCCGACCTCCAGAAGCGGTTGAAGCCCTTGATCCGGAAGACGCAGCCCTACGCGAAACGGATCGCCCACAAGGGCGTCTGGGTCGAACCGAAGCTGCTCGCCGAGGTCGAGTACCGGGCCAAGTCGGCCGAGGGGAAGGTGCGGCACCCGTTCTTCAAGGGGGTGCGCGAGGATCTGTGACGGACATCGCGGAGTGAGTTGGACGAATCCTTAGCGTACAGCTTCTGGCCGTCACCATCCCAGTTGTTAGAATGTCCGGCGCACGAAACGAAAGGGGCGCGCATGAAATCCGACCGCCAGTACGCCGTGGCCTCGCTGCTTTTCGACTACGTGAAAAGTCCATCGCTGCGGCATTTGCGCGATCCTCATAGCGTGCATAAACTTGCGCAGGCCATCTTGAACTCGGTCGCGTGGGGCCGCCGAAAAGCTCGCCTGTCCAGTGCTCGTCAGAAGACTCGACGTCCGTTTCACCAACGAATGCGGCTTGCCGCGAATTTACTTCGTGATCATCCGCTTCGGCGTGGCGGTCGGGGGTGCCGCCGCGGGCGACAGATTGAACGTCAGCCAGAGGTTCCAGCCCGCGGGCCGATTTTCATTGGCGAATTCGCCGTAGGCCTTGAGATTCAGGTATCCCTGCATGTCTCCGACCGGGAAAATGTAGCCGACCTGCGGACCGACGGCGGCCACCCGCGACCGGAAGCAGCCGACACGGTCGCCGGAGCCGCTGTCGCAGCCGATCTGCTGATAGAGGTAGCCCACCATGCCGACCTGCCACTGCTTGGTCAGGAATTGCGACGCGCCCCAATCGAGGTGCATGTCGACGCCATTCTGATATTGCGTGTCGGTATTCTTGAAATTGTAGGTGAATCCGAGCACCGCAGACAATTCATGTCCCGTCTGCGGGTTGAAATACGTGTAGCCACCGCCGGCGTCGATGGCGCCGTGCCCGATGCCGATGTTGGCGAGGCGGGTCGATTGATAGGCTCCGGCCGGGATGTCCCCGGTGACATAGGTCATGAAGTTGTTCAACCCGGCGTTCCATTTCAGCATGAACGTCGGGTACAAATCGCCGAACGCCGTGAGCGAGCTATCGATGCTGTCGAAGCGCGAGAACGGGAATGTGCCGCCGCCAGGTCCCGTCACTGTCCCGGTGAGCGATCCCGCCAGCGACGTGGAATTGGAGCCGTAGATTCCCATCAGACTGGCAGAGGCCTGAGCGCCCAGCACCGGGGTCGCAAAGGTGTACGTCCCGATCAGGAAGCCGAGATTCAGATTGGCATTGAGATTGGCGCTCACGTTGGCGGTCACGTTCGCAGGGATGCGACCGATTTCGATCTCGCGTGCGCGCGCCACGTCGCGACCGGCGGAAACCGAATCGTGCCAATAGATCGAGGTCACCGACCAGCCCGGCGCCTGGGCGGGGGCGGCCGCGAGGCTGCCGAAGAATCCAGGCAACCAGAAGCTGACGCCGCCTTCGTCGGCTGAGGCGATTGTCGGCGCAGACGCAATGGCGGCAAAGGCAATGGCGACAAAGGCTTTCGTCATTCTCATGGTACCCCCCGGGTGATCCACGAAGCAGCGCAACATCGAGATTGAGCGCAGAATGCGCTGCAAGACTAACAATGGCGTCGCGCGGTGCCATACCTCAATCGTGGTAGCCGCGACGGTTCACACCGCAGTGTAACTGAAACGACACAAACATTTGCGGCCGGCGGTATCGCCGCACCCGGTTTCGTCGATCCTGCGTGCCGCACAAGAAGCAACGACGGCGCCGTCGATCAGTCGACCCACAACGCAGATGAACCTCATCACGCTTGGGCATCCACCGTCCTGCAAGCGAACAGATCGCCGTGGCCTTCTTGATCTGAATCAACGCCCGCGAACTTTGCTGCGCTTCAAATGGCAGCTCTCGCGTGCACGCATCACGGAGGAATTTTGCAATGAATTTTCGCAAGACCTTTGCCGTGCTGATCCTGACGTCAGCTTTGTCAGCGCCCGCAATTGGACAGCAAGCACAAACGACCACGCCTGCGCCGGGCGCGCCGGCCGCAACCATTACCATTCCTGGCGATCAGCTTCCGCCTCCGCCCCAAAAGTTCGGCGGCAAGATCGAACGCGATGCCAAGGACTCAAAACCCTATTGGCCGTCGCGTGTGGTGCCGCCGAAAGGCGCACCGAACGTCCTGCTGATCATCACCGACGATGCCGGCTATGGCGTGCCGAGCACGTTCGGCGGGGTGATTCCAACACCCGCCCTTGATCGCATCGCGCAGAATGGCTTGCGCTACACCAACTTCCATTCGACTGCGCTGTGCTCGCCGACGCGCGCGGCGCTCATCACCGGGCGCAATCATCACTCGGTCGGCTACGGTGTGATCGCCGAGCAGGCAACCGGCTATCCGGGGTACGACAGCATCATCACCAAGGACAAGGCCACGATCGGCCGCATTCTCACCGACAACGGCTATCACACCGCCTGGTTCGGCAAGAACCACAATACCCCGGAATATCAGGCGAGCCAGGCCGGCCCGTTCGACCAATGGCCGACCGGCATGGGCTTTGAATATTTCTATGGCTTCATGGGCGGCGACACCAACCAGTGGGAGCCCGGCAACCTCGTCCGCAACACCACGCCGATCCACCCCTACGTCGGCAAGCCCGGCTGGAACCTGATGACGGCGATGGCGGACGACGCGATCGATTACGTCAACCGCATGAACGCGCTGGCGCCCGATACGCCATTCTTCATCAAGTTCGCGCCCGGCGCGACCCATGCCCCGCACCATCCGACCAAGGAGTGGGTCAAGAAGATCAGCGACCTGCACCTGTTCGACCAGGGCTGGAACAAGCTGCGCGACACGATCTTCGAGAACCAGAAGCGGCTCGGCGTCATTCCGCAGAATGCGAAGATGACCCCATGGCCGAAAGACCTGATCAAGGAATGGGATCAGCTTTCGGCAGACGAGAAGAAGCTGTTCATCCGGCAGGCGGACGTATTCGCCGCCTTCGTCGCCTATGCCGACAACGAGATCGGCCGGGTGATCCAGTCGATCGACGACCTCGGCAAGCTCGACAACACGTTGATCATCTACATCGAGGGCGACAACGGCACCAGTGCGGAGGGCCAGCCTAACGGCACGCCGAACGAAGTGGCGATGTTCAACCAGATCAACCCGTCGGTGGATGACCAGCTCAAATACTTCTACGACGTCTGGGGCACCGACCGGACCTACAACCACATGTCGATCGGCTGGGCGTGGGCGTTCGACACGCCGTTCTCCTGGACCAAGCAGATCGTCTCGCATTTCGGTGGCACGCGCCAGGGGATGGCAATCTCCTGGCCGGCAGTCATCACGGACAAGGGCGGCATCCGCGCCCAGTTCCATCACGTCATCGACGTCGTGCCGACGATTCTCGAGGCGTCGAAGATCAAGGCGCCGGACACCGTCGACGGCATCAAGCAGAGCCCCATCGAGGGTGTCAGCATGATGTACACGTTCGATGCCAAGAACGCGAACGCGCCGACGACGCACAGGACGCAGTATTTCGAGATGTTCGCCGATCGCGCGATCTACAATGATGGCTGGATCGCGAGCACCAAGGTGCTACGGCCGCCGTGGGTGACGATTGCCAAGCTGCCGGCTCCCGGTGACTATCCTTGGGAACTGTACGACCTGCGCAACGACTGGACGCAGTATGAGGACGTCGCGGCCAAATATCCGGACAAGCTGAAGGAGCTCCAGGCACTGTTCTGGAAGGAGGCGGAGAAATATCAGGTGCTGCCGCTCGACTCGTCGGTAGCGACCCGTATGATCACGCCGCGCCCGAGCCTCAGTGCCGGCCGCACCAGCTTCGCCTGGTCGCGTCCGATGACCGGATTGCCAAACGGCGATGCGCCCAGCCTGCTTAACGCGTCCTATGTCTTCAAGGCCGACGTGGAGATTCCCCAGGGCGGCGCCGAGGGTATGCTGGTGACCCAAGGCGGCCGTTTCGGCGGCTACGGCTTCTATGTCCTGAAGAACAAGCCCGTCTTCACCTGGAACCTCGTCGACCTCAAGAGGGTGCGCTGGGAGGGCGCTGAACTGACGCCCGGCAAGCATGTGATCGAGTTCGCCTTCAAGTATGACGGCCTCGGCGCGGGCACGATGGTGTTCGGCAACTACAGCGGCATCGGACAGGGCGGTACGGGAACGCTAAAGGTCGACGGCAACGTCGTGGCGACGGAGAAGATGGAGCATACGCTTCCTTTCATCCTGCAATGGGATGAGGCGTTCGACATCGGCTCCGACACCGGCACCCCGGTTGACGACAACGATTATCAGGCGCCGTTCGCCTTCACCGGCAAGCTCAACAAGCTCACGCTGGACATCGACCGGCCCAAGCTGAGCCCGGACGACGTCAAGCGGTTGCAGGAGGCCGCGCGCGAGGCTGGCGATGGCCCTACGGCCGATCCTGGCAAGACGGCCTCCGCCGAGCCCCAAGTCGGCACCGTCGGCCTGAGCCTCGTCGACAAGATCCAGTTGCGGATCGACAAGCGCGAAGGCTGCCGCAAGCAGGCGGAGGCGAAGGATCTCGGCATGGTGGAGCGTATCAAGTTCGTCCAGGAATGCGTCCAGCAGTGATTCCTGACGCGGCGGGGCCGCCTCGAGCGGTCCCGCAATAGACTTTGCACCATCAGAGTGAACTTTGTTACCCATGAGGATTTTGCAATGAATATCTGCAAGCTATTTGCAATTCTCGCGTTGGCATCATCGCTCGTGTCCGCGACGACATTTGCACAGCAGGCATCACAGACCGCAGCACCAATCGGTGCTCCTGGTGCGACGATCACAATTCCCGGCGATCAGCTTCCGCCGCCCGACCCGAAATTCGGCGGGGTCATCAAGGAGAAGGCCTCGGAGTCGACACCTTGGTGGCAACCGCGCGTCGTGCCGCCGAAAGGCGCGCCGAACGTGCTGCTGATCATGACGGACGATGCCGGCTTCGGAGCGCCGGGGACGTTTGGAGGCGTGGTCCCCACACCGGCGCTCGATCGTATCGCTGCGCGGGGGCTGCGCTACACCAATTTCCACTCGACGGCGCTTTGTTCACCGACGCGGGCCGCCATCATCACGGGACGCAACCATCACTCGGTGGGTACAGGTGTGGTGGGCGAACTGGCAACCGGGTATCCGGGTTACGACACGATCATCCCGATCGACAAAGGCACCATTGGTACGATCCTGAAGGAAAATGGCTACGCCACTTCGTGGTTCGGCAAGAACCACAATACCCCTTCATTCCAATCGAGCCAGGCCGGACCGTTCAATCAATGGCCCACCGGCATGGGCTTCGAGTATTTCTATGGTTTCGTCGGCGGCGACGCCAGTCAGTGGCAACCAAACCTGTTCCGCAATACGACGGCGATCTATCCGTTCCAGGACAATCCCGGCTGGAATCTGACGACCGCGATGGCGGACGATGCCATCCAGCACATGAAGCAACTGAAGGAGATCGCGCCCGACAAGCCGTTCTTTGTCTATTACGTACCCGGCGGCACGCATTCCCCACATCATCCGACGCCGGAATGGATCAAGAAGATCGGCGACATGCATTTGTTCGATGGCGGGTGGAACAAGCTGCGCGAGACCATCTTCGCCAATCAGAAGCGACTGGGCATCATGCCCGACCACGCCAAGCTGACGCCGTGGCCGAAAGAATTGCCACAATGGGATTCAATCGGCGAGGCGGAGAAGAAGCTCTACATCAAGCAGGCCGATGTCTATGGCGCTTACCTCGCCTATACCGACAACGAAATCGGCCGGGTCATCCAGGCCGTCGAAGACCTGGGTCAGCTCGACAACACCCTGATCATCTATATCAGCGGCGACAACGGCGCGAGCGCCGAAGGCATGCTCAACGGCACGCCGAACGAGTTCACCACCTTCAATGGCGTCCCGGTGCCGGTGAAGGCCCAGTACCTCTGGTATCCTTTCTGGGGGTCTGACAAGACATTCCCGCACTTTGCCGCGCCTTGGGCTTGGGCGATGAGCACGCCGTTCAAGTGGGTGAAGCAGGTGCCGTCGCATTTCGGCGGAACCGCTCAGGGCATGGCCATTTCCTGGCCCGGCCACATCAACGACGTCGGCGGCATCCGCCCTCAATTCCACCACGTTATCGATATCGTTCCGACCATCCTGGAAGCAACCGGCATTGCCCAGCCCGAGATCGTGAACGGCATCAAGCAAAGTCCCATCGAAGGGGTGAGCATGGCGTATACGTGGGACAAGGCCAACGCCAACGCGCCGACCCGGCACACGACGCAATATTTCGAGATGCTGGGCAATCGCGGCATCTATCACGATGGGTGGATGGCATCCACTACGCCGATAACCCTCCCGTGGGAGCTGAGCAGCGCCCCTGCGCCGGACGTCATCACCGGCTACAAGTGGGAGCTGTACAACGTCAAGGAAGACCCCACCCAGTACAACGACCTCGCCGCGCAGATGCCGGAGAAGGTCAAGGAGTTACAGGCCATCTTCGATGTTGAGGCCAAGAAGTACAACGTACTGCCGCTCGATAACACGACACTGCCGCGCTGGAATGCACCGCGCCCGAGTCTCACGGCCGGACGCACGGTCTTCACCTATACGGGCGAACTAAGTGGCGTGCCAGCCAGTGCTGCGCCGAGCATCCTGAACAAGTCCTACACCATCACCGCCGAGGTCACGATTCCCAAGGGCGGTGCGGAAGGCATGATCGTCACGGAAGGTGGGCGCTTCGGAGGCTACGGCCTGTTTCTGAGTAAGGGTGTGGCCGGTTTTCGCTCCGGCAAGCCGGTGTTCCTCTACAACCTCCTCAACCTCAAGCGCACGATCTGGTCGGGGCCGGAGCTCGGCGCCGGCAAGCACACCATCGTCTTCGACTTCAAGTCCGATGGTCCGGGCCTGGGCAAGGGTGGCACAGGTGTGCTCTCCGTGGACGGCAAGGAGGTCGACAGGAAGTCCATCGAACACGGCACGCCGGTCACATTCCCGGAGGACGAGACATTCGACGTCGGCATGGACAGCCGCACGGGCGTTGCGATGATCGAGTATCGCTACGACCCTCCGTTCAAATTCACCGGCAAGATCGACAGGCTGACGTTCAAGGTCGAACCGGAGCGCAAGGACACCGCACAGGTCAAGGCAGAACTCGGTGCCACGCCCGCTCCGGAGCCTGATCCTATCGACGGACCGAAGCCAGGCTCCTCGCCGTTGCGGGCTCCGAAGGCAAAGTGACAACTGACAACGCCCGCATCGCGCACATGAAGGAGATAGCCATGAGCATCGCCGATAACCATTGGATGAAGTCGATCAGCCTGCGGCGCCGCGATCTGGGTCTGGGAGCCATCGCGCTGGGTGCAGCCGCTACGCTGCCGCGGTCGGGCGCGGCGGAGGGGCGGGCCGACAAGCTGGGGCAATTCCTGAAGGGAGAGTTGGGAGAGCTGAAGGACCTACCCGATGACGTGAAGGAAGAAGTCGCATATCTGCTTGGCATGGAATGCTACGTCTATGGCTTCCCGCTCGTCTTGATGGACGTAACCAATGGCGTGATGACGGCGACGTCGAAGTCCGGCGAATACAAGGCGCCGATCAATCAGTTCGGTCGAATGAGGGGCTATGTCAGCCCGGATTTCAAGGATGTTGTGCGGGTGAGTGTCAACTCGGTGTGGTCGTTCGCCATCCTCGATCTCGACAAGGAGCCACTCGTCGCGTCGCACCCCGATACAAAGGGGCGCTACATCGTGCTGCAGCTCATGAACATGTGGACCGACGATTTCGGATCGATCGGCAGCCGCACGACAGGTTCAGGTGCCGGGAAATTCCTCGTCGCCGGACCGAAATGGAACGGCACGACCCCGTCGGACATCAAGGAAGTTTATCGGTGCCCGACACGTTTTGCGTGGCTGCTGGTGCAAATGTCGGCCGCTGGACCGCAAGACTTCCCGGAAATCAATGCGCTGCAGGATCAACTCATGATCACGCCGCTCAGTGCATGGGGCAAGCCCTACACCCCGCCCAGCGATGTGCCGATCAATCCGGCCGTGGACCTCACCGCGACGCCCTACGACCAGGTGCGGTTGATGACCGGGGAAATGTTCTTCAAGCGCCTGGCAACCCTCTTGAAGGACAATCCACCGTATGCCGCCGATGCCGGGATACTGGAGAAACTCAAGAAATTCGGCATCGAGCCCGGCAAGGAGTTTGATGCTGGCAAGCTGGATCGTGCCATCATCAAGGGACTTAACGCCGCTCCGCCGGAGGTCTGGTTGAAATTTGCGACGGCGCCTTATGACACGCCGGCAGTGAACGGCTGGCTCAACATCCTCAATATCGGCAGATACGGCACTGACTATAGCACCCGCGCGCTTATCGCCTGGTTCGGACTCGGCGCATTGACGTCGGATGATTGCGTCTACCCAAGCGTATTGGTCGATGGCGACGGAAACGTCCTGGACGGCGCCGCCAAGTACGTTCTGCATTTCGGGAAGGATGAGTTTCCGCCCTCAGCCAGCGGCGTCTGGTCCGTTTCGCCCTATCGCGAGAATTTCTACGTGCGGAACGCGATCAACCGCTACGGAATTCTTTCGGGAATGCCGCTCAAGTACAACGCGGATGGTTCGCTGGATATCTACATCCAGGCTCAAACGCCCGGTGCCGACAAAGAGACGAACTGGCTGCCATGCCCGCCGAGCCTTCCGTTCAACCTGACCATGCGCGTGTATCAGCCGAGCAAGCCGTTGCTTGATGGCAGCTACAAGATTCCGCCGATCAAGCGGGTGGGATGAGTTTCGTCTGGGCGGAGAGTTTCGACGTGGCTGAACAACGGTCTGCGACGAGATGGACGGTTGTAGCCGCGGCCGCGGAGGCCGCGGCTACCGGTCTTGTTCTGTTCGTTCGGCCATCATGGTTCGCGTGGTTGGTGTTCGGTGCCGAATTCTCCGACGCCGGCATGGCGCTCGGCCGGTTGACGGCTATTGCTTTGCTCGGATTGACGCTCGCTACCTGGCCATCGGCCACTGCGAGCAGCCTGACGTCATCCATTCGTGCGCTACTGCTCTACAACATGCTGGCGGCGATCTACCTTGCTTATGTTGGCATCGGGGGCCAGTTGACGGGCATTATGCTGTGGCCGGCGGTCGCGCTGCACGCGATCTTCTCCTTCCTCCTCGGTCGCTCATGGCGTGGGATGAGAGACTGGGAGACGGCGAAGACTTCTCGATTTAGCGGTTGAACTGGAGCTTGACGGTTGTTCCTGCACGACTGCAGGTCCCTCGCGATATTGGAAAGCGACATGTACAAGACACTCAGTTTGCTGGTGCTGGCAGGCACGATGGTTGGATCGACGACTTCCCGTGCCGAGACCGTTCAGGAAACCCTGCAGTCCATGCTCGGAGTACAGATCCGCTCGCAAGGCTTCGTCTGCGACAAGGCGCTCAGCGCCACCGTCGACCGGCGACGATCAAAGCCCGATCGCGGGGTTTGGGTGCTCAAGTGCAGCAACGCGACCTATAGGATCAGCCGCGCGCCGGACATGGCGGCCAAGGTCGAGCCGCTTCGATAATGCGACTGCACGTCAAACCTCTTTCCCGACCAAGAACCCGCATAAGGTAAGGCGCTCGGATCGGCAGACGGACGTGGCAAAAGGCTCCGGAAAGAACCGCAAGCGTCAGAAACCCCCGGCAAGCCCGCGGCCGGCGTCGCCGTCTGAGACGCCGCAACGGCCTCAACCCGTCGCGCGCAAGCGAAGCGGACCGGCGATCGGTTTCGGCTTGTTGGCTCTTGTGGCTGCCGGCGCGTTCTACTGGTTCGCGAGACCGGATTCTCCGATCCCGTCGCACGCGGCGGCGCCGAGCTTCGTCGGCAGCCAGACCTGCAGCGGGTGCCACGCGACGGAAGCGAAGCTTTGGCAGAGCTCCCAGCACCGTCACGCCATGGATCATGCCACCGAGCAGTCCGTGCGTGGGGATTTCAATGGTGCAACCTTCGACTATGCCGGCACGCGGACACGGTTCTTCCGCAAGGATAGGACGTTTCTGATCGAGACCGACGGACCGGACGGCAAGATCGCCACGTTCGAGGTGAAATACACCTTCGGCGTCGATCCGCTGCAGCAATATCTGATCGAATTTCCGGACGGCCGTGTGCAGGCCTTGTCTATCGCATGGGACACACGGCCGAAAGAGCAGGGCGGCCAGCGCTGGCTTCATCTCTATCCCGATGGCGCGATCACCCACGAAGATCCTTTGCACTGGACGAAGCTGAACCAGAACTGGAATTTCATGTGTGCCGAGTGCCACTCGACCGACGTGCACAAGAACTACGACGCCGGCAAGAATAGCTTCGCGACCACGTTCTCGGAGATCAGCGTCGGCTGCGAGGCTTGCCACGGCGCAGGGTCGCGGCATGTTGCTTGGGCGCACCGGAAGTCCGCAGCCCGCGAGGGCGACGACGGCCTCCTCGTCAGGTTCGATGAGCGCACGGGCATCACCTGGTCGGCTGACGCCGGGACATCGAGTCTGGTACGTAGCGTGCCCGCGCCGGCGCTGCGCAAGGAGGTCGAGACCTGCGGACGCTGCCATGCGCGCCGCGGCCAGCTTTCGGAAGGCTGGACGCCAGGAGGGCCGCTCTCGGAAACTCACCGGGTCTCGTTGCTCGACCGGCAGCGCTTCCACGCCGACGGCCAGATGCGCGACGACGAGGAGACCTACAACTACGCCCCGTTTAAGCAGAGCAAGATGTTCGCCAAGGGCGTGACCTGCAGCGATTGCCACGACCCGCACAGTGCCGCCCTGAAGGCGCCCGGCGATGTCGTCTGCGCGCAGTGCCACGCACCCGCCCGGTATGAATCGCCTACCCACCGGCACCACGGCGATGTCTCGCCGCCGCCGAGCTGCGGCGCCTGCCACATGCCGGAGCGCCGCTACATGGTCGTCGACCGCCGCCACGACCATGGATTCCGTATCCCCCGCCCGGACCTGTCGGTGCAGCTAGGGACCCCGAATGCGTGCAACGATTGCCACCGCGACCGGTCCTCCGCATGGGCCGCGCAGCAGGTCGAAATCTGGTTCGGCCCGCAGCGGCGGGGCTATCAGACCTATGCGTCCGCATTCCATGCGGCCTGGAGCGAAGCCGCCGCCGGACAAGAACTGCTCGCCGCGATCGCCGGATCGAGCGACGCTCCCGGCATCGTCCGTGCCAGTGCGCTGGCCGAGCTCCCGAGACCCGACGTCGACCTCATCCGCCGCGGACTCTCCGATCCGGATCCGCTTGTGCGGCTCGGGGCCCTTGATGCCATGGAAGGCATTCCGGCCGAACAGCTATGGGGGCTTGCCTCTCCGCGGTTGATCGACCCTGTGCGTGGCGTCCGGATCCGGGCGGCGGAAATCCTGGCCTCCGTCCCCTCAGCCCGGCGGCCCGCCCTCGATCGCGACAGGTTTGCGCAGGCGGCAGCCGAGTTCGTGACCGCGCAGAGGCTGAACGCGGATCGGCCGGATGCGCGCACCGCACTCGGCAGCTTCTTCGCGCGCCAGGCCAACGCTGCCGAGGCGGAGAGCGAGTATCGGGCCGCGCTCCGGCTCGATCCATCCTTCGCGGGCGCCGCCATCAACCTGTCCGACCTGTACCGAGAGCTCGGACGGGACAGTGACGGCGAGCAGGTACTGCGTGGGGCTGTAGTGGCATCGCCGCAGAACGCTGCGCTCCATCACGCCCTAGGCTTGACGCTGGTGCGCCAAAAACGCAACGAAGCGGCGCTCGATGAACTGCAGCAAGCGACCGTTCTCGACCCTCAGCAGGCCCGTTACGCCTACGTCTACGCGGTCGGGCTCCATTCCGCCGGTCGTCGCGACGATGCCCTGGCGGTACTGAAAGAGAGCTTCCGTACCCACCCCGATAATCTTGATCTGCTCTCGGCAGGGATTTCGTTCAGCCGAGAGAAGGGGGACAAGGCGGCCGCGCTCGAATATGCCGAGCGGCTGGCGCAGCTTATGCCTAACGATTCACACCTGGCCGACCTGATCAGAGAGCTAAAGCGTTAAAAGCAAGGCATGACTCGGCGCCTTCAGTAGCGGGATCTCGGAAAACGCCTGACGGCCGCTGTCGGTTGCCCATTGGTCCACGATCGGCCTGAAATCGCGCTCTCGTCGGCAGAACGAGGCCAAGGAGCTTGCTGAGCCATCGTCCGCGACTACTTTCGCTTGCCGCGTCTGGCGCCGCTCTTAGGGGCCCTTCTGCCGACGGGCCGAATTCCGCTTTCGGGAGAGCGCCGGGCCAGAACGCGAAGACGCCAGTCCGGGGGCCCCGCTCGGCGGCCGCGAGAGGACGCCCGTCGACAGTCCAGTGACGTCTGCGATCCGGTATAATCTGGCATAGACCCCCTCGAAGGCCGGTGCGACACCGGCACGGTCGAGCATAGTTTTCATCGCTGCGATTTGAACGCCGTGCTTTTTGGCCAGCCTCCACAGCGAAAAAGTACGGGTCCTGAAAACGTGCAATCTCGTCAGTGCTTCTTCGGAAGATACGCGCTCCTCAGCCAGAAGCGACAATGGAACACCCGGGCGGCCTGATGGTGCCGGCGCGCGCTCTCCAGCGGAAGTAAAGGGGTCTACGGTCCTAACCCTTGGCGGTGTCCTCACGTCCCATCTAGGACGCTTCGAAGGGCCTTGAGGAGAAATTCGGACCTCCAGGATTTTCCGACGTTGACGGCATCTCGCAGAGCCGGATGGGCTTTGAGGTCGGCAGCAGCGTAGCCGCTGGCAAGGATAAACGGCACCGCCATCGCCCGCAGCGTTTCCGCGACGGGGGTGATCCATTCTCCAGCCAAGTTCACATCGAGGACGGCGGCGTCGGGCCGTTCAGTCTTCAACAAATCCAAAGCGCCATCTATGTCCGAGGCTGGGCCGATTACGTGGTATCCGGCCGCCCTCAGTTCGGTGTCGAGCTCCAATGCGATGAGGTATTCGTCTTCGACCACCAATATTCGGGGAGCGTCATTCACAATGTGTCCCCGGGGCTTCAAGACTCCACAGGCGCGGCGATGTGAACTCTTAAACCGCTCGGCTCATACTTCAGTTCCACGGTGCCGCGTAGGCCCTGCACGGCGCTGAGATCGATCAGCCTGGAGCCGAAGCCGGAGCGAGTTGGCGGCGTGACGGGAGGACCGTTTTCCTCTCGCCAATCGATGTGGAGGACGGTTGTGCCCTGCTCCTCCGACGTTCGCCAGCCCAGGTTTACAAGGCCTCCGGGCTTGGAGAGCGCTCCATACTTCCAGGCATTGGTGACGAGCTCATGCAGAATGAGGCTCATCGGCACGACCTGGCGCGGCTTGAGAAGTACTGCCGGCCCGGCGACAACCCGATATCGCTCTAGACCCGCGGGCTTCAATGCCTGTTCGATCAGAACACTCAGATCGGCTTCGGTGCTGCCGGCCAGCGCGAGGCTCTCCGCTTCGGCAACGGCTTGGAACCGTCCCAAGAAGGAATCGCGATACTCCTTCGCTGACCGGCCTTCCACCTCGGTCTGATTTGCAAGAGAGCGCACGATTGCCAAAATGTTTTTCATCCGGTGGCGCGTTTCCGCGAGGAGAATGTCTCTTTGGGCTTCGCCATGCCGCCTGTCGGTCACGTCCTCAAACAGGATCAGAACGCTGGTGCTATTATTATCGGGATGAACCAGCCGACGGGCGCTGACCAGCATCGTTCGCGGCCCGATGGTGGGAAAATTGGCTGCCACTTCGTAGCCGACGACGGCGGTAGACCGGGGGAAGCGGCGATTGTAGAGACGCCCTTTACCGACGAAGATCGTCTCTACGGCGGTCTTCATGTTGTCGTAGATGCCGCGGGTGCAGGTGCCTTTGAACAGGGCGAACGCCCGGTCGTGGGCGTCAAACACCATCTCCTGCGTCTCCCGCGGATAGGCCCGCACGAACAGCATGCGACTGTGACAGAGCCGAACATGGGCGGCCTTCACCATCACCGTGGTGCCGCTCAGCAGGACGACCTCGTGGCTCCAGTCGAACTGATAGGCTTCGCCGGGGGCAAAACTCAGCGGGACATAAGCGGCTGCGGTCGATTGCCCGCGTTCCTTGCTCCAGCGCCTGGCGTAACGCCGCACCGCATCGTAACCGCCGTCGTAGCCGCGGCCGCGCAGCTCCTCGAAGATCCGGATCAACGTCAGTTGTTCACGAGCCGATTTAGCCGCGTTCGCCGCCAGCAAACCTTCAAGCTCTACTGCCCATCGTCCCAGCTTTGGTCGCGGCTGCACCTGCCGCTCGTACTCGAAGGAGGTCTCTCCCGACCTCAGCACCTTCCGAACCGTGTTCCGCGAGACCTTCAGATCGCGGGCGATCTCCTTGATCGTCTTGCCCTTGATGAAGTGCTCGCGCCGAATCCGCGCAATCGTCTCCACGATCAGCATCCCCGACCACCTGCTTCATTCCAAAGCAGGCAGCGCAACAGACCAACCTGTAGGGGGTCAATTTTGGACGCCGATCCCCCGGCTTAGGGGGTCAATATTGCAGGCCGAATAACAAGCAGACGCCCGATGACATCGCGACAGACCCAAAACTCCCGCTCGCAGCAACAGATCGCCCTCGCACGGGCGTTTCGCACACGAACAGACCATTTCGAGCAGAATCGCGGACTTTTCTAACCGCCCGCCGCAACTTACCCCTAAAACGGCTTTAGAGGCCCGTGGGTGAGACTTTGAAGTTTCCGCTGTGCAGGCCGTCGATGATTTTCTGACGTACCAGAGGCCGCCCAAATGGATCGAGTTTTTGTTGTCGATTTTCCGAATTAAAAGGACAATCTTATGAGGTGCAAAGGCCCGCGAAAGACAAATTTATGATGGGCACGCGACGCACTTATGAGGTGCGCCGACTGGGAAAGTCCAATGATTCCGGTGACCATGGTACAGTCTTATGAGGTGCGCGACAATTTCGGCACCCATTCGTCCCCGTCTTTGACGTACAAGCGCTTCACAGCGGCCCAAGCCGTTCGGTGTGCTATCTCTTCCTGGCGAACGTCATCGGCGTGAGTGGCGAACGAATGATTGAATGCCTGCCGATAGATGTCCATGGCATGGGGCGGCAGGTGGTGTCGCACTGCCGGCGGAAGATCTTTGTTCGATCGGTAGGGCATCTTGATCCACCCCGAAAAGGGATTGCCGGGCGGAAAGTCGATCTGGCGACGGATAGAAAGCCGAGAGCAGGGCCAGGGAGGTGACAGCGCTACATTGCCAAATCCCGCTCAGGCATCCGCTCGGGCTTCGTTTCCGGAATTTCGGTCATCGTCGCTTCCGTGAGAAGCAGCACGCTCGCGACCGATACTGCGTTTTCGAGCGCGGTCCGCACCACCTTCACGGGATCAACAATCCCGGCCTCGACGAGGTCGATATAGACCTTTCGAGCGGCATCGAAGCCAAAATTCCCCTGGCTCTCCAACATCCGGGCCACGACGACGCCGCCGTCGGTCGCCGAGTTTTCGGCGATCTGTCGTGCCGGTGCTTCGAGCGCTCGCTTTAAGATCTGCACGCCGGTTCGCTCGTCTCCCTCGCAGGCCGTCTCTTCCTTGGTCACCGCAGCGATGGTCCGAAGCAGAGCCAGGCCGCCTCCGGGGACAATTCCCTCCGCAACCGCGGCTTTGGTCGAACTGATCGCGTCGTGCAAGGCCTCCTTCCTTGCCTTCATTTCAGCTTCGGTCGGCGCTCCGACCCGGATCACAGCGACTCCGCCCGACAGCTTGGCGATACGCTCTTCCAGCTTCTCGCGGTCGTAGTCGCTGGTTGTTTTCTCCATTTCAACACGAATCTGCGCCAGCCGCGCGTCGATCCTGGTGCGATCTCCGCCGCTGCCGATCAACGTGGTGTTCTCCCTGTCGGCGACCACCCGCGCGGCGCGACCGAGTTGTTGCAGGGTTGCGTTCTCCAGTTTCAGACCAATTTCCTCTGAGATCACTTGGGCCCCTGTAAGGATGGCGATGTCTTCCAGCATGGCCTTTCGCCGATCGCCGAACCCGGGTGCCTTGACGGCACAAGCCTTGAGGACGCCGCGCAATTGATTGACGATGAGCGTTGCAAGCGCTTCGCCTTCGATGTCTTCGGCGATTATCAGAAGTGGGCGTCCGCTCTTGGCGACCTGTTCCAACAGTGGGACGAGGTCGCGCAGCGCGCCGATCTTGTGATCGCATAGGAGGACGTAAGGATCCTCCAAGGCCGATTCCATGCGATCCGCATCAGTGACGAAATAGGGCGATAGAAAGCCACGATCGAACTTCATCCCTTCCACCACGTCCAGAAGCGTCTCAGTTGTCTTGGATTCCTCGACGGAAATCACTCCGTCGCCTCCGACCTTCTCGATTGCATCCGCGACCAATTCGCCGATGGACAGGTCGTTATGTGCCGAGATCGTGGCAACCTGCACCTTTTCCGCCCTCGTCTTCACGGGCTTGGCCATGGCGTGCAGCGCGGCGATGGCGGCCTGGGTTCCACGATCAAGGCCGCGCTTGAGGTCGATCGCACTGGCGCCCGCTACGACATTCCGGACACCGTCCGAAAGGATCGCATGGGCGAGAATGGTTGAAGTGCTGGTGCCGTCTCCGACGACGTCGCCGGTCTTCTCGGCCGCTTGTCGGAGAACCTGAGCACCAAGATTTTCTTCGGCGTCCTTAAGATCGAATTCCTTCGCAATGGTCACGCCATCGTTGCAGACGATCGGAGTGCCCCAAGATTTTTGAATCAAGACGGATTTCGATTTGGGGCCGAGTGTGACCCGAACGGCATCCGCCAGCAGGGAAGCGCCACGCAAAATTTTCTCGCGAGCCGCTGAATGGAACAGGACCTGTTTGTGTGCCATTGGAATGCCCTCGATGTGGCGTGGTCGCCGATGTTTCATCAGCCAGTGTGTACGAATGCACTTCGTCGGAAGTTGATCCTGGTCAACAGGTCTTCGATGTTGATGTCACGATCTCCAGCCCTGTCGGCCACCTGGTTGACCTGAATCAAGCTAAGCGGGCAGTCTCCCATTACCATTTCAACTTCGGCGGATGTTGATGGGAGGAGCAGATGGAGCCTGGTCAAATGTCGCGAAAGCAGACGATTGCGATGGCCATCATATTCGCGGGCGGCATGCTCCTCGCTGTCCTGCAGTTCTTTCTCACGACTTATGATTCGATTGAAACCATTCCCTACAGTCGGTTTGAGCAATTGCTCGCCCAGGAGAAGATCGCCGAAGTATCCGTGGGCCCGGACATGATCCAGGGAAGGCTGAAGGAGCAGCTTGCGAGCGGAAAGTCGGCGTTCATCACCGGGCGGGTCGACATGGCCCTGGCCGACAAGCTCGCGCAAAAGGGAGTGAGCGTCACCGGCACCCCAGGGAGCGGACTACTGCAGAGCTTGCTGTCCTGGATATTCCCGACCGTCGCCTTTTTCGTGATCTGGTACTGGATAGGTCGCCGCATGACCGGCGGTCAGGGTTTCGGCGGCCTCATGGCGATCGGTAAGTCGCGCGCCAAGGTCTATGTCGAGAAGGACATCAAGGTGACATTCGCGGACGTCGCTGGTGTCGATGATGCGAAGTTCGAGCTTCAGGAGGTGGTTTGGTTTCTGAAGGACCCCAAGAGCTACGGGCGACTTGGTGCCCATGTACCAAAAGGGATTCTGCTGGTAGGACCGCCGGGAACCGGCAAGACCTTGCTGGCACGCGCTGTGGCCGGAGAGGCTGGCGTGCCATTCTTCTCGATTTCGGGATCTGAGTTCGTCGAAATGTTCGTCGGGGTTGGTGCTGCACGCGTGCGAGACTTGTTCGAGCAGGCTCGCAAGGCGGCCCCATGCATCATCTTCGTCGACGAGCTCGATGCGCTTGGACGTAGCCGCGGCCCGCTTTCGTTTTCGAGCCACGACGAGAAGGAGCAGACCCTGAATCAGCTACTGTCCGAACTTGACGGCTTCGACCCGAGTGTCGGCGTCATCCTGTTGGCAGCAACCAATCGCCCTGAGATTCTCGATCCCGCACTGCTGCGTGCCGGACGGTTCGACCGGCAGGTCCTCGTCGACCGGCCGGACAAGATGGGGCGCATCGCCATTCTCCAGGTCCATGTCCGCAATATTCGGATGGGACAGGAAGTCGATCTGGAGAAGGTCGCTGGCCTCACGACCGGGTTTACGGGAGCTGATCTTGCCAATCTCGTCAACGAAGCCGCGATTGCGGCGACCCGGCGAGGCGGCGATGAGGTCTCCTTCGGCGATTTCGTCACAGCGATCGAGCGGATCGTGGCCGGCGTGGAGAAGAAGAGCAGGGTGCTCGGCAAGGATGAGCGGCGCAGGGTCGCATATCACGAGATGGGCCATGCGCTCGTGGCAGCGAGCCTGCCGGGCGTCGATCCGGTGCAAAAGGTATCGATCATCCCGCGTGGGATCGGTGCCTTGGGCTACACCATTCAGCGTCCAACCGAAGACAGGTTCTTGCTTACGATCGACGAACTGAAGAACCGCATCGCGGTGCTGATGGGTGGACGTGCGTCGGAGCGCCTGATCTTCGACGGTGCGATTTCGACTGGGGCCGCTGACGATCTTCAACGTGCGACCGAAGTGGCCATCGAAATGGTGACCAAATACGGCATGGACGAGACGGTTGGCCAGCGCACCTATGCCCCCAAGCCTCAGGCATTTCTCGCGGCGCAGGACGCGGTCGTTTCTGCTGCGGAAGCCACTGGGCGCGAGATTGATCTTGCCGTGCGCAATCTGATCGAGGAGGGCGATCGTCGTGCCCGCGACGTTCTGCAGCGACGCCGTGCCGACCTCGACGCCGGTGTCGAATTTTTGATTGCAAACGAAACCGTGACCGCAGAGCAGTTTACGCCACTGCTCGGCAAGAGCCTGGAAAAGAACAAGCCCATCGCTGCCTGATCGCAACCGAACCGGCTATCCTTCGCGGTTTGTTACGAGTCATAGCGACCGCCTTCAGGCTGGGCGGGATCCGATTTTGTGACGAAGGCGATGGCAGAAATCATCCAGCATCGTATGAACATTTTCGAGGTGGATCAGGTGTTTTTCCGCGTCGTCCCGATCTGACGTGCCGAAGGAGACAGTATCGCGGCGAGCCCTCGCTTGCGCGATCTCTTGCCGGCTGATTCCAATCCTGATTTCTGCAAACTCTAGATGCTCGACGTCCTCGCTCAACTTGTCCAGCTCAGCGATGAGCAGTGCGATCGTGGTACTTCTGCGCTGTGCCGTGAGATTCCTGTCCTTCAGAATATTCAGGTAGTGATCGATATTTGCCCGGGCAACGTACCTATCCATGGCGTGCTCCCCCGCTACGCGCGTAACTGCCAAAGGATACCACTGCAGCGCATGGGTCGCGAAGGCGAGGGCAGATACCCTATGTATCATGACGGTATTAAAACACCGCGTCGGCGTTGCCAGGCTCATCCGCTCGCGCCAGGAAGCAGGTCTGCGACGCGAAGCCCGCGTTTGGCGCCCAAATACCGGCCTGAACGTTCAACGTCTCATCAGCGCCCCTCCGGTAGGTCTGCTGGAGCGGTGGGCGTCGTGAATTGCACGGCGCCCGCGGATTCATCTCGCAAGCTTGACGACAGGTGATCTGTCGCGGAGCCCGGAGCAGATAATCGTCGGAGATGACCTTTGATCCCGATCAAGCCAAGCCGGGGAGAGAATGCCTAATGTAACCGCCGTGACTGGCCCACGGTCACGTCCCCAAGCAGCCGCCGAGGCCCGTCCCCCACGGCCCTCGGCGGTCTTTTTATATTGAGCTGGATAATACTTGACCCGCAGGATTGATATCGTGCACCTCTATCATTTCGACATGAAGGACGGCGTTCCCGTCCGGGACAGAGCCGGACTGGAGCTGGTGGGCGACGGCGCTGCCATTGCACACAGCAAGCGTCTCGCGGACAAGGTGCGCAACCAGAAACCCGTTGGCAATCCGGACCTTCGGATTGTCGTCATCGATGAAAGTGGCCGGGAGGTGCACCGCGAACAGGTCTATCCAAATGTGACCTGAGCACGGTACAACAACCGTGAAGTCCGCCGGCGGGCGCTGTCCCTTTTTTAAGCGACGGGAAACCTCACGGCGGAATTCGGTCGAAACATTGATTTTGCGCAAAGTCGCAAACCAACCAATCTTTAACTTTAATTCATGTGCTGCGGGGACGGCTCTCGTCTCGGGCTGCCGACGGTTCTGAACACAAGGTGCGTCAGCAACGGTGAAGCATCATGAAGCGTCAGCGCATCAGACAGACCCGGTCGTTTCACGAGCGGCTTTTTGCGTGGGCCGAGCGACTACGTGAGCAGGCCCGCCAATTGAAGCCCGGTCGCGAGCGGGAAGACCTGCTTACCAAGGCTCGTCGGGCCGATATCGCAGCTCACGTGGATGAATGGGTCAACTCTCGGGGTCTTAGGCCGCCGACTTAGGCGCATACTCATAATCCGGTCAAGCCGCCCAGGTAGGGGACCTTGTCCGCTTAGCCCCACGATCGTCCATCGCAGTTTGCCGTGCCTAGTCCGCTAAGGCCCACAAGAGGCATGCGAGACGGATTGGATTAATAGTCAATTCCTAATACTCGTCGAATTCCATTCTCCCGCAGGTTGCACTGTGGCACCTCTTCGAGAGCCCTTGATTAGGATCAAAGGCAAAAACGCATTTTGATCCGACGTTACTCATATGACCAGCGTCGCCGATCTCAAGAAGCACTTTCTGCAACTGTGCGCCGACGAAGAAGTCGATGTTCAATGGTGTGACAATCCGTCGAAGGCCTTGGCTTTAAGCGGTGAACTGGAATTTATTCTCACGCCGCACATTCGCTCAGAGAATACCTATGCGATCGCGATGCACGAGCTGGGTCACATCAAAAGCCCAACGAATTCTGCGGACCAGACCGAACGCGAACGCTCGGCTTGGGATTGGGCGCGCCACAACGCATTGATTTGGACGCCACATATGGAAGGTTGCGCGGCTGCGTCGATACGGTGGTACGAAGCTCAGCGCCTTCGCTCAACGTGACAAGCGTGTGTTCTAGAACATTATCGAGGAAGCGAAGCAGCTGCGGCGCATTCGATGCGCGCTTGATCCAGTGCCGAAACTGGCTCCCGTGCGAGAGGTCTCTTGCCGAGCCGCAAGCCGCTTCGCTTGATTTGATCCACATCAACGCCCGAAGCCGAGTTCAGGATGACATTTAGAGGGAGGCATTGGCTATGCGGCTATTCAACTCCCCGACAGGCTACGGTGCGGTCGCGCAGGTGCTGCACTGGGTGACCGTAGTCCTTGTCATCCTCGCCTGGACGCTAGGAATTTTCGGTGATCTCCTGCCCAGAGGAGAACCTCGTCACGCCGGCCTCTTCATTCATATCTCGGCTGGGATATCAGTTGTTGTTCTCGTCATAGCCCGCCTGATATGGCGACTCGTTGACTTGCGCCCCTTATTGGAAACTACCAAATTTAGCACATTGCTCGGAAGGTGGGGCGATCCTCTCGCCGGGATCGCGCACTATGCTCTGTATGCGCTCCTGGTGGTTGTACCGGTCGCCGGAATCGTTCTTCAATTCGCCCGTGGCGATGCACTCCCCTTTTTCGGGCTCGTCACCATTCCGTCGCCGTGGCTCAAGGACGCGACTTTTGCTCATAATGTGAAGGAAGTGCACGAAATTCTCGCTCATGCACTGGTGGTTCTTGCGACGCTCCATGCGAGTGCCGCGCTCGCTCACCATTGGGTTTTACGGGACCGTACGCTGATCCGAATGCTGCCGCACACCGAGGAATGACGTCGTCAACAATCCCTTCGGTTCGAGGCTGTCGGCGAGATGTTAGTGATACCAATTCTAAGTTCGATTTTCCTCTTGACGCTCGCCAACGGTGCTCCGTCATAGCCAAGAAAGGTCTCGGCCCCCGCTTCGCATTCCCAGGATGACCGTGGTCGCGCCCAATGTTTCGACCGCGGAGAGCCGCTCGAGAAGTGCATTCTGGCGAGCCATGCGCCACATCCCGCGGGCGAGCGCGAGCGTAGCTACGATGGGGAGGCCTTCCGGAATGGCGGCAACCGCAAGCGCGATCGACGATTCCATGATCAAGAAGGCATTCTCTCTCCTTGCGATTCCAACCGCGGCAATCAAGACGGTCAGAAGCCCGACCGCCCAAATGAGTTGCCCGGACAATCGCGCGAGCTTGCGTTCGATCGGAGAGTTTTGTGGCTCTGCTTCTTCGACGAGATGAGAAATACGCCCGAGTTCGGACTGGGCGCCCGTCGCGACAGCCACTCCAAGGCCACTGCCTCGGGTACCACCGTTTCTTTTAAACAGCATCGATGTGCGCTCGGAGGTCCGCGCATCTTGAAAAAAAGTCGGCTCAGCCGACTTGTCGACAGGAACCGACTCGCCAGTGAGTGTCGATTCGTCGGCAGCGAGACGCGAAGCCTCCACGATGCGCAAGTCAGCCGAGATCGCGTCGCCGGCCTCGACCAGGAGAATGTCGCCCGGCACGAGGTCCTCCGCCGGGAGCACACGCGTGTGCCCGTCGCGACGCACGCGCGCCGATGTTCGGCCGAGCGCGCGCAGTGCCTCGATCGATCGCACGGCCCTGGTTTCGGTAACGAAACCAACGAGCGTGTTGAGCCCGAGAACCGAGACGATCGCCACGCTTTCCTCAAGCTCGCCGAACCAGAAGGCGAGCGCAGCGGCGGTCGCGAGCAGTAAGACCACCGGGCTCCGCAGCTGGTGAAGAAGTATGGTCAGGGCGCCGATGCGCTTCCGTGTGGCGATCGCGTTTGAGCCGAAGCGAATACGGCGGTCCGTCGCCTCAGATTCTGCCAGGCCGCCCCCCGGATCGACTTGAAGCGCTCGAAGGACTTCGCTCGCCGGCAAGGAATATGCGGTCGCAGTCGTTAGTCCAGTTGCATGCATCAGATTGCTTGCCCGCATAGCCCAAAGCCTCTCTCGGCTATCTCCAAAGAATTTGGTAAGTGGCGTCGCATCGATGGATTTGTCGCGGCAGGCCACATCGTAACGCAGATTGCTCGGGATCAGGAGCAGACAGTCTACGTCTTTACACGTCCGGAGATCGGGATGCGCAGCAGCTTGCGCTTTCACTCGGTGCAGCTTGGGCGGGGGCTTCCGACGATCGGCCACCGGGCGAGCTTGACGCCGCAATCATCTATGCACCTGTTGGCGGATTTGTGCCTCTTGGCTTGCGCGCGGTGCGAAAGGGCGACCGGGTCGTTTGTGCCGGTATCCATATGTCCGACATTCCTGCCCTTCCTATTAAATTCTCTGGGGTGAACGCCAAATTGCTTCGGTTGCACCTGACCAGAAAGGATAGCATCCATTTCCTAGCCGCTGCCGCCAAGGCTGAAATTCAGACGCATACCACGGCCTTCGCGCTCATGGAGGCCAACGAAGCGCTCGATCGCTTGAGGGACGGCAGGCTGGTTGGGCAGCCGTTTTGTGTCCCTGACCGGTGATTGCCGCCGGCAGGCTAAAAGCAGGGCGCTGGCGGCATCGGCAACTGAGCTAATGCTGGACGCGGTTGAGGTAGTCGATGATGGACAGAGCTTGGGCTCGAACGTAGGCATCTTGATCATAGGGAACGTCGACATAGTGCTCGGCCGCAACTACAGCCCACCGCTTGCCCCATATTGGCATATCGCGGGAGCCATGCGCAGCAATTTCCGTTCGTCCATCGATCACTTTGACGATGCGCTCAACCGGAAACACGCCGCCATTTGTCTTCGACAATATAGTCAAATCCGGTGGTGCGATCTTCAGGCTTGTCACGTAGAGGCCGTTTCCCTTCGCGTCCAATCCATGGCAAACAGCGCATTGTACCTCATAGGCTTGTTTGCCTATGTCGGCCTGCTTGGCTGGCTGAGCGACGGCGGAGATCTGCGTCAAAGCAAGCACGATCGTGGTGATGAAAAGTGTCCTCACGGGCTTCCTCCAACTTTGGTTGTTCTTATTTTATGGGTATGCTTGTGATCGACGCTATGATCTAGATCAACGTCAACGGGCCTTAGAACGATGTTGCACTTGCGAGTGCAGCTAACCTCAGCCGTTCCAGCCGGCACAATCTGGAGGTTCTCTTCGCTGCGCCTCCAAGGGGTGCTGGGAGACTGCCAGCTCATCGCTTCGGGGCTGGCTTCGGTAGTTCCGGGATTGACTTCATGTAGTTCAGTACAGCTTCTGCGTCGTCCCTTTTGAAGCGAAAGGTCGGCATCGCAGGATGAATGCTGCTATAGCCTTCCTGCAATCGTTCCACATCCACCGCACAGAGAGCCGGTGTTCTGCACGAGATCGTTCTCGATCACTGCTTGTCGTCCGAGGTGCCGGGCGTTCTAGGGTGCGTACTCATAAAACCTCCCGCTAGGAGCGGGCGCACCTGATGTCCGCTTGTCCCCGAACAGCGGCGCGAAGGCGGACGTTATCGAACGTCCGAGAAGGGACATAACCGGACAAATAAATAGAGTCCGTCAGACTGACGACCGAGTGTTCCCTTAAGAATTGCACCTGCCGACTCGGCGCACCTCGCAAGCGCTTCATGTGCTTCTACTCCGCAAAAGGGTCTCGGACGGCAGTTCTCCAAACGTGACTTTATAGAGGTGCGATAGCTCTCCCATGTGCAAAAAGCCGTTCGCGAGAGCGGCCGATGAAACTGACGTTGCAGGCATGCCCCGTGCGAGTTGCGCACGTAGGGCCCAAAGCCTTTTGTTGCGGAGATGCTGATGCAGGCTCGCTCCGTGAATTGCCTGGACAGCCAGCTGCAGCGTTCGAACCGACGTGCCGAGCTCACTGGCCAAGGCCTCGCTGTAGAGAGGCAGCTCTGGATGCGAATGCGCAAATTCATCGAGCCTCAAGACCAGCTTGCGATGCCTTTCGAAAGCGCGTTGGCCGGAACGTCGATCGCTCTTGAGGACCAGCAGATGGTCCAATGCATCCATCAGTTCATCCCGAAGCGATTCCGCAACAGATGCAAATTCCCGATGATGCATCGACGTACAAGACAAAGCCAGCGCGCCTCGAATGACATGTTGTAGGCGCGACAGGTGCTCGCCGCTCGCATTGCGCAAATGTAATTTTCCTTCCGACTCCTCCCAGCCGCGATTCTGCATGTCGGAAGAGAACCGGATGACAGCGAACGTATTGGGAGCGGGCTCGTGAAGATCGAGCAAGATCTCGCTTCTGAGCAACCCGATTTCGGACGAGCTCCATGTTCTCCCGTTGAACACAGCATGCGTGTGGTTGCTCATTGGCACGACTACAGTGCAACCCATCGCGTTCATCATGCCCGAGAGGGCCCGAGGCGATGTGCGCTCCAGCATTAGCAGCGCGCCCGGTAGCGAAGTAATGGCACGACCGTAAAAATACGGGCCGAGCAAAGCGTGGCGCTCAATGTCCAAAAATCCGATTGCCCTGAATTCGTCGGGGGTTGAGACGCGTTGCAGTCTCAGATGAGCAGATTGCTTCAGCTTTGAAAATGGCACGAGTTTTCACCGGGCTGTTGAGCGGGATCAATTTTGACCGAATTCCGATAAGCGCGGTCGTTGCTGATTATATGATCATCAGCATACTACCAGTACAATTATTAATAAGAGGAAACACCGCATGTCCAACGTCGTGTCCTTCAATCCACGGACCGCACCAACCGTGACCATGGCAATGGAGCGCTTGCGTGGAATCTCGGCCGAGGTCGAGACCTTCGTATCCCGCATGCAGATCGAGAGTCTCACGCCAAGCGAGTTGGCTCGAATTCTGCGGGCTTTCGACACCGCCAACGCATGCATCCGGATCGTGCTGTCAGATTTCGGCAAGGAGCCGGCGATTCATCAGCTCATCGAACAGTCACACGGAATCCAAGTGCTGATCGAAGTTGCCCGGAAACGGATAGACGGTTTGATAGTTGCCTCGGCTTAGGTTGGAGGAGAACGAACGGCACAAGAATACCAGTCGCGCCGGCATTTCGACGATTGAGCGGCGTGATTCGGCGATATCAACCAGAGAGCGGCAAACCCGCCGATTTCCGATAGCAAACGCAAGCGAGGTTTAAGAGCGGCGACGTAAGTTGTGCTGATGCTCGGATTGCTTAACTGGAGAATACCGTGCCGTTTCGTCTCACCATTTCGCGCGCGATTGTTGTTTTCGGTATTGCCGTCGTGCTTGGGCTCGCTGCAATCATAGGCACCAGCAACTACGCCCTTCAGCAAATCAAAGTGGGCGGACCGGTGTATGACAGGATCAAGCTCGGTAATGATCTGATCGCCGACATCCTGCCGCCGCCAGAATACGTGATCGAGGCCTATTTGGAGGCGACGCTTGCGCTACGTGGCTCCGCCCCCCACGCTGAGCACCGAGAGCGGCTGACACAGCTCCGGAAGGATTACGACGATCGACGCGAGTTCTGGTCGAAGTCGAAGCTCGATCCGACGTTGAAATCGCTGCTGATCGAAAAGTCGGACGCCGAAGTTGGTCGTTTCTGGAGGGCCATCGAAGAAGGACTGCTGCCAGCCCTGGCCGATGGCAAGACCGAAGCCGCGGTCACGGCCTATGAAGCGACAACCTCAGCCTACAAGGCACATCGCGCCGTCATTGACGATGTCGTCAAAAGGACGACCGATGCAAATACCGCCGCCGAGGCCAGCGCGTCATCAACGGTTAGCACTGTTTCCAATGCAGTTTGGGGGGTGTCCGCGGCCGTGGTCCTGATGATCTGCGCAGGCCTTGTTGGCGTGGTGCTGGGCGTCGTACGCCCGATCAGTTCCATGACCTCGGCGATGCAGCGGGTTGCTGGCGGTGACCTGGATGCTCCCGTCCCCTCCGGCTCACGCCAGGACGAAATTGGTGCAATGGCGCAGGCCGTGCAGGTGTTCAAGGACAATGCCGCGCGTGTTCGCGAGATGGAAGCCGATCAATCCGCACGGCGCATTCGCTCCGAGCAGGAGCGCAAGGCAGAGTTCGCGCGCATGGCGGACGAATTCGAGGCGACGGTCGGCAGCGTCGTTGGCGCCGTTTCGTCGGTATCCTCAGACATCGAGGCGACCGCTGTCACGCTGGCCGACGCCGCCCGCTCGACCCGCACTCTTACGGAAGGCGTTTCCATAGTGTCGGAGAATTCGTCCAAGAGTGTTGGTTCGGCAGTGCGGCATCCGAGGAGATGGCAGCCTCCGTTGGCGAGATCGGCCGTCAGGTGGACGAAGCCAACCGGATCACGGGCGCCGCTGTCGGCCAGGCGCACCGCACCAATGAGCTCATGGCTGCATTGTCGGGGGCCGCAGGTCGCATCGGCGAGGTTATCAAGATGATTACGGCGGTCGCAGAGCAGACCAATCTGTTGGCTCTCAACGCCACCATCGAGGCAGCGCGCGCTGGCGACGTCGGACGGGGCTTCGCCGTGGTCGCCGCAGAAGTCAAGGCTCTGTCGGCGCAGACGGCGAAAGCCACCGACGAAATTGGCAGCCAGATTACCCAGATGCAGGCAGCGACAGAGGCTTCGGTCGACGCCATCCAACAAATCGGCGGCACGATCTCGCGTCTATCGGAGATTTCGGCGACTATTGCCGCGGCCGTGGAGGAACAAGGTGCGGCGACCAAGGAAATCGCCCGAGGCGTGCAGCAAGCCGCGGACGGTAGCGACGAGGTCGTCAGCAGCATCCGGGAAGTCAATCGCGGCGCGGTCGATACTGGGGCGGCCGCCGATAAGGTGCGCCACGCGTCGGAAACGCTGAGTGATGAAACAGCACGTTTGACAACCACGGTTCGGCGGTTCGCGGAGATGATAAGAGCAGCTTGACGAGTCCTGGAGCTCACCGGAGCATACGTCGAGTCGCGGTGCACGCTGGCGAAGTCCGCGTGGGGGCCGACCTCGGCTTGGTAGCTAAGAAGTCCGCAACGGGTCCGAACGACAAAACGCAAGGTCAGCATAATATGTCTGCTTCCGGGTGTAGCGACCAGTTGAGCTTGACGGCCGAACCATGATTCAAACCATACGACCGAAGGGGCCGAATCATGCGCTACGAACTGACGGACAATGAGTGGTCTGCCATTAAACCGATGCTGCCGAATAAGTCGCGCAGCGTGCCACGAGTGAATGACCGTCGTGTCCTCAATGGCATCTTTTGGGTCTTGCGATCTGGAGCGCCATGGCGCGATCTGCCAGAGAACTTCGGTCCGTACACTACCTGCTACAACCGCTTCGTCCGTTGGCGACGGGCTGGCGTCTGGGGCGGTATCATAGATGCGCTTGCGACTGCCCATGATGCCGCTGTCCAGATGATCGACACGTCCATTGTCCGTGTGCATCAGCAGGCGGCCTGCATTCGAAGGAACCAGCGCCAGTCGATGGGAAGATCACGTGGTGGCTTGACGAGCAAGATCCATGCGGTAGTCGATGGCAATGGTCTGCCGGTACGGCTTGCGTTGAGCCCTGGCGAGGCGCACGACGTTCGACTTGCCGGAAATCTGCTGTCTAGTCTCAAATCCGGATCAATGCTGCTTGCCGACCGTGGCTATGACGCGGACTGGACCAGGGAGCTTGCCATGAAGAAATGCGCGTGGGCCAATATCCCGCCGAAAAGCAACCGCAGCGATCCGATCTGCTTTAGCCCTTACCTCTATCGCGCTCGTAACCGCGTCGAACGGTTCTTCAACAGGATCAAGCAATGTCGTCGAGTAGCGACGCGCTACGACAGGCTCGCGGGAAACTACCTTGCCTTCGTCCAACTCGCATCCATCCGCCTATGGTTGGCCGCGCGTTATGAGTCCGCGCCCTAGTGGACTATTCGCGGCTGCGTGACCTGACCATTGTACCGGTGCCGGAATCCTACGATCAATGGTATGCTGAGGCGATTATCGCGACGGCGCCGATTAGGACGTAGATCCCGGCTCCTACGGTCGCTACGGTGCCGTAGAGAACGAGCAGGGGCAGTCCAATACGCCGCCGTAGGCGTGCCGGAGGTGCATTCGGATATTCCGGCACAGCTTCCACTTTTAGCCATTTTACGAGTAGCGACTGACGACCGGAGCTTATCGGGCAATCCTAGGTACGGCCGGTTGATTTGCGTCAACTCGGCGGACCCGAGGTGGTGGTGTGGGCCGGCGATCAAAAATTTGATGGCAGGGGCCGGACCGGAGACGTTCTGACCTAGATCAATCGACCCAGACCCGGCGCTGGTACCGTGCCAAAATTGCAATTTCGGAGACACGCGATGGCCATCAAGGACGTTCTGCTCACCTTGACCAGCTATCCCGAACCGACACCGGTTTCAGTCATCGACCGCGCCGTGTCGCTGATCTCACCATTTGCCGCGCACATCGCGGCAATCTGTTGTGAAGTCCATGTGCAGATACCCGGGACTTTCCTGTCCGGGGTCGGCAATGTCGGATCAATCGTGGCCAGCGAGGCTCACAAGAGCAGGAAAAATGCGCAGGACCTGCTGGCGACGTTTGAAGCGGCCTCCACGAAATCAGGGCTGCTGCACGAGATCATTCTCGAGCGTTGCCTGACGTCCGAGGTCCCGGACCTCCTGGTAGACTATGCTCGGCTGCGTGATCTCACCATCGTGCCGGTGCCGGAATCCTACGACCAATGGTACGCTGAAGCGATCATCTTCGGTTCGGGAAGACCGACGCTGGTGCTGCCGGAGGCCACCGCCTCAAAGGAGGCCGAGCTTAATAGAGTGATCGTTGCGTGGGATTTCAGCCGCGCGGCAGCACGTGCCGTCTCCGATGCGATCCCGATCCTGGAGAAGGCGCGAGAGGTGTTTATTCTCACGGTGACCAATGAGAAGGCGATTTCGAGCCGGCGCTCGTCGTCCGAACTTGCGAAGAATCTCTCGCGTCATGGCATCGATGTGGTCGTCGAGGAGGTCGACGCCGCAGGACGGGCCATCGGCGATGTCCTCGCGTCTCAGATAGCTTCCCGCAGGGCGGATCTGCTCGTCATGGGGGCGTATGGTCATAGCCGCTTACGAGAGTTCATATTGGGAGGCGCGACCCGCAGCATTCTCACGAGGCCGCCAATCCCCGTGCTGTTGTCGCACTGAACCGATCAGTGATTGGCCAAGCTACTGAAGGGTGTCTTTCCTGAACGTCCCAGCGGCCTGGACAGCCCGACGTCCGGCGAAGTTCCTCTCCGTCTTGGCGAACGGAGATCGGAGGGGCGCGTCGAGAGCAGTGGCGGCCCGTCGACAGCCTCATCGCGGAGATGGACAAGGCCGCTCCGTCACCGGATGCGCGGCCCCGACGAAACTCGAAATTGACGTGCGTCAACCGACCGCCCCCGGAACCAGTCAAACTCGTCTGGCCACAACCGTCAGGAGCTTGCCATGCGCGCATTGACTCTCGCCGCCGCGCTACTCGTCTCGGCCGTCGGGTATTCTGCCTGGGCCCAATCGGACGCCGAGCACCAAGGTCACCATCCCGATCAGAAGGAGCAACAGAAGCAGCCTGAGCCCAAGGCGGCTCCGCCCGACAAGGCCGGCTCTCAGCGCATGCCGGGTGCGGGAATGATGGGCGGCGGCACGATGGACATGATGGGCGCCAACATGCCGATGTCGGACATGATGCGGATGATGGGCATGATGCGGCAGTCCGGCGGCGACGGAATGGGCGGCATGGAGACCATCGATCGCGTCGAGGGCCGGATCGCTTTTCTCCGGACCGAGCTCAAGATCACCGAAGCGCAGACCTCCGCCTGGAACGCGTTCGCCGACGCTTTGCGGACCAATGCCAAGACGCTCGGAGGGATGCGCGGTTCGATGATGATGCCGCAACAGGGCACCGGATCACCGGACCTCGTCGAGAAGCTGTCGCTCCAGGAAAAATGGCTCGCGGCGCGCCTCGATGGCACCCGTGCGATGAAGTCGGCGCTCTCCAACCTGGCCGGAACGTTTTCCGAGGAGCAGAAAAAGACCGCGGACGAACTGCTCGCGCCGCACATGGGCATGATGCCGATGATATCGGCAATGCGGGGCGGCGCTACGACGGGCATGGGGATGCCGACCGGCAAGTCGCCGAAGTAGCCTCGGTCGGGAAGGCCGAAGGGTGGCTTCGCCGTTCCTCATTCGCCGGCCGAGCAGGTAGGTCCTTGGCGCCATCTGGCGTCGGCTTGGATTCGAGTTCGGCGATCAGTCGGTTCATCTCGCCGATCTCCCGGACCTGGGCTTCGATGATTCCGTCCGCGAGATTGCGCACCCTCGGATCCTTGATGTGGGCCCGTTCGCTCGTCATGACGGCGATCGAGTGGTGCGGAATCATGGCCTCCATGTAGGAGACGTCACCCACCGTCTCCTGGCTCCGCACCAGGCACAGCGACCCGGCGAACGCGACGGCCGCCGCCAGCACGATGGCCGCGTTCGTCCTCGACTTCTTGTACATGCTCCACATGAAGCCCGAGCATGATGACGGCCATCACGGCTCCCATCATGGTTGATCTGCCTCAATAATGACGGCAGCGGCAGCGCTAAGCTTCCATCAGCCGTAGGAGCGTGCCGATGTCGGTGCAGGACCATTCCGGATATCGAGAGCGCCATCAGGAGGGCATGTCTACCAAGGCCAAAGGCGGCTTGGTCCTGATAGGTTTCCTGGTTATCGCCGGCGCGCTTCTGTTCACCGAGCATAGGGCTCATGTGCTCGGACTCCTGGTCTGGCTGCCGCTCATCGCCTGTCCGCTGATGCACTTCTTCATGCACGGGGGACACGGGCACCATCACGGCGGGGGCCGGCCGAACGATTCAAGGAGCGCGTGATGCACGACACGGCGGCTGCCTACGGCCTGTGGAGCCTCGTCATCGTCAATTCGGCGGTGTTCATCCTCTTCGCCTACAGCTTCTTCAAGCCGCAGACATCCCGCGACTGGCGCTCGTTCGGGGCTTTTAGCGCCTTTCTGGTCGCGCTGTTCGTCGAAATGTACGGCTTCCCGCTCACCATCTACTTCCTTTCCGGCTGGCTGCAATCGCACTATCCCAACGTCGACTGGTTCGCGCATGACGCGGGCCACCTGCTTGAGATGATGTTCGGCTGGAAGACCAATCCCCACGCCGGACCGTTCCACATCCTGAGCTTCATCTTCATCGGCGCAGGCTTCGTCCTGATCTCCGCCGCGTGGAGGGTGCTGTACGATGCGCAGCAGACCCGCAGCCTTGCGACCACAGGCCCCTACAGCTGGCACCCGCAGTACGTCGGCTTCATCCTGGTGATGTTTGGTCTCCTGTTGCAGTGGCCGACGATTCTCACGCTGGCGATGTTCCCGGTGCTGACGATCATGTACGTCAAGTTGGCGCGTGACGAGGAGCGCGAGGCCCTGACCGAGTTCGGCGAGGCCTACGCGAGGTATGCGGCCGAAGTCCCTGCGTTCATTGCTCATCCAAGCCGGCTGTTCGGACAGGGCTCTTCGGGCGGCTATCGTCACGGCTGACTTTCGCTGGAGATGCCGTCGAACGGCCGTGGCTCGAAAGGACGTCGATGAGCGAGCTCGTTTTCACGGCAAAGCAGCTAACCAAGACCTATGTCTCTGGCGAGGTGACGGTCCATGCTCTCAATGAAGTCGATCTTGAAATCGCCGAGAAGGAAGTGGTCGTGCTACTCGGGCCGTCCGGCAGCGGCAAGACAACGCTGCTCAACATCATGGGCGGTCTCGACCGACCGACGAGCGGCAGGCTGTTCTTCCGCGACGTGGACCTGACGGACCTCGGGGACCGCGAGCTCACGAAGTACCGCCGCGACCACGTCGGCTTCGTCTTCCAATTCTACAATCTGGTGCCGAGCCTTACCGCCTACGAGAACGTCGCGCTGGTCACCGAAGTCGCCAAGAACCCGATGCGGCCCCCCGACGCGCTCGCGCTGGTCGGACTCGAAGAGCGAATGCACCACTTTCCCGCACAGCTATCCGGCGGCGAGCAGCAGCGCGTCGCCATCGCCCGCGCGATCGCGAAGCGCCCGGCGGTGCTGCTCTGCGACGAGCCGACCGGGGCCTTGGACTCGAAGACGGGCATTCGCGTCATCGAGGCGCTGCTCGGGGTCAACCGCCAGCTCGGCACGACCACCGTGATCATCACGCACAATGCCAGCATCCAGGATGTCGCCGACAGGGTGCTGTTCTTCGCCGACGGCCGGATCGCCCGCGTCCGGACGAACGAGGTCCGCCGGGAAGCGGCCGAACTCGTCTGGTGATGTCATGAGAGCGCTCGACATCAAGCTGTTTCGGGACGTCAGACGGCTCTGGGCGCAGGTCCTCGCCGTCGCGCTGGTCGTCGGCGGCGGGGTTGCGACGCTGGTGCTCGCCGTCGGATCGCATCGCTCCTTGGAAGAGACACGGATCGCGTACTACGAACGTTACGGCTTCGGCGATGTGTTCGCCCAGGCGAAGCGGGCACCCAAGGCGCTCGCCGACAGGATAGGCGAGATTCCGGGCGTCGCCGCCGTCGACACGCGCATCGCCAAGCAGGCGTTGCTCGACATCCCCGGCTTCTCCGAGCCCGCGAGCGGGCACTTCGTTTCGCTGCCCGACAATGGCGAGCCGCATCTCAATCGGCTCTACATCCGTTCCGGGCGGCTTCCGGAGCCGGGACGGTCCGAGGAGGTCGTCGTCAACGAGCCGTTCGCCCGCGCTCACGGCTTCTCGGAAGGGGCGCGGTTCTCGGCCATCCTGAACGGCAAAAAGCGCGAGCTCGTCATCGTCGGCACCGCGCTGTCACCCGAGTTCGTCTACACGGTCGGACCGGGCGACCTGATGCCGGATGATCGCCGCTACGCGATCGTCTGGATGTCGGAGAAGGCGCTCGCCGGCGTCTGCGATCTCGACGGTGCCTTCTCGGCGGTGTCGGTCAAGCTGCAGCCGGGCGCCTCCGAGCGCGAGGTGATCTCGCGCCTCGACGCCCTGCTCGACCCCTATGGCGGGCAGGCGGCCCATGGCCGGAAGGACCAGACCTCGCACGCCTGGCTCGATCATGAGCTCGACATGCTCAACAACATGAGCCGCACGCTGCCGCCGATATTCCTCCTGGTCGCCGCCTTCCTGGTCAATCTCACCCTGACCCGGCTGGTCGCGCTCGAGCGCGAGCAGATCGGGCTCCTGAAGGCGCTGGGTTACGCCGACAGGACCATCGTGCTGCACTACTTCAAGTTCGTGGCGCTGATCGTCGTGATGGGAGTCATCCTGGGCGGTGTCGCCGGCACGTGGCTGGGCTTGCGCGTCACGGCGCTGTTCGGCGACTTCTTCCACTTCCCGTTCCTGGTGTTCGCGAAGGCGCCGGACCTGTTCGTCACCGCCGGCGCGCTCAGCGCGGCCGCCGCCGCGATCGGCGCGCTGCGGGCGCTGCGCGAGGTGGTCAAGCTGCCGCCCGCCGTCGCGATGCAACCGCCGGCTCCTCCGGTGTACCGACGGCTGCTCCCGGCGAGCATCCAGCTCGACCAGGTCGTGTCGCAGCCGACGCTGATGATGATCCGCAACATCGCGCGCCATCCGGTCCGCGCGGCCTTCACGGCGCTTGGGATAGCGCTTGCGACCGCGATCCTGGTCGTCTCGCTGTTCACGCGCGACACCATGGAGCAACTGATCGACGTGACCTACTTCCTCGCCGACCGGCAGGACGCGACCATCGGCTTCGCCGAGAAGCGGATCGAGAACGTCGTGCAGCAGGTGAATCGCCTGCCGGGCGTGCTGACGGCCGAGCCGTTCCGTGAGGTGCCCGTCCGGATCCGCCATGGCAACGTCGAACGCAGGATCACCATCAGCGGCCGGCCCTCCGATGCCGATCTGAGGCGCATCATCGATGCCGATCTTCGGCCGGTCGCGCTCCCCGGGACAGGCCTCGCCATCTCCGCCATGCTCGGGCACATCCTCGGGGTGGGGGCCGGGGACACGGTCGAGGTCGACCTGCTGGAGGGCGCCCGTCGCACGGTGAGCATGCCGATTGTGGCGACCGTCGAGGACTATTTCGGCATTAGGGGGATGATGGATATCGAGGCGCTCGGCAAGTTGATGCGCGAGGCCCCCGTCGTGACCAGCGTGAACCTTAGTCTCGACGAGAACCGCAAGGAAGACTTCTACGCGGCGGTGAAGTCCATGCCGACGGTCGGAGGCGTGGCGCTGCAGCGCGTTTCTCTGGCGAACTTCCGCAAGACAGTCGCGCTCCTCGTCACGACGATGGCGAGCATCTACACCGGGCTTGCCGCCGTGATCGCGTTCGGCGTCGTCTACAACAACGCCCGCATCTCGCTGTCCGAACGGGCGCGGGAATTGGCCAGCCTTCGCGTGCTCGGCTTCACGCGCGGCGAGGTGCTGCGCATCCTGCTGCTCGAGCTCGCGATCCTGACCCTGATTGCGCAGCCGCCCGGCTGGCTGATGGGGTATGGCCTAGCTTGGGTGATGAAGACGAACCTCGCCGGCGAACTGATGCGCGTCCGCCTCGTCGTCGAACACTCGACCTACGTGGTCGCCACATCCGTCGTGATGCTGGCAGCCATCGCCTCCGCCACCGTTATCCGCCGACGCATCGACAACCTGGACCTCGTCGCGGTCCTCAAGACGCGAGACTAGCCATGCCGACACAGTGGACCAAACGCATCATCGGCGCTGCGGCACTGGCTGCGATCGCAGGAGGACTGGCGTGGTTCGCCTGGCCCCGGCCCGTTCTGGTGGACCTCGCGACTGTCGCGAAGGGGCCCATCGAAGTCACGGCGGACGACGACGGCAAGACCCACGTCCGCCACGTCTACACCGTCTCGGCGCCGATCGCCGGAAAAGTGCTGAGGATTTCGCATCCGCTCGGCGAACAGGGCCCTTCGCTTCACGTCGGCGACGAGGTCGTAGCCAACCAGACCGTCGTCGCCCTGATGCAGCCGGCGCTGCCGGGATTCATCGACGTGCGCTCGCGCGACCAGCTTCAGGCCGAGGTGCTGGCCGCGGACGCTGCGATCCAGCAGCAGGAAGCCGAGGTGCAGCGGATCCAGGCTGCCCTGGACTTCTCCAAGACCGAGTTTCAACGGGCGCAGGCGCTGTTGCGGACGCAGTCCACCTCGGCGCAGGCCTTCGATAAGGCGAAGTTCGAGGTGGCGACGAGCGAGGCCAATTTGGCGAGCGCCAAGGCCCAGGTCGAGATGCGCCGCGCGGTGCGGACCAGCCTGGCTGCTCGATTGATGGACCCGGCCAACGCGGCGCCCTCTGCGGAGCCGACCTGCTGCATACGGGTGCTGGCGCCGGCGAGCGGACGCGTGTTGGCGATTCTTCAGGACAGTGAGGCGACGGTCCTGCCCGGGACGCGCCTCGTCGACATCGGCAACCCGCTCGATCTCGAGGTCGTGGCGGACCTGCTCTCGACCGATGCGGTTCAGATCAAGGTCGGCGCTCCCGTCCGGATCGACGGTTGGGGCGGACAGACCATCAAGGGGAAGGTGGTTCGCGTGGATCCGGCGGGCTTCCTGAAGGTCTCGGCGCTAGGCATCGAGGAACAGCGGGTACGTGTGACCATCGACTTCAGTGACCCGCCGCAGGCGTGGTCGCAACTGGGACACGACTACCGTGTGGTCGTCCACGTGACCACTTGGAGCGCTCAGGGCGTCGTGGCTGTGCCGGTAAGCGCCCTATTCCGACAGGGTGATCAGTGGGCCGTTTTTGCCGATGAGAACGGCCGTGCGCGGGCCAAGCCAGTTCAGATTGGTCACCGCAACAATCGGTTCGCCGAGGTGATGTCTGGATTGACTGAGGGGGATCAGGTCGTCGTACATCCGAGCGACCGAATTGCCGACGGAAGCAGGATTGCGCAGCGAGGCGTACCATAAGTAGACGTGCCTCAGACCTTCAAATTGCAGTAGCATGCAGCGATATAGCGTTCCTCGGCGCCATCGTGCACGCAGAACGCCGCATCCGGTCCAGTGGCCGTCGCTGTTCGCACCACTATGCCGAGCGCGTCCACTCCTGCAGCCATTCGCCGAGAGAGCGATCTTGAGACTGGTCTGGCTGCGCTCGCTTTTGGCGACCTGAACGAGCGGTGGCTCTGCGGCAGCACCTGCTCCGCGCACAGTTAGTCGTGCGGATCGTGCCGATCGCATTCCGGGCATCGACCGTCCTCGGCGGTGCCGAGCTGACGGCCGAACTCTTCCCTGAGAGCGTCCGATGGCCAGCCCTCGCCGTCGCTCCTAACGATTCGTTTGGCGCGTTCGAAGGCATGGCTCTCGGCGGCATCGTCACCCACGCGGATGACCACCTCCTCGTGGAAAGGGCAGACCATCGTGGCCCGGGTGGTCTCGAGTGCATAACGCACGACGGCGGCGAGGTCGTCTGTGTGAAGGTTGGCGGACATCATATGGCTCTCCTGCTCGAGTGCCCCCGAACACGCCTTGATCGGTCGGCAGACGGGCCTAGCCTGCGACAGCCCGCTGCCCCGGCTTGAATGGGCCGGACGCAAATCAGCCCCGGCTTCCAGAAGGAGCGCCGAGGCCGATTTCCACTTTCCGTTCAGTTCAGGGCTTCGGCGATCCAACCGGCGACCTTAGTGCTACCGAACGGGCCGGCGGAGCTGCTCTAGGAGCCGACCCATGGTCGCGGTCGAGGACCCAAGGAGTCCGAGGCTCGGCAACCGTAACGGCACCGGCGCGCGCGAATGCCATTCGGTGCAATTTTAGTATAGGCTCGAGCCGGCGGTTAGCCTTGACCTGCCTCAAGCCACGATGAGGACGGCAGAACCGCGCAAACAAGATCGTCCTTGCGTTGCCGGCGGACAGAAACACGACCTGTGCTACCAAGCCGAAAGAGGGAACGCCTTGCAAATAGCTCCTTCTGGAGCTCGGTCGCGAGGTCCCTGATCAACTCAACGCGCAGCATACCTCAAGCCTCCGATGCGTTTCGGCTTTTCTTACTTGAGTGAGCGGATGTATTCGGCCAAATCCGATGTTTCTGATCGCTGGAGCGACAGGCTTGGCATATTGGGGTGCGGCTTGAGCAGCAGGAACGCGAGTTGGTTTTGATCGAACTCGGGCGTTCGCGCGATTTGGCTGAATGGCGGCGCATGGTCGATGGCATTCGTCTGGCCGGGCTCGACGACATGACAGTTTGAGCACCAGCGTTTTGCGATGTCCTTGCCGCGTTGTGGATCGGCCACCGCGGATTGCGCCAGAATCGCGAACGCGAGAAATACGAAGAAGGAGGATTTGAGTGCTTCGGACATGGTAGGTCTTTTACGTTTCGGCTAGATGGCTTATCAGCCCTTGTGCATTTGGTCGGCGTATTCGCTATTGGGAACCTTATGGCCAGAGAAAACGCGGCTACTTTCGTTCGGCTTCAGCCTCTTGCTCCAGCCGACGAATATGTGCGCGTAGCGCATCGAACCGCTCTTCGGCAACATCGCTGAACAGCGGATCCTTAAGACCGGTTTCCGCCGAGGCGATCTCGGTCCAATCCTGTGGCTTGAGTGCACTAAGCGCAGCGGGAAAGAAATCGCGATCTTCCATCATCACGTGACGGCGCTCGTGCGCGATAAAATCGCGAACGATGATATCCACATTTTCACGAAGGATTTCCCGATCTGCGAGTACGCTATCGACCGCCCGAGCGACGCGACGTAAGAGCTGGGCCCCTTTCTGGTGTTCGCGAGCCAGATCGCCGACCTTCGCAGCAGCAGCTGGATCGCGTGTTTTTAGCTTGGCGAAGACTCGGTCTTCCTGGGGATGGTGATACACTTCCGGGTAGACTTCGAAATAGCTAATCACCGCGCGAATGACCTCGTAGTCGGGACGTTCTCCGCGGTCGAACACCTCGAGTTCCCGCTCGAGGATGGCGAGCAGCGTCTCGATATTGCGATGCTCTTGGGATAGGCGTTCAATGATCATGGCAACACTCCACTGAGTGAACCGTTTTTAAGAATGATCCTCTGGCCTATATCTGCTTTGCGACAGATCAAAACTGGTCAGATTTAGCATGCAGCCACGCGCTCAAATGAGCTTCGCCCGGGCAGGCTCGGCGACCAGCCGCACGCCATTAGGGGACCGTAGACGAAGGCGGGTTCGATTGTTTCGGATTAGGTGCTTCCTGAATAGAACTCATGTGGTCGAGGACTGCGCCCACATCAGCTACCGGAGAACGGACAAATCGTTGATCTAGATCATTTCGCCATACTGCCAACATCGCATGCTGCGCACCGGACACGAGGGAGGTTCCATATGGCACCGGTCTCAGCACTACATAACGAAAAATGCCCTCGCTGTGGTTCCGGGTTAGTGCACCTCGAGTGGCGCGAACGCATTGATGCTCAGGAAGCCCAAGAGCTCTGGCGCTGCTGGAATTGTAAAAGCGAATTTGTCACCGCTGTCGAGTCGGACGGGACGGATTCGTCAGCCGCCGACATCGCCAAACCATTCTTTACGAACCTGCTTGTCTGATAAAATAGGCCCGGGCCTATCCACAAGGATGCTTTCGTGCCTCATCCATTTCAAGCGCTGCCATGAAGTTGCGGACTCTGATGATCGCCGCGATTGCTGCGATGCTCCCGCTATTCAATGCGGGAGCACAGGTGAACCTGCCCTCTGGCAGCACGTCAACCCAGCGATCCGACCTTATGATCGCGCTACAATTCCAACATATCAAATTATGGTTTGCCGGAAAGCTCAGCAACTGGGACTTGGCGAATTACGAGCTTCGACAGATCCAGGAAAATTTGCAGAAGGCAACGCCAACGTCCTCCGAAAGCGTGCGATCGTCTCAAACGACCGAACAGCTGCAAGCTCTGGATCACGCGATCCAACAGAGGGATGCTACGGCTTTTGCCAAGGCTTACTCGGATCTCACGAACGGATGCAATGCCTGCCACCGCGCCAGCGGATTCGGTTCGATCACCATTCAGGTGCCGGCCAACTCGCCGTTCAGCGATCAACTGTTCGTGGATCAGATTGCGGAGGGGCGCGCGCTCGCTCGCGGGACCTGCGGCCTCTGTCACGTCATCTCGGATTCTTCAAGGGAGACGCCGGCTTTTCGTTTCCCCGCGCCAAGCTTCAGCGAAATTGCCAGTCGGCCATCTTTTTCAGCCAACGATCTCCGACAGCTATTGACGTCAAACCACCGTCGCGTAGGCCCGAACCAGGCTATGCTCAAGCCAAAGCTCGTCGAATACCAGATTGACGCGATCGTGGCGTTCTTCGAGACCTTGCAAGCCGACCGGGCTCGCTAAGACCTCAGCTTACTGTCACGGTTGGGGCCGATCAGCGTTCTAGTCCTGGGTCTTTAGGCTAAGGATATAATTCGCGAGAGCTTCGGCCTGATCAGGCGCGATGACCAGGTTTGGCATGCTTTGGTGGCTGGTCTTCAGGAACACTTTCAGCGAAAGAGCCGTCGTTCCATGCCTGTTTGCGATTGCCGCGAAGCCCGGTGCCTGATCTGATATCCTCGCCGTGTGCGGTTCGATTGCATGGCACGGCTTGCACCATGCTTCCGCAAGGCGACGTCCTTGCAACGCCCTATCTGCAGCAAGTTTAGCTGCATCAGCTTTGTGCACGCGGACGAGAAACAACGCTGCCAGTGCGATCAGGATCGCGAGACTAATATCGGCTCGTATGCTGCGGAACATGTTTTGTCTCAACTGGCGGTCGGGCACTCAAAGCAACATCGCGCGAGCCCCTGCAGGCCCCCTCATCGCCAAAACCGCCTGCCGATCGGCTGTTCCGGCGAACGCGGGCGAAATGCGGAGCGCACCGCGCCTTGGCGGCGGCCGCGGCTCCTTAGCACGCGATCAGGTCGGTATGTCCAAATCCCTCTGAGTAGTCGAGCAGGGAGACGATCGTCGGTGTCACTCGGAAGACGCAGACATCCGAAGTCTTCGGCATGGGGAGATCAAGGCCCTTTTGGTTCGGATATCGCGAGATCAGGAGCCGCAAGGCTTTTTCGAATTCGGTGGGATCCGTTACGAGCTTCGCGCGTGCCGCCATCGATAGACCCGCGATGTCCATCACCTGGGCGGGATCGTCGTCCACCGTTAGCGAGACCCGATCGTCCCTCGCCAGGTTGGCTGCCTTCTGGCTGTCCGCTCCACAAAGGAAATAGATGACGAGCCCGTCGTTGGCGTAGCCGACAGTGGTAACCTGGGGCCAGCCGTCAGGTCGTAACGTCGCGATCCTCGTGGTTCGGTGCTGATCCAGAAGCCGAAGGATTTTCCGCCTGAACGCTTCGTCCATTGGACGCCTCCGATTTTAATCAGTTTAGCCCCGTCGCAGCGGGCACGTTTTGAGGCAGGTCAAGTGTGGAGGAACGGCCGCCAAGCCTGGGCGCAGTCGGCGTGCCCATACGCCCGGGGCAATCGCGCCAATCGCTTTCGGCAGGCGCGGTGCCATTTGGCGGTCATACTTGTCGCTATAGCGAGCCCGATCACCACCCTGGCTCACCCTTTGAGCTGCATCAAGCTGGCTTTCAAAGGCGGCGACATCATGTGGGTAGGAGGGCTGCTTCGATGCGCCGATTTGCCATGAAAGCTCTATTCTCGGCCGTGGCTTTCAGAAGAACCGAGAAGGAGCGAATCGATTGGGATCGAAATATTTTGATCTTCTCGACGGCGGTAACTGTCGGGTTGGTTGCGCTTTATGTTTACGGCAAGGCAACCTCGCGCTGGTGAACTGTTTCGCGAGAACGACTGCGATGATGCGATGCTTGCTAATACTTGCGACAATAGCTCTCTGGTCGAGCAGCGGCGCCCGCGCGCTCGACGGGGAACAGCAGCATGGCAAGCAGCTGCTGCAAAGAATGTGCGCCCGCTGTCACTCAGTTGGCAGGACCGGGGCAAGTCCTAACAGGCAAGCGCCGCCCTTTCGCAGCTTTAGCGAAACCAAGCTCTACGATAGCGACTTCCTGGAGCGACTACAGGAGGGCTACAGCAGCATCTATCCCTCGATGCCGACCTTTCGCTTCAACAGGGATGATGCGGTAGCAGCCCTGAACTACATGAAATCAATTCAGGAACCACCTAAACCGGGACGCAAGTAGCTGCGGAATGAGACCATGTCGTTTGAGCGGGTTCTGCGATGGGCCCTGGTTGCGATCGCAATCGCGGGATTGACCGCGGGTATTCTTGCGCGAGCCGCGCGTCGGCCTGATCTGGCCGACCTCGCATGGGCAATCGGCACGGCGCCCGTGATAGGAGGACTGGCGGTCTCGATCGTCAGGGATCTTCTGAGCGGTCGCCTTGGTGTGGACGCTATTGCGCTGCTGTCCATGAGCGCGGCGTTGGCGCTTGGCCAGCCGCTTGCAGGGGCCGTGGTCGCGTTGATGTATTCCGGCGGCAACATGCTGGAAGACATCGCGGTCGCTCGCGCGGAGCGCGACCTGCGGTCGCTGGTAGATCGTGCTCCGCGCCAGGCCCATCGCAAGAGCGGCGAACGGATTGAAGATGTTCCGGTTGATGCAATCTCGGTCGGCGAAGGACTCCTGGTCCGGGCCGGTGAGATCATTCCGGTCGACGGAATCGTCGGCTCGGCTTTGGCCACCATCGACGAGTCCGCCGTTACTGGCGAACCAATCCCGGTTGAAAAAGCGCGTGGGAGTGCCGTTCTGTCAGGTTCGCTGAACGCGGGTGAGACTTTCGAATTGACCGTGACTGCGCCGGCCGGCGAGAGCACCTACGCTGGCATCGTGCGTATGGTGACGGCGGCGCAGACGGCAAAGGCTCCCTTTGTACGGATGGCCGATCGCTATGCTCTGATCCTTCTACCGGTGACGCTCGTCCTCGCCTTCATGGCGTGGCGCATCTCTGGAGATTTGACCCGCAGCCTCGCTGTGCTGGTGGCGGCGACGCCTTGCCCGCTGATCCTGGCTGCGCCGGTCGCTTTCATTGCCGGCGTGGCGCAAGCGGCCCGCCGCGGCATCCTGGCCAAGGGCAGTGGGGCGCTGGAGGCGCTGGCTCGCGCACACACGGTGCTGTTTGACAAGACGGGCACCCTGACCGTCGGAGGCGCGCGGTTGCTTTCCATCGAGGTCGCGCCGGGAGAGGATCCCGACGAGGTTCTCAGGCTCGGGGCATCGCTTGAGCAGGCCTCGCATCACGTGCTCGCCAAGACGGTGGTCGCAGCCGCCGTAGATCGCGGTCTCGCCCTGAAGGCCCCCGAACAGGTCAAGGAGGCGATGGGCTCGGGACTGAGCGGCCTGATCGATGGACGGCATGTCATCGCCGGCTCGCGGCAGATGCTTGCAGCAAATGCCGAGCCGTCGCCGTGGGAACTGCGAGCTATCCGGCGCGCCTCGTGGCGCTCGGCGCTGATTGTCTTTGTCGCCGTGGATCGGCGTACGATCGGCGCGTTGCTTCTGGCGGACGAGCTGCGGGCCGATACGCCGCGGGCGATTCGGCTGCTGCGCGATGCAGGCGTCGCGCGCATGGTGATGGTCACCGGCGACCGCGCCGCGGCGGCGCAGGCCATCGGTGCGGCACTCGACCTCGATTCCGTGCTGGCCGACCGCGTCCCTTCCGACAAGGTCGAGGCGGTGCGAGGCGAGCAACGGCTGCATCCGACCATCATGGTCGGCGATGGTATCAACGACGCCCCGGCGCTGGCCGTAGCCGACGTCGGGGTCGCGCTCGGGGCGCGGGGCGCCAGCGCTTCGTCTGAAGCGGCTGATGTGGTGATCCTGGCCGACCGCCTCGACCGTGTGGGCGAAGCGATCATAATTGCGCAGCGGGCGCGGCGGATTGCCCTGCAAAGTATTGTCGTCGGCATGGGGCTCTCGCTCGTCGCGATGGTCGCTGCCACTCTGGGTTGGCTCGCCCCGGTGCCGGCGGCGATCGCGCAGGAGGTGATCGATGTCGCCGTTATTCTGAACGCGCTGCGCGCGCTCACTCCGGCCCTCGGCGCTGGTGGCCGTCGCATCACCCCGGAGCAGGGGCTGAGATTGCATCACGATCATCAGACCTTGTTCAGGGATTTGGATCGCCTGCGCAAAATCGTCGACGCCCTGGACGACGTGACGCCCGAATCGGCCGGGACGTTGATCGGGGAGGCCCAGCGGCTGGTTCAGAGCAGCGTCGTGAAACACGAGCGCGACGACGAAGACAGCGTCTATCCGAAGCTTGCGCAGGTGCTGCGCGAGCGCCATGGCCTCTCAGCCATGAGCCGCGCCCATCGGGAGATATTGCATCTTGCCCGGCTGCTCAGCCGAATCGTCGAGGACATGCCCTCGGAGAAAATCGACCGCTATATCGTGCGAGATGCGCAACGGGTGATCGAGGCCATCGAGACGCTAGTGCGCTTGCACACGGCTCAGGAAGAGGACATCTACGAAGCCGTGGCGGCTTAGGCCCGGCTTAGCGACACAATATGTCCGTTCGGGCGCAAAGGAGGTTAGCCATCGCGAAGAAGGAAGTCGTTGGCCCGCTGATACTCCCGAAATTTCCGCATGCTCTGTCCGTGACGGAACTGCTCGGGCAGTTCCGGGTGACCGGCACGGAGGGGCTGTCCGAAGCCGAGGTCAACGCACGGAGAAAGCATTTCGGTGCGAACACCATTGCCTCGCGGCGTTCAGCCGGCGTGCTGCGCCTGCTGGTGCACCAGTTCAAGAGTCCAGTCGTCTATCTCCTGAGCGGCGCAGCCGGCCTGGCGTTTTATTTCGGCGAACTCGAGGAGGGCAGCGCCATCTTTGCGGTGCTTGCCATCAACACGCTGATCGGGTTCGTGACCGAGTTGAAGGCGGTCCGATCGATCGAGGCTTTGCGCGCGCTCGGCACGCGGACCGCCCGTGTCCGACGCGAGGGGCGGGTTCATGTGATCCCGGCCGAGGAGCTCGTTCCGGGCGATGTCGTGGTCTTGGAAGCTGGTGATGCCGTATCGGCCGACCTGCGCCTTATCGAGACATCTCGGCTTTCAACGGACGAGTCGTCGCTGACCGGAGAATCCGTCGCCGTCGACAAGCAGTTCGAGCCGGTCAGCGCAGACACCCGTCTCGGCGATCGCGCGTCGATGGCGTTCAAGGGCACCGCGATTACGCGCGGCACCGGCGCTGGTGTCGTGGTCGCGACCGGAATCATCACGGAACTCGGGCGGGTGACGCGGCTAGTTCTCGAGGCCGATCCGGGTCATTCACCCCTTGAGCGCAAGCTCGAGCGTCTGTCGGTGCAACTCGTCTGGGCGACTATCGCTGTCGCCGCCATCATCGGTGGCATTGGTCTATTGAGTGGCAAAGACCCTCTCCTGATGATCGAGGCGGCCATCGCGCTCGCCGTCGCCGCGATTCCGGAAGGTCTCCCCATCGTCGCGACGCTTGCGCTTGCCCGTGGCATGTGGCGCATGGCACAGCAAAATGCACTGATCGAACGTCTCTCGGCAGTCGAGACGCTTGGGGCGACAACGGTCGTTCTCACCGACAAGACCGGTACCCTGACCGAAAATCGGATGACGGTGCGACGGCTCTGCACACCCTCAGGCGAGATCGAGTTCGGGACCGGCGCTCCAGAGGGGGGCGAGGGTCAGCAGGTCGCAGGCGATCCGCAGGCGGCCGAATTGCTCCGGATCGCGGTTCTATGCAACGACGCGCATCTCGATGGTCCCGAGGAGCGCGGCAGTGGGGATCCCATGGAGATCGCGCTTCTGCGTGCTGGGCTACGCGCCGGCTTCAGGCGGACAACCTTGCTGGAGGGGCGCGGCGTCGTGCGCAAGCATGCTTTTGATCCCGTCGCCAAGATGATGGCGACCGTTCATGAGCATGGGAGGGGTGTACTGATCGCCGTGAAGGGGGCGCCCGAGGCGGTCCTAGCGGCGACGACGCGCGTAGCCGTCGGCAATGGCGAGGTCGCGCTTGATGACACCATGCGAGCGGAGTGGCTCAGCCGAGCCGATCGGCTCGGCCATGACGGCCTGCGGGTGCTCGCCTGCGCGACGAGAATCGACCAGGTGGCCGATGCCGCACCCTATGACAGGCTGGTGCTTGCTGGTCTTGTCGGCTTGGAAGACCCCGCCCGGGCCGACGTGCCACCGGCCATCCAGGACTGCCGGCAATCGGGAATTCGCGTTGTCATGGTCACGGGCGATCACGTGGTGACGGCGAAAAGTATCGGTCGAGCCGTCGGTCTTGGGGAGAACGTTTCGAATGTCATGGAGGGCAAGAATATCAGGCAGATGATTGAAACCGGGCAGCCTGCCCTCCAAGACATCGGAATTTTCGCGAGAGTAACGCCAGATGAAAAACTCGCTCTCGTTCGGACGTATCAGGCTGCGGGCGAGATTGTCGCCATGACGGGGGACGGGGTGAATGACGCCCCCGCTCTGCGGCAGGCCGATATCGGAGTGGCGATGGGCTTGCGCGGCACCGATGTCGCGCGCGAAGCGGCTGCCATGATCCTGCTCGACGATGCGTTTCCAACCATCATCAAGGCGATCCACGAGGGGCGCGTGATTTTCGCCAATATCCGTCGCTTCGTGGCCTACCTCTTGTCCTGCAATCTCAGCGAGGTGTTGGCGGTCGGCCTCGCCGTGTCGCTGGCACTTCCTTTGCCCCTCCTGCCGCTGCAAATTCTGTATCTCAATCTGGTGACGGACGTATTCCCCGCTTTCGCGCTTGCCATGGGCGAGGGCGAGGAGGGCATCCTCAAGCGGCCGCCGCGGGATCCAAAGGAGCCGATTCTGGGCCGCCGGCAATGGATCACCATCGTCCTGCACGGGGCGGCGTTGACCGCAGGCACTTTCGGGGCGCTGGCTGCGTCGGCCTGGCTCGCTCTCGATGCCCGATCAACAGTCACTATCACGTTCCTCACGCTCGCCTTTGCCCAGCTCTGGCACGCGTTCAACATGCGTGATCCGCGCTCGCCGCTCTTCGTCAACGAGGTGACGCGGAACGCCTGGTTGTGGGGCGCGCTTTTGCTATGTGCAACGCTGCTTGCTGTGCCACCCTACCTACCGTCGGCTGCGCACCTATTGCAGCTTGCGCCCCCAAGCTCTGAAATGTGGTTGATCGTGATTATCTTCAGCGTGGTGCCGCTAATCGTCACGCAAGCCGGCAGCGCGGTCATCAGATTGATTCCGAGAGTGCGATAGCGACAAAGGAAGCTAATTTTCCTTTTGTTTTCGAAACTTCTTCGGCCGCGTGGAAGCGTGCAATTACTTGCCGAACGCGCGCCGACTGTGGCGGGGCTGCACGGCTAAGGCGCCACCCTGATGAGGTCGCACGTTGAGATGCCTATACGTACCAAAACTGCAAACACAGGCGCTCGGGAGGTTGAGGTGAGGACAACGTTAAGCTACTTGCTACCTTACATGATTGGCATCATCTGCATCGGGGCCGTCATCTGGCTGATTAGTCGCGGATAACGTGTGGGCGCGCTGCGTTTCTGACCTTCGAGATGGGAGAACGACGAGGGTACAGGGCCTATCCGAACAGGTGGGCGAGCCAGTACGCTGCTCCGGCGGCCAATCCGCCTACCAGCAACGTCTGCAGGGCAGACTTGATCTTGTTGACGCCGGTGAAGTGTCCTTTGACGGCTCCGAAGCAAAGCAGGGCGGCGCCAGTCGCGGCGACCGAGATCTGCAGGGCCGTTCCGATGTTCTGAGTGAACATGTAGGGCACGAGCGGAATCAGGCCGCCGACCACATATGAGCCTCCGATCGTCGCGGCGCTGATCGGCGCGCGCTTCGGATCTGGACGCTCCAGTCCCAGTTCGAAGCGCATCATGAAGTCGACCCATCGCTGACGATTCGCCGAGACCGCGCCAACGACCGACTTGAGTGCATCTCCTTCGAGGCCGTACTCCCGAAAGATCTGCTCCACCTCCTCGATCTCCCGCTCGCGAAGCTGATCGATCTCATGGTGCTCGCGCTGTTCCTCGGCAGCATAATGTTCCGCGTCGGTGCGCGCAGCGAGATACCCGCCGAGGCCCATCGCGATGGCGCCAGCGACGACTTCGGCCAAACCGGCGGTGACAATCACGTCCGTGCTGGTGACGGCGGCCGAAAGACCCGCCGCCAGCGCGAACGGGACCGTCAAGCCGTCGGCCATCCCAATCACGACGTCACGGACGCTTTCCGAGGCGGTGAAGTGCTTTTCTATGTGAGGGGTGGCTGGCACTGGAACGCTCCTGGTTGCGGTTTGGATTTGAAGAGAGCTGCCTAGTCGGCAGCCCTCTTGCGGCCGGAGATCATGGAAGCCACCAGGTTCTCGCGATGCTCGAAGCTCGCGATGAGCACGCCAAGGACATGCGCCACGACCAGGCCGACGGCCAGGTTGGCCAGGAATTCGTGGACGTGTTCGATCATCTTGGAGCCCCAGTAGGCATCCGTCGTCATCATGTAGCCCGTCGCGCACGTGCCGACCAGCGCGGCGAGGAGCGCCACGATCATGGCACCGCCCGCGGGGTTGTGCCCCAGGTAGCGGGGAGCTCTGAGCATTGCGACATCACGAAGATAGGCGAGCACCTCGCGCGGCGGACGAACGAAGTTCGAAAAGCGCGCATGCCGCGCGCCTACGAAGCCCCAGATGATGCGGATCGTAAGGAGGCCGGCGATCGCGTAGCCGGCCGCGATGTGGACCCGCTCCATCTCGTCGCCGGTGGCGTAGGCGATCACGAAGGTCGCCACCAGCGACCAATGGAAGATCCGGACGAACGGATCCCAGACCTTGACCGTGGCCGGCGGCATCGCGCCGCCGGCTTCGATCGTGTTGCTTACGGTTCTCATTTGCGGACCGCTACATCTGGCCGATGATTTGGCCGTTGGTCGGGTCAACGAAAAGCTCGACCCGATTGCCGTTCTTGTCGAGCGTGTAGAGCTCGCCGCAGGCGTTCTTGAGTTTGGCTTTCTGAACCTTGTATCCTTGGGCCTCGACCTTGGCCTGCAACTGCGCCATCGGCAGCCACTGGCCTTCGGGGGCCGACGTGCAGGGCTTGCCGAGGCTGCCGGCCTGGGCGCCGGCGGCGGTGAGGGTCACGGCGGCGACGGTAAGAATGGCGATCTTGCGCATAGGTTATCTCCTGACGGTTGCCGGCCGCACCATGCGTCGGCGATGCGGGCAATCTGCCAGAAGCGGCCTGACCGGCGCCTGTTGAGTGAGGTCAGCGAATTGTCAGCTGATATCTGGCAACTATATCTACCCGATGACGAGCTGCTTCATGAATTTGTACTCGCCCCGAATTTGCGCCCTTATCCTTGCGATTGTGGTCGCAGGCAGCGGGGCGCCGGCATTCGCGCGCGACCATGACGACGCGCTACGCGCCGTCAAGGCCGGCGAAATTCGTCCGCTCGCCGATATTCTGAGTGCGGTGAAGGAGAAGCTTCCCGGCGACGTCGTCGGCGTGAAGCTCGAACGCGAAGCCGGCGTCTGGATGTACGAGTTCCGCGTGATCGACGACAAGGGGCGGCTGTTCGACATCCACGTCGATGCCCGCAGCGGCGAAGTCGAACGGACCAAGGAGAAGTGATGCGTGTGCTTGTTGTTGAGGACGACCAGCGGATCGCGTCGGATGTCTCGCGCACGCTCGAAGCCTCCGGTTACGTGGTCGAGACGGTTGCGAACGGCGAGGACGCCTGGTTTCTCGGTGATACCGAGGACTACGGGGCTATCATCCTCGACCTTGGTCTGCCGGGCATGGATGGCCTTGCGGTCCTGAAGCGCTGGCGCGCCAATGGCCGCCACATGCCCGTCCTCATCCTCACGGCACGAGGCAGCTGGGCCGAGCGGGTAGACGGGATCGACGCCGGCGCAGACGACTACCTACCGAAACCGTTCCGGATGGAGGAACTGCTGGCACGCCTGCGGTCGATCGTGCGGCGTGCAACGGGGCACGGCTCCTCGGTCATGACCGCCGGCGAAATCACTCTGGACGAACGCCAGATGAAAGTGACGCGCCGTGGCGTGCCGATTACGCTCTCGCCGCTCGAGTACCGGCTGGTGGCCCATCTCCTCCGGAATCGCGGGCGGGTCGTCTCGCAGCAGGAGCTCGACGAGAACGTCTACGGTCACGGTGAAGACCACGACTCGAACACGCTTGAGGTGCTGGTCGGCCGCGTGCGCAAGAAGCTAGGCGCTGACGCAATCGAGACGCGGCGAGGGTTCGGTTATCTGATGCCGGAGGAGCCCGCGTGAACCGGCATTCGCTCCGCCTGCGACTTGTCGCCGGCGGCATCGTCGCGATCCTGATCGCGCTTGGGATCGCCGGCGGCGCGCTCGCTATCCTCTTCGAACGCCATGTTTCGCGCACCCTCGCTCAAGATCTGGACGTCCATCTGAAGCAGCTTCTCTCGAATATCGATGTCGACCCCCAAGGCAAGTTGGTGTTGACGCAGCCTCCCGTCGATCCACGGTTCGCGGAGCCTCTTTCCGGGCTCTACTGGCAGGTCGGCGATGATCACGGGCAGTTGCTTCGCTCGCGGTCGCTGTGGGATTCCGTAGTAGAGCTTCCGGCGGATCGGTTGAGCCATGGCGAAACGCACCAGCATGAAGCGTCAGGACCCGGAGACCAACGCGTTCTGGTGGCCGAGCGAGCGGTTACGCTTTCTGCGGAGGGGAAGCCGATCACCGTCCGCCTTGCCGTCGCCGAGGATCTCGCAAGGATGTCAGAGGCAAGCTCGGCGTTCGCCAAGGATCTTTCGATCGCGCTCGTCCTGCTCGGCTGCGCGCTGGCGCTTGCGACATGGGTCCAGGTCGGCGTCGGTTTGCGTCCGCTAGTCGCGCTGCGGCGCGGAGTTGCCAATATCAGAACGGGGCGGATTCGGCATCTGCCGTCCTCCGTCCCGACCGAGGTCCACCCTCTCGTCGAGGAAGTCAACGCACTCATCGATGCGCAGGAACACGAAATCGAACGGTCCCGCGGTCGTGCCGCGGACTTGGCGCACGGGCTGAAGACGCCCCTTGCTGCTCTTGCGGCCGATGCCTCGCGCCTCCGGGAGCGCGGCGAGCACGATATTGCCAAGGACATCGAGGCTGTTGGCGAAGCCATGGGGCGCCACGTCGACCGCGAACTTGCCCGCGCCAGGGTTCGTGGGCGCGCCAGAGGCGGCATAGCGACATCAGTTTCCGTGAAACCGCTCGTGGGGTCTATCATCGCGACTGTGTCCCGCACGCCCGAGGGTGCGCGAGTAAGATTCGAGAACGTTGTCGCCGACGATCTTTGCTTGCCGCTGGACAGGACCGACCTTGCGGAAATCCTCGGCAATCTGATCGAGAACGCTGCCCGCCATGCTGCAGGATGCGTCCGAATCACCGCCGATGACAATCGGCCGCTTCTTGCCGTTGAGGACGACGGCGAAGGCATTGAATCGACCCACCTGTCACACGTGATCGAGCGCGGCACTCGCCTTGACGAGCGAGGAGGTGCCGCGGGTCTCGGTCTTGCCATCGTTCAGGACGTCCTGGACGCATACGAGTGGAGATTGGAACTCTCGAAGTCGGAGCTTGGCGGGCTGAAGGCCACGATCGCTTCGAGGTCTGCGTCCCGAGCGCGATGCCCTTCAGGCCCACTTCCCTGATTTGGAGCCGCACCGGTTGACGTCGCATTTGGTCAACGCCCAGAAATCCACTCAGAGAGTCCTCGCTTAGATCCAATCACTCGTTTTGGCTGAACGGGGTTTATTGTCCCTGCGGCAACGCGAAGGGCGCTATCAAGGATCATCCGCGCAAATGCCTTCGCCTCAGCTTCTGTAGGAAAGGTCTTGGTTTCGCGCCGGTAAATTCGGTCCTTTCCGCGACTGGCCGGTTCAAATGAGATGTACCACTTCGGCTCCATAGCCAGCTTCTCCAAGCGCGGAAGTGAGCTACCGGTACTCTGCTCCGGTCTGGGTCACGAACCGAGACCCGTTCCAGCGAAGGATCCGTCGCGCTCCGCCCGAGCTGTCTTGCACCTCCAGAAGGGCGGTATCTTGCTCACGCACCAGGCGGACATCCTGAGCCCGCAGAGCCAGCACCTTCCGATATCGTCCCCGGGCTGCCACGTACACTTCGTGCAGACACCCTGATGCGTTGCAAACTACCCCTCTGTTGCGGCACTGGAAATCATCGAAGTGAAGAGCAACGAATTGGGTGCCAGGAGTCGTGAGGTAAAGCGCAAATCGTTGTGTAGCGGCGATCGGGGCGCCACACGCGGTCTCCCATTTTTTTGCTTGGTCTCGTATCTCCGGAGGCAGATTGGTCAGGTGCGCAGGATTCCATGGATCTTGCCGAATGCCTCCATGGGAGGACGCCGATTGGGGCAAGCCCAATAAACAGAGAGCGAATACGGTCGCCGCAACAGCGCGATTCTTCAGCAGCACGGCGTTTCTCCTGGGTACCTGACCGCTATCGCGCAGGCCGCGATTAACAATCCATCATCGCAGATCCGACCTTACAAATTGCTGACATAGATCAACAGCTTCCGGTCAGTGAGGGTGCATCATAAAGCATTGCCTGGAAGCGCTCCGCTCCGTGCGCCCGTTAGCGTCAGATTGCTGACCGGGCCCATGAGTCTTTGACCTGCAGAGCGCCGACAGTCGGTCTACGCCCCAAGACCTCAGTTTCGGTTACTGCAATGGGATCTTCGCGATGTTTCTGAGTTCATCAGCGCTCTTATGGCTGAACAGGACCCGCGTCCTGATTGCAATAGCGTTCCTAGCTTTGCCGTCCAACTCGGTGGCCGAGGACCAACTAAAGCTCAGCACCGAGCAGGCAACGAGCCTGGGCATTCGCGTCGTTCATCCCATTGCGAGCCCGACCGACAAGACGCTGCCTTATCCCGCTCAGATCGTCATTCCTACCCCGCAATTGTGGGTCGTTAGCGCTCCGGTGGCCGGAATGGTGACCAATCTTTCAGCGGCGCGGGGCGATCGCGTTGTTGCAGGACAGCCGCTCGCCACTATGGAGAGTCCGAGCTTTGTGTCGCAGCAGCGTGACTATTTACATGCCGTTGCGCAAGAAGTTCTGGTTGCCCAGCAACTCAATCGCAACACCCAACTGTTCCAAGGCAATGCGGTCGCACAGCGTGTTCTTGAGGCGAGCCAGGCGGAGGCCCGACAGGCAAGCATTGTAGTCGCGGAGCGTCGGCAGGTTCTGCGCCTCAGCGGCCTTTCGGATGAGACAATCTCAAGACTTACTAGCGAGGCAGCAATCAGCGCGACCCTAACGGTCGCCGCGCCGCGGTCGGCCACCGTGATCGATATTGCTGTTTCTCCTGGCCAACGCGTGGAGCAATCGGCACCGCTGATCAAGCTCGCACAGCTCTCTCCGCTATGGGTCGAGATCGCGGTTCCTGCATCGAATATCAAAGCCATTCGACAAGGCGCGAAGGTGGAGGTCGACGGCTATGACACTCTAGGCCAAGTGGTGCTGGTTTCTGAAACGACCGATCCGGCTACACAAACCGTGCTGGTCCGAGCCGAGGTGCCGAACTCAGGCGATTTGCGCCCGGGGCAGACTGCTGCTGCTCGGATCTCCTTCGTTTCCAAACGGGAGAGCGCTTGGGAACTCCCTTACACTGCGCTGATCCGGAGGGGTGAGCAGGCCTCGGTGTTCGTGGCAATGCAGGACGGGTTCCGTCTGGTGCCGGTCACGTTACTTGAGGAGGACCAGGACCATGTCGTGATCTCCGGTCCCATCACAGACAAGGACGAAGTGGCGGTCAGCGGCATCTCCGCGCTCCGCGGAATCCTGCTCAAGCTGGGCGCAGGCTAGTCATGCTCGAACGCCTTGTCGCATTTTCGCTTTCTCAGCGGCTCTTCGTAGCGCTTGGTGTGCTCCTATTGATCGGCGCCGGACTGGTTATGTTGCCCAGCCTGCCCATCGACGCCTTTCCGGATGTCTCGCCCGTCCAGGTCAAGGTCATCATGAAGGCGCCGGGTCTCACCCCGGAGGAGGTGGAACAGCGGGTCACGGTGCCGATCGAGCTCGAACTGCTTGGGTTGCCAAACAAGAAGATCCTGCGCTCTACTACCAAATACGCCCTGGCGGATGTCACAGTCGATTTCGAGGACGGCACAGACATCTACTGGGCGCGTAACCAAGTGTCCGAACGCTTGGCCAACATCACCCGTGACTTGCCAGATGGGGTGGCAGGTGGGCTCGCCCCGATCACCAGCCCGCTCGGCGAAATGTTCATGTTCACCATCGAAGGTGCTGAACTTTCGCTGGCCGAGCGGCGGAGTCTGCTCGATTGGGTGATCCGTCCGGCGCTGCGGATGGTGCCAGGAGTGGCCGACGTCAACGCGCTCGGGGGGTATGTCCGGGCTTTTGAAATCGTCCCGCTTAGCGATGCGCTCGCAGCCCGCGGCATTTCCTACGAGATGTTTCGGCGCGCGATAGAGACGAACAGCCGCAATGACGGCGCCGGCCGTGTCAATCAGGGCGAAGACAGCGCTCTCGTGCGCATCGAAGGCAGCATTCGGACCATCGACGACATCAGGCAAATCGTCGTCGATACCAAAGATGGGGTTCCGATCCGGGTCAAGGATATCGCCCGCGTCCAGCTAGGGGCACTGACACGGTACGGCGCTGTCACCGCGGATGGTCATGGCGAGACGGTCGAGGGCCTCGTGCTTGGTCTGCGAGGCGCCAATGCACGTCAACTGGTGGCCGACGTGCAGGCACGCCTCGACGAGATTAAGCAATCACTCCCTCAAAGTGTCAGTATCCAGGTCTTTTACGACCGTGGCCGGCTGGTGGACCGCGCGGTTGGCACCGTTATCCGCGCACTTGGCGAAGCAACCGTCCTCGTCGTCGTCCTTCTCCTGCTATTTCTCGGCAACTGGCGAGCCTCCCTGGTGATCGCCCTAAGCCTGCCGCTCGCGATCGTCATCGCCCTTATCGTCATGCGCATGGTCGGCATGTCAGCAAACTTGATGAGCCTCGGCGGCCTTGCCATCGCTATCGGCATGCTGATTGACGCGCTGGTGGTGGTGGTCGAGAACGTCGTCGGAAATCTGAGTAAGGAGCCGCAGGGAAAGGCCGCGCCTCTAGTTCATGTCATCTACCGCTCCGTCTCCGAGGTGCTTCAGCCGGTCGCCTCGGGCGTGCTGATTATCATGATCGTATTCGTGCCGCTGCTGACGCTGGAGGGGCTTGAAGGGAAGTTGTTTATCCCGGTCGCGCTCGCGATTATCTTCGCGCTCGGCGGGTCGTTGCTCTTGGCGCTCACGGTCATTCCCGTAGCAACATCCTTTCTCCTCAAGACTACGTCGCATCAAGAACCGTGGTTGATCCGGCTTGCGTCGCGGCTCTATGCGCCCGCACTTGCTTGGGCGCTGAAGAACGAACGCAAGGTAGTCATCGCGGCAGCCGCGGCCCTCGTCGCTGCCGGCTATGCCTACACCCAGCTCGGCAAGACCTTTATGCCGACGATGGACGAGGGCGACACCATCGTCAGTGTCGAGGCGCTACCATCGATCAACCTGGACGAAATGATCGCTATCAACGCCAGACTTCAGTCGGCCATTCTCGCGAAGGTCCCTGACGTCAAGAGTATCGTGGCCCGGACCGGGTCCGACGAGCTCGGGCTTGACCCGATGGGACCTAACCAGACCGACACGTTCCTGGTTCTGAAGCCAGCAGATGAGCGAAAGACAATCGACAAATCTGCCCTGATTGAAGAGCTGCGGCAGGTGCTCGGCAATTTCCCGGGACTATCGCTCAGCTTTACACAGCCGATCGACATGCGGGTGCAGGAAATGATCAGCGGCGTCCGCGGCGATGTCGCGGTGAAAATCTTTGGAGCTGAAATTGGCAAGCTCAATGAGATTGCGAGTAAGCTATCCGCCATTTTGTCCGGCATCGACGGCGCTGAGGATGTCTACACCACGCTCAATGAGGGTGCCCAATATTACACGATCGCCGTGAATCGGATGGAGGCGGGACGGCTCGGCCTGACGGTGGACGCCATCTCTAATTCGCTGCGCACCCAGATCGAGGGACGTACGATCGGAACGGTGCTGGAAGAGGGGCGCCGTACTCCCATCCTCGTTCGCGGCAGCGAAACGACGCGCGAGGCTCCGACGCTGCTCGCCAGCCTCCCGCTAACCCTTGCCTCGGGTCAGCACGTGGCGCTCTCACAAGTCGCCCGTATTCAGCGCGTCGACGGTCCCGTTTTGGTCAATCGCGAGAACGGAAATAGGATGAGCGTTGTGCGAGCCAATGTGCGTGGTCGAGACATGGTCGGGTTCGTCGAGGCAGCCCGGCAGAAGGTCGCCACGGAGTTGCCGTTGCCGGAGGGTTACAGGCTGACTTGGGGCGGTCAGTTCGAAAATCAGCAACGCGCGGCGGCGCGCCTTTCGATCGTGGTGCCAGTGGCGATTGGGCTGATCTTTGTGCTGCTCTTCACGACCTTCGGTTCGATCCGACAAGCGCTGTTGGTCCTCGTCAATATCCCGTTCGCCGTGATTGGCGGCGTGTTTGCCCTGGTGCTTACCGGCGAATACCTTTCGGTTCCTGCGTCCGTTGGGTTCATCGCGCTGCTCGGAATTGCGGTGCTGAACGGCGTCGTTCTGGTGTCCTATTTCAACCAACTGCGCGCCCACGGCGTACCGGAGGGTCGCATTGTCGTGGATGGCGCCATGCGTAGGCTCAGACCGGTCCTGATGACGGCGAGCATCACGGCCTTGGGCCTGATCCCGCTCCTGTTTGCGACCGGTCCGGGATCGGAGATCCAGCGCCCGCTCGCAATCGTGGTGATTGGCGGCCTGGTCTCCTCGACCGCCTTGACGCTGATCCTTTTGCCGATCCTATATCGCCGATTTGGCGGCATGAAGGAGGCCAAATGAGTGCCGAATTCGTCTGTCTCACGCTGATCGCCGGCCGAGCGCTTCGCGACGAATTGTTCAACTTCCTCAGCGAGCAGCGCGATCTCGTTTCCGGCTTTACGGCCTCGGACGTCGCAGGGCACGGTCCCGACGTCCGATTGCAGACGTTGACCGAGCTGGTCAAAGGGCATGCCGACGAGTTGATGGTGCGGACCGTTCTTGGAGTGCAAGAGGCGGCGCAGTTGCTCGAACGGCTGAAGGCGACCTTCGCCGGATCCAGGATCGTCTACTGGATCCTGCCCGTCGCAGAATTTGGCGTCATCAATGCCCCCAATCGATAAGGCTTTCTATGATCTTTGGACGCTACGCTTTAGATCACGTGAAAATGTAGATGGCCCGCAGGGACCGCATGCTCCCATAGGCCATGTATGGCCGTTCTTTCTTGTGACTACGCATGCTTCTTACCCACCCGAGCGGTATTAGTCGGGGGCTCATGCTTAGTATCAAGCCACTCCGCAGAACTCGTTTGCCCAGATCGCAATGGCCTCGATGGCTTTTTTGCTGCAATTCCTCCGGATCGGGTGCGCATCGAGGTAACGCTCCCCAAGCCTGCCAGAGAGTGATGCTCGCGACCGCCGCGACGATTTGATCTTCCGCGCGTTACCCGCTTCGGACATCGCGGTGGGCAGTCGGCGCAGCAAGCGTCCCAAGGCCGCTAATCAGCGGCGCTGTCGCTTGCTACTCTTGCTGAATGCGGCTCAGATAATCGATAACAGCGAGGATGCGTTTTCGCACGACGACTTCCGGGCTTTGCTCCGCTCCAGCCATCTTCCAATAATACGGATCAACATAGTGAGGCAAGTTGACGACGGGGTTGAATCGCTCTCCCCAAATTGGCATTTCGCGAGTGCCGTGAGCTGGAATTGTCTTCAATCCCTCTACGGTCTCATAAACAGCGTTCGTGGGAAATACGCCGTTGTTGTTCTTGGCTAACATCGTCAAATCGGGAGGCGGTATCTTAAGTTGGTTGCTAACCGGTCCTTTGCCCCTCGCATCAGCACCATGACAGCTGGCGCACGAAGATTGAAACTCTGATCTGCCCATGTCGAGGTCTTCAGCCTGGGATGCGGCGGCGAAACCAGCGATCAGACCGACCATTACCAAACATTTTCCACCAAAGCTTACCATGTCGTACTCCGACGCTGGTTGGGAAGATGCAAACTAATAGCGGTTTCGCATCCCGACAGTTTGACGCACATCAAGGCTGGCTTTCGGCTTAAGCTCATAAGTGGTTTGAAATGCCGCACGCTGGCGGCAGCAGGCGCTCTCGCATAGCGGAACGGCGCGGGACCCTTGGAATCCTGCGCCCCTTCAAATGGTGCCTCCATGCGTTCTAATTTTACGTTGCCCGATTTGGAGAAGAGGCTGCAAGAGCTGCAGGATGGAGCGCTTGTTCAGATTAGCCTCCGTGACTACGAGCGCCTGTTTGGATTGAACGATGCGGCGCTCGGTCGGCTGCGAAATTTCTGCCGCGGTCACCAATGCGTTGCGAGTTTTGCGGACACTGCCATACTGTTTCGCAAGCGTGTCGCGTCGGCTTATGAGAAGCGAGAGCCGCGAATATTGGATTCGCGACGAGCAGGGAGCAGATGGTCGCGGCGCTGCGTCGTTTGGCCGGCACGACCGTTGTAAAGAAGGAAACCATCACGGCTCGTGCCCGCATGACACCACCGTATCAAACGCTCGGTCTCAACTGTCAACATTTTGCCGGATTGAGAGCGGCCGAGATTGATCGGGATCAAGCAACAGGAGCGACGAGCGGTCAGAATGGAAGCTGTGTAAGGAGGAGATCCCAATGATCAAGATACCGCATCACGCCGTGGTGTTCGTTGGCGATGGGCGAAAGGCTCTGTTCTTCCGGAACGAAGGTGACGAAAAATTCCCGAACTTGAGGGTGGAAGCCGCCTTCGAGGATCAGAATCCGGCAACCCATGACCAGGGAAGCGGCCGGCCGGGCCGGGTGAGCAAAGCCGCGCATAGCGGGCAAAGAAGCGCCGTGGAGACGAGCGATTGGCATGAGCTCGAGGAGCGCTGCTTTGTGAAGCAGGTGGCGGTTGCCGTGGAGCGCATTGTACGCGGCGAGCCATCGACGGCGCTGATCGTCGTCGCACCGCCGCGCACTCTGGCGGCGCTTCGGTCGGACTTCCATCCCGATGTGAAACGCCGGCTCGTGGCGGAGCTTGCCAACGACCTCACCAGGCACCCGGTCGGCGACATCGAAAAGCACTTGTTGCGCGAGTAGGGCAGATCGTGTGGGGCAACTTGGCCGAGGTGATGGTCCACTAGAGAAGGCCCAACTGGATTTCCGATCGGAGAGAAGCAATGCGGGCATCAGATATCATGCGGAGGTCGTTTGCAACCGTGAAGCCGGAAGCGCCGCTGCTGGAGGCGCTCCATCTCCTGCTCGAGACCAATCAGCGCGGCCTGCCGGTCCTCGATGATGAAGGGGCCTTGGTCGGCATCATTGCCGAAGGCGACTTCCTCCATCGTCGCGAGTTGGGCGTCACCTATCCCGAAGGGTGTTGGCTCGAATGGTTACTGGGGAAGCAGGAGGGCGAGCTCGCTCGTGAGCGAACCAGGGGACTGCGGGTCGAAGCAGTCATGAGCCGTCATCCCGTTTGCGTCGACGAGAATGCCACGATCGATGCTGTCGTCAAGGAAATGGATGTCTACCAGATCTCGCAGGTGCCGGTGCTTCGCAAGAGAGAGGTCGTGGGGATCGTTGGCCGGATGCAGATGCTCACAGCGCTGGCAAGCTGTCTTGGGGAGCCTGGCAAGGCTTAAGGGAATAGGGTCAGCCGAGCGGGGGTATTTCGAGCATTTGCGATGCGTCCACTCGACAAGATGCCAGACCGCGACATTCGGCTCGATGCCTGCAGAGGCATTGCACTCTGGTTCGTCTTCATCAACCACATCCCAGGGAATATCTGTAGCTGGCTTACGTTGAGCCATTATGGATTCAGCGACACCACCGAAGTCTTCATGTTTGTCTCGGGGCTGACGTGCATGATGGCGTATGGACACGTGTTCAGAAGCGCCGGGACTTGGGCGATGATCTGTCATACGGTTCGGCGGAGCTGGGAGATTTATTCGGCATTTCTGCTGTTGACGCTATTTCTGGTCGTGGCCGTTTATTGGATAGATGCCGACCTCGCAGACGAGGCTAATGTGGCGATCGTCCTGCAGAAGCCGGGAGAAGCGCTGTCGCGTGCGGCGATCCTGCAATACCGTCCCGTCAATACGGACGTGCTGCCGACCTTCGTGCTCTTCCATTTACTGTTTGCGCCGTGGCTCCTGCTTTTGCTCAGATGGCCAAATGTGACCTTGGCCGCCTCGGCTCTGCTGTACGGCTTGGTCCAGACTTACGGCTGGAACCTTCGGGGGTGGCCGACGAACGACTGGTATTTCAACCCGTTCGCCTGGCAATTCCTCGTCACGATCGGTGGATGGTGGGCGGTGGTGGGGCATGGGCGGTTGGCGCCATTCGTGATGTCGCGTCCGGCGATCATGCTTTCGGCCGCATACCTGATTTGGTCACTGGCTGTTACAATGAGTTGGATCAATCCGGCTCTTGAGCTCGTAGTTCCTCAATTCCTGAAAGCCTTGGTCTATCCGATAGACAAGTCGGATCTTGATCCGCTGCGGCTTCTGCATTTCCTTGCGCTTGCGGTCTGCGTCGCCAACCTCGCGCCGGCGCATTGGAGCGTTATGCGGTCACGCATGCTCTTGGGAGCTGTTCGTTGCGGAGAGAATTCGCTAGAGATCTATTGTGTGGGGGTCTTGTTGTCCCTTGCGGCATATCTCGTTCTGAGAACCATATCTGACGGCGTGCTCGCTCAAGTCATCGTCAGCGGCACAGGCATCGGTCTTCTTACCGTCTTTGCCACCTTGCTGACCGGGTTCACAGGCCTTGCCGCGCCTCGAATAAGGCTACTTTGATCAAGTACATCTTCGACATTTCGGATCGTTCACATGCCTTCAAGCGCTCTGCGCAATTTTCGGATGATCACGCCCCGTGATCGATCGTCTGCGGCCGCTTCGATCTGGTCATTGATATCGAGAAGCAGTTTGGACATATCGTTGTGCCAATCGAGGTTGACGACTGCATCGGGAGCGAGCCTGCGGCGGCGAGCAACGTCGATCGGTGTCGGTGCGGCTGTCGATAATTCGTAGACGTCGTCCAGCATAGGCGTGAAAATCTGCGCGGCTGGCACGGTCCGCTCGGCGACCCGGTGCACAAGGCCTCCGAGCGCGTGCTCTTCCCCATGCACGATGAACAGACCACGATGAATGGGGCGCCGCGCGGCAATCCAGCGCGCGAGTTCCGGACCGTCGGCGTGCCCGGAGTATTCGTCGATATATCGAATCCTCGCAGCGACTTTGATCTCTTCGCCCTGAATCCTCACTGCTTTCGCGCCATCCCGCAGGAAGCGGCCTAGGGTGCCTTGAGCTTGGAATCCCGTAAGCAAGACCGTGCACTCCCTGCGCCACAACCACCGCTTCAGATGATGGCGGATGCGGCCGGCGTCGCACATTCCGCTTGCGGCAATGATGATGTGAAAGCCGGAGAGCCTGGCGATCGACTTGCTCTCGTCAACCGTTTCCGTGAAGTGCAACTGACTGGAAGTCAGAAGCCGGTCCAGATCGATGCTCGGATCGAGGCTGGCCGCGTGATTCCGGAAGACTTCCGTCGCACGGATCGCCAACGGTGAATCGAGGAAGATCGGTGCGGTCGGAATCTCACCGCGGGCCATCAAGTCGGCCAGATCGACGATCAGCTCCTGGGTCCGTTCAACCGCAAAAGCGGGGATTAGCAGTGCGCCGCGTCCGCTGGCGGCATCGCGCACCTCCTGGGCGAGATGCGCGCGACGCAATGCGTGAGTTGTGGACGGGCGGTCGCTATCGCCGTAGGTCGACTCGCAAAATACGTAATCGAGGCTGGTCGGTGCGTCCGGATCCGGCTCCAGCAGTTTGGCATCTGGGCCGATGTCACCCGACATCAAGACACGCAACGGCCCTCCGTTTTTGCCTTGATCGGCGAATTCCAGCTCGATCGAAGCCGAGCCGAGCAAATGGCCGGCATTCCAATAGCGGGCGCGTACGCCCGGCACCACCGTGTACCACGTTTGGTATTCGACCGGCCGGAAGGCATCGAGTGTCGCAATCGCATGGGCCTGCGTGTAGATGGGTGTGACCGCGGCCCGCCCTCGGGCAGCGTTTCGGCGGTTCAAGGCAGCAACCTCCGTTTCCTGGATGTTGCCTGCGTCGGGAAGCATGTAGGAGCAGAGGTCGATGGTGCCGCGCGTCGCCAGGATCGGGCCTGAAAAGCCTTCACGCTTGAGCTTCGGCAGGAGCCCGCTGTGGTCGATGTGGGCGTGCGTCAGCAAAACGGCATCGACATCCGTCGGGCGGAACGGGAATGCACCGTAGTTCAGCGCTTTCAACGTTTTCGGTCCCTGAAACAACCCGCAATCGACCAGAAATTGTCCTTTCGGCGTAACAAACAGATAGCAGGAGCCGGTAACGGTGCGGGCGGCGCCGCAAGACTGGATGGTGACGCTCACGGGGGGCTCCCAGTCTCCGGCATGCCAACAACTTCCCGCCGCAACGCGCGAGCGAGAAGATCGTCGAGACGGATGGCGTTGGTTGGATGTGGCACGCTGTTGGTGGATCGGACGGAACGAATGCCGGCGCGACCGAACTCTGTCATAAGCGCCGGCGGAAATAGTGCGTGAACGATGATGGCCTCGATAGAAGAGGCTCCTGACGCGGCAAGAGCCTCCGCACAGGCGGTAAGCGTCCCACCGGACGACACGATGTCGTCGATGAAGAGCACGGGACGCCCGGCGAACAGCGGCGCGTCTGTGAAGGCGATCTGCACCGAATGATCACTCCGGCGTACTTTTCGCGCCACGCTGTATGCAAGTCCGAGACGGCCGGCAATGTCGGCCACCCAAGATCGCGACTCTTCATCGGGGCCGACCACGACGGTCGTGGGTGCGACTGTCTCGGCACGAAGCACAGCTTCGATCTCAGGAGCCGCCGACAAGTTGTGCGCTTCAATGCCAGGAAAGACGTCGGCGAGGTTCGGCGTCCGATGGAGATGGGCATCAACCGTGATGACGCGATCGAAGGTGTTCGCGAGAAGAGTCCCGATTGCGCGCTGACTAATCGCCTCACCCGGATGGAACGCTGTGTCCTGGCGCATGTAGCCGAGATAAGGCGAAACGAGCACGACCCGCTTGGCTCCATCGCGCCGCAAGGCCTCTGCAGCAAACAACAGCGCAATCAGCTTTTCATTAGGTTGATTGAGCGAGCAACAGACTATCGTGGTGGTGGCCGCTGGGCCGACGGTTGCCCGCAGCTCCCCATCGGGAAATCGATGCAAGATGATTTCATGGCCGACAACATCCAGAATTTCAGCAAGCCGGGGCCCGAAATGGGTGGAAGTGGGCAGCCATTGAACTGCACTCCGGATCATGGTGCTGCCCCGGCTTGCGGTTCGATCCAGTAAGCAGAGTCCAGCTGGGCCATGCCGACAGCAAAGTCAAACCCAGAGGGTTCGAACGCGTGAATGCGATAGAGCGGCTCTCCTTGCTCGACCCGATTGCCAATCTTCTTGAACAACTTGATGCCAGCGCCCTTGTCGAGCGGGGCGCCTGCCGTCCGCGCCAGCCGGTTGAGGCGCAAGCAATCGATCGCGGAGACGACACCATCGCTTGCGGCCGGAATGTCGAGAGTAAGGCTGCCAATTTCGCTGGCGGAAGGCGCCGGGCCCTGGGCCTCGATGATCTTCACCATCTGTCGAAGCGCCGCCCCACTCTCCAGGAGCTCGCTTGCGCGTGCATAGCCAGTGCCTCCGCGCAAGTCGGGGTCGTGTTCCAGAAGGTGGGCGGCAAGCCGCAACGACTTCTCACGAAGATCGCGCGGGGCCTGGGGCTCATTGGCGAGCACTGCCATCACGTCCTGAGCCTCGAGCGCTGGGCCGATACCGCTGCCGATGGGCTGCCGTCCATCGGTGGTCACGACCTCCACCTCGAGGCCAAAACGGTCGCCGACGAACTGAAATAGCTTGCGGAGTCGCATAGCCTGGGATGCAGTCGTAAGCTTGGCGTTGGGTCCCACCGGAAGGTCGATGAGAAGATGCGTCGAGCCGGCGGCCAGCTTCTTCGACATAATGGATGCAACCATCTGTTCGTGCGTATCCAGCGCCAGCGGTCGCTCGACGCCGATCAAGATGTCATCTGCCGGCGACAGATTGACGTGTCCGCCCCATGCGAGGCAGCCCCTGCATGACGCGACGACCTCCTTCATCGCTTCGACGCTGAGGTCGACCCGGGCCAGTACCTCCATGGTGTCGGCCGTTCCGGCAGGCGACGTGATCGCGCGCGACGACGTCTTTGGGATCGTGAGCCCGTGCGCGGCCACAATCGGGACCACGATCATGGACGTGCGATTGCCGGGAATGCCGCCAATGCAATGCTTGTCGACGACGGTCCTGGCATTCCATCTGAGCTGCGTTCCGGCTCTCGCCATGGCCTCTGTAAGAGCGATCAACTCGCCGGATGTCATGAAATTGGCGGAGCTGACGAGGAACGCGGCGATTTCCATATCCGAATAGCGATAATGCACGAGATCGTCGATGACGGCGCCGATCTCGGAAGCCTCGAGTGTCTTGCCCTGAATCTTGGCACGAACTGCGTCCAGGCTTGGCGGGGAGGGAGCGGGGGTGACCGCAATGTAGCTTCCTGCCGGCTGCCCAAAGCGCCGAAACGCGGGTTCCGCCATGCCAAGCTCGTCGGGCCCGACCAGGCTGTCATCATCGGTGAGAAGTACTGTCGCCAGCTGGGTCTTCGAACCGCTGCGCAGCTCGACTCTCGAAAATCCTCGAAACAGGTCCGGCCGCAGCGCCGTTGAGCGGCGGGAGATTACAACGACGTTTTCCCGGCCGGTGTCGAGATTGACACGGCGGGATCTGAGCTGGGCGCGGCCGGGTGGAATGGCGTCCATCGATGAAAACTTCTTTGTCGCGGTAAGGCGAGGATAAGGCTCGCCGAGGAGCCCGATTTGCGACAGATCAACCCGTCGTCGGTCCTCAAGCAGGGAGAGGTCGTGGGGCGCCGGCGATGCGGCTGCCTCAGTGTGACCGAGGCGCTCGTAATGTCTCCAGCTACGCGGCAGGTGGAGTGGGGGGCTGGCGGGCTCTTCAACAGTCCTTCGACTTGATCCGTGTCAAATGACAGGCATCGGAAGCAGCTAACGTTAGATCGCAGGCGGAGCAGCGATTATGTTGCCGTTTTCTGTCGAGCAATTTTTCGGGGTCTTCGCAAGCTACAACAGAGCGATCTGGCCGGCGCAGATCGTTGCCTTGATGATGGGGGCCCTGGCGTTCGCACTGGTATTCCGAAGGTGCAAGCGATCCGATGAGATCATCGCCGGTGTCCTTGCCGCGATGTGGGCGTGGACGGGGCTCATCTATTATTTGATATTTTTCGCGTCCATCAACAAGATGGCCTATGCATTCGGTGCACTGTTCGCAGTCCAGGCCATGGCGTTTGGATACGTTGGTGTCATACAGGGTCGAATGACTTTCGGCCGGAGCGACGGTCCGGCGGCATGGATTGGCATTGCATTCGTTCTCTATGCGGCTGCCATCTACTGGCTTCTTGGAGCGGCGACCGGTCATGACTTTGCGGAACTGCCTGCGTTCGGTGTAACGCCATGCCCCGTCACGATCTTCACGTTCGGGATGTTGCTGCTCACAATCCGGCCGATTTCCCGCCTGCTGCTGATTATTCCTGTCCTCTGGTCGCTCATCGGCGGTAGCGCGGCAGTCCTGCTGCATGTGCCGCAGGACTGGGTGCTGCTCGTGAGTGGAATCGTATCAGCCGCTTTACTCGCTGGCCGCGATCAGAGGCTGGCGTCAGCCTCCTCGCGGTGAGCGGTAGCGTTCTGCAATCTTGCTTCAGTGCCTGTCTGCTCTGGGTTCAGAAGACGAGATTGTTCTTTTCTGCACGTCCGCCGATAACAAAAGCGAGCGAAAGCGGTATAGCAATGATGAGAATCACAGACGATAGCGGCTGGCCTGCCTCAAACGCAGGTCTCCGCTCCTCCTTTCAGCGTCACGGGAATGGTGAGATAGCGTACTCCGTTGGCTTCGGCACGCGGAAATTTGCCGGCGCGAATGTTGACCTGGATGGACGGCAGCAGCAGCCTAGGCGCTGAGAGCGTGGCATCGCGCGCCTGCCGCATGGCCACGAACTCAGCCTCCGTGACGCCCTCCTTGGCCTGGACATTCTTCTCGCGCTGTTCGCGCACCGTGGTCTCCCAGGCGTATGTGTCGCGGCCCGGCGCCTTGTAGTCGTGACACATGAATAGCCGCGTCTCGGGCGGCAGCGCCAGGAGGCGCTTGATCGACCGGTAGAGCTTATGCGCGTCGCCGCCGGGGAAGTCGGCCCGCGCCGTGCCGTAGTCCGGCATGAACAGGGTGTCGCCGACGAACAGGGCATCCTCGATCTTGTAAGAAACGTCGGCGGGCGTGTGCCCGGGCGTGAAGATCACCTCCACGTCGAGTTCGCCGACCTTGAAGCGCTCGTCGTCTCGGAAGAGGCGGTCGAAGTCGCTGCCGTCCGTCTTCAGGTCGGTGGCATTGAATATCGGCCGGAAGATGCGCTGCACGTCCTTGATGTGCTCGCCGATGCCGATTTGGGCACCTGTCTTCGCCTTGATGAAGGGGGCGCCCGAGAGATGGTCGGCATGGGCATGCGTCTCGAGCACCCATTCGATCGTGTAGCCCGCCTCTTCGGCGGTCTTCAGCATGGACGCAACCGATCGCGTGTCCACCTCGCCCGAGTTGTGGTCGTAGTCAAATACGGGGTCGATGATAGCGGCCTTCTTGGTCGCCGGATCGGCGACCAGATAGCTCACCGTGTTGGTCGGCTCGTCGAAGAACGCTCGGATGATGGGTTGTCCTGACATGGCTTGAATCTCCTGATGTCACCGGCTCGCTTGAACTTGACATATATATTAGTATTTGCTAAATAAGCAATATCTAATATATGGAGTTGGCCAATGGCCTCCCGGGCCTTCGATCTGGAGACATTCGAAAAGCAGGCCGTTGAGGTCTCCGGAATCCTGCGCGCGCTCGCCAACGAGCGTCGGCTGATGATCCTGTGCAACCTCGTCGAATGCGGCGAGAGCAACGTGAATGCCCTCGCGGAAGCCGTGGGGCTGTCGCAATCGGCGCTGTCGCAGCACCTCGCGAGGATGCGCGAGGAGGGCCTCGTCACCTTTCGGCGCGAAAGCCAGACGCTCTGGTACCGGATCGCCGATCCGCGCATCGAGCAACTCTTTGCGACGCTGCACGAGCTCTATTGCAAGCCTGTCAAGGCGAAGAGCTGATTTAGGAAAGTAGAGGAGCTAATCATGTCACTACCCACAATCAAGCCAGCCGAGGCACGCCGCCTTCTCGAGAGTGGCGCCCTCCTGATCGACATCCGCGAAGCAGATGAGCACGCCCGCGAGAAAATTCCGGGCGCGCAGCACCTTCCCCTGTCGAAGCTCGACGAGGCCGACTTCGCCTTGCATCGGGGCAAGCCGGTCATCTTTCATTGCAAAAGCGGCGCCCGCACTCAGGCCAACGCGCCACGGCTCGCGACGAAGCTGACCGAACCCTGCGAGGCCTTTATCGTCGAAGGCGGGCTCGACGCCTGGCGCAAGGCCGGCCTACCGGTCGTGAACGACCGGCGCCAACCGCTGGAGCTTCAGCGCCAAGTGCAGATCGGGGCTGGCAGTCTTGCTGTCGTGGGCACGCTGCTCGGGCTCTTTGTATCGCCGTGGTTCTTTGCTGTGCCGGCCTTCGTCGGTGCGGGGCTGGTCACGGCTGGTGTCACGGGCTTTTGCGGCATGGCCCGGATTCTCATGCGCGCGCCTTGGAACCGCAGCGTCTACGCCCCGAACGCGGGCCACGTGATAGGGCCTTAAAATGAGGAGTTGCCCACTATGCTGTCGCTGACCCAAGGTGCGCTCGGTCTCGCCTCTGGCTCGTTGGTCGGCTTTTCGCTCGGGCTGGTCGGAGGAGGCGGTTCGATCTTGGCCGTGCCGCTTCTCGTCTATCTCGTCGGGGTGTCGGATCCGCATGTGGCGATCGGCACCAGTGCAATCGCAGTTGCGGCAAACGCTGCAGTGAACCTCGTCAACCATGCCCGGGCTGGCAATGTGAAGTGGCGTTGCGCCTCCGTGTTCGCGCTCGCAGGCATGGCCGGCGCCTTTCTCGGCTCTACCCTTGGCAAGGTCATCGAAGGACAGAAGTTGCTGGCGCTGTTCGCTATCGTCATGATCGCGGTGGGCGCGCTGATGCTGAAGGGCCGCGCCGGCGCGGGCGAGCCATCGGTCCGGCTTAACCGAGAGAACCTGCCGAAACTCTTAGCCCTGGGAGGTCTCACCGGAGCCTTGTCCGGCTTCTTCGGGATCGGCGGCGGCTTTCTAATCGTCCCGGCGCTGATTGCGGCCACTGGCATGCCTATCCTCTATGCGGTCGGTTCCTCCCTTGTGGCGGTGACAGCCTTCGGGCTGACGACGGCGGCCAACTACGCCCTGTCCGGTTTCGTGGATTGGTATCTCGCCGCGTTGTTTATCTCCGGCGGAGTTCTTGGCGGGATGCTCGGCGCCGGCTCGGCCAGCTCGCTCGCCGCGCGCAAAGGTGCATTGAACACCGTATTCGCGGCCCTGATATTCGCGGTGGCGATCTATATGCTGGTCCGCAATCTCGGCTTCACATGATTGGGGACTTCGCAACAAGCGGTCGAAGGTCGCCTTGAGGATGACTAGGGCGGATGTGATATTTAGGTGCCGCCCACGAGGTCGGCCGCGATGTCGAGGCTCGACCAAGTGGACCAATGGACCAGAGCACCCGCACAAATGAGGGCAACCAGTATGCTCGGGCTCACAAGGCATCAATCACAGCGTTCGCCGGCCGACGCAGCGAGGGTGGCAGTGATGCGCCGCGGCCAAATCGCACGATCAGATCCGGGCGCCGGATGCCAAGCCCCAGATAGTCTGCAATCTGCGGACGCAGGGAAGAGACCTCGACCGGCTGATTGAGAAGAGCATTCCGAATTCCGAGCATCGTCGCCTGCAGCGCGAAACGCTGGTAGGCGCGCCCGGCAGCAACCCAGCCTGCCTTGTCGTTACGCGGACTGATGAAGACGGCAATGCCCGCTGACGAGCGAACATGCTCGGCGTACTTGTCGTTCTCTCGCTTCTCGGTGAGCACGAACTTCAGGAACCGACGCGCAAGCCAAGCCGGCAGCGCCGGATTGCCGGAGCTACGCGCGGCAAGCCCGTCCAATCGCTCGATCGCCATGGAATCGTTGAAGCGGATCCAGGAGATGAGCTCTGTCATGAACGCAGGATCGCGCATCTGCATGGTGTTACCCTGAATGGCGTAGTCGAGAATTGCCTCCATGCGCGATCGCTCGGTCACAATGAAACACTCGACGCCCTAGCGCGCCGGCAGTCTCGACCGTGCGCAGGTCCTCTGAGCTCACGGCACGGCCATCATACTTGGCACGCGTGCATTGGCGCTGCGTGATCGCATCGGCGAGCGCGTGGTGCGACGGCGCAGTGCGGTCGAGAGCGATGGAGACCGAGCCCGGATTGACGGTATCGACTGCAACATTGGAATCGGGGCAGCCTGCACGATGTTCTCAGCCGCGCAGCCAAGTGAAGCAAAAAGGTGGTGATCGTCGGGATCGACGACGGGGCAACGACGGACGAGATCCGGGCGGATGGTGATTATGTTGTCGGAGAGGATGAACCGCCACGGCTGCGTGTTGTGGCTGTTCGCGGCCAGCGTCGCTGCGCGCACGAGCTCGCGAGCTCCGCGCGCCGGGTCGAGCGGACGCCACACGAGGTGCACGGCCTCCTCGTAGGTCGAGGGCTGCGAGGCGCGGGCCATCGGCATGCGGGCAGCGTACATGGCAACCGTTCCGAAAAGCAGGGATCGACGATTCATTCATGCCTCGCAGACAGTCAGCTCCGCGCAACAACAGCGGCGGGCTTTGCGATCGGCGATGCGTGTCGACTTTCGCGGAGCGCTTTCAAACAATCCGGACATTGGCATCAGTCCGCGTAGACAAAGAATACAGCAACAAATGTCCGATGGACCACAACGGCCGCAATCCGAAGCGGACACCGCGCCTTTACGAGCGCACGCTCGAGTCTTCCGGTGCTCGACTGGCAAACTCGCGGGTTTCAGCTCGATGGGCGCGGGCGGAGCGCTTGGCAAGCCGTCCAATCGACGAATAGAAAAGCGTGATCTCAAGCACGCCGTACAGTGACAATATCATCAGCGCTTTGATTGTTTCGCTAGTCATCTCACGGTCCTCCAGCCGATCTAAATCGGATGCTTCTCTCGTTGTACGATCTCTGTAAGAGCATGGTTTGAACGAGGTTCGTAGACAGTCTGGGTCGTCGCCTTCTGCACGTCTATTTCCGGATGGGTCAGCCGGGCGGTCAGTGTGATCGCCACGATGGCGATGCTGGTGAGCAGCACGGAGACGACCACCTTCAGGTGCGTTGCCTTATCCGCGGTGTAAATCGAGTGATTCATTGCGGGCCCCTTCGTCGAGCGAGCCGAATGCGTACCGAGCGAAATCATTCTAGGCGATCAGCCGGTCGGCAAAAATCTGGGAGCTTCACCTAAGGAAATATCCGTAGGCCAGGGAAGGAGGCGGCGCGGCTGAGGCTGAGTTTGAGGCGCCTCAAATTGCATTCGATCCCAGGTCGGTAGGCTCTTCAGGCGACGTTCCTCTGATCACCTGGGTGGTGTCCTATGTCACGCAGCTCGTTTTGCCGATATCTAGGGTGGATAAGCCTCTCCGTGTGGGGTCTGGCGTTTGTCGTCGGATCCGGGCCCTGTTGGGGCGACGATCTCTACAGAGAGCAAGGCGAGACGTCCTCGACGACAAGTCTTGCTCCCCTCGTAAAACGCATCTCTCCGGCTGTGGTAGGGATACGCGGCTGGGGCGTGCCACCAGAGTCGCGCATATTCGATAGGGAAGCTGGATTTCCGGATCCTCCCTCGCTTCGAGAATGGCAGGGAGCGGGCGTTATCGTGGATGCCTTGGCGGGCCTGATCGTCACCGCAAATCACCTGGTTGCAAACGCGACGGTCGTTAAAGCGTTGCTCCAGGATGGGCGAGCGCTGAGAGCAGCCGTGCTGATCCGATCCGAGCGAGATGACGTTGCTCTACTCCGGATAGAAGCCGATGACCTTCACGCGCTGCCTCTGGAGAAACCCGGCGCACTTGAGGTGGGAGAGCCGGTCTTGGCCATTGGGAATCCCCAGAATTGGGGGCAGAGCGTGACATCAGGGATCGTTTCAGCGTTACATCGGTCGTGTCCAGGTATCGCCAAAAGCGATCTGATCCAATCAGATGTACTCGTCGACCAAGGGGGCTTGGGAGGCGCGTTGGTGAATCGACAGGGCAGGCTGATCGGAGTGATCGTCGCGCGAAGAGACGGCTTTGCTTTTGCGGCACCGGTGGAAGCGATCGAGAGGCTCTTTATCGCTGCCCAATAGGAAGTGAGTGTTTCTCGGCATCATCGCGAGAGCCGTCACGTCGCAGAGTTGCTGCTGTCCTCGTTCTCAGGCCCGTCGCAATCGCGCCGAAGTCTACCCTGAAGCCAATGCATTCAGTGAAGAGCGCGTTTGCGTCCGGAATAGGTGGCGATCAACCTGACCAGGGCTGTGACGAGAAGCATCGCAACAATGGTCTAAATCAAGCCGAAGTTCAACGCGTCGCGCGCAGCGAACAGCGCCGTGATCGGCGCTGCTATGACAAATATTATGCGGACGATCCATCCAAGCATGATTGCTCCGATCTGCGGATGCTCAGCCCGCCGCCTTCATATCTTCCGGGACTCCACATAATAGTCGGAGTAGGTATCAATGAAGCAGAATCGAGGAGGGCGATCGTTGCGCCCGGGACATCCTACTACGACGACGCACCGAACTCGAAGCCGGTGTCGAACTGCTCATCGCAAATGAAACGGTAACGTCGGACCAGCTTGCTCCGCTGCGCGGCATGTCCAGCAAGGAGAGGGAGCCGGTCGCCGCATGATTGCGCGTAAATCGGCCCCTGAGCCGAGTTCGGAGCAGCTCAAGTTCAGCCCGCGGTGCGCAGCAGCGGTTCCCGACGGTTCGTTGGCGCCTCCTGCCGAACAACGATGTCGTGCCACAGCTTTGCGACGTTCGCTTGCGTTTCGATCGCCAGGAAACAGTGACCTTCGTTGTCGAAGTCACAAAAGCGAGCGCCTGGATCACCATGCAGTTCAGCAAGGGCGGCGTTGATGGCATCGAGGCCGGTCATCACCTGCTCAATGCTCTCTAGCTTCGCGTTGTGCAGGATATCCATCAGCCGGAAGCTCTTGAGGGGTGGGTTTCCGAAGGCGATGCCAGGCTGCCTGAACTCGAATAGGACGCTGAGCGCGACAGGCATTCCCCGCAATTGGCCGAATATCGCCGCGATTTCGTCCTCACTGCAGACAGCTGGATGGGTGGAACGTGGAGGCGACGAAGCGGCATCTCGTGGCGCCATGCGGAGGCCGGCAATGACCTCATGTTCAATCCATCGTCGCACCTCAGTCGGCGCATTGCAAATCTGATCTGCGGTCAACGTAATTCCGATCATGGCGATGCCTCCTGTTTCTCTCAGCATAGGACGTCGTCTGGAAACGATCTTGATGCCGATCAATCAGTGCCAATGAGTGGCTCGGCAGGGCAGTGCTTGATCAGGATCAAGTCCGTGCTGAACGAGGCTGCTAGTTTTGCTCTTGCGTAACTCGACCCAAGGTTACGTCCCCAAGTTGCCGCCGAGATCCGCCCCCGGGACTCGGCGGCTCCCTTCGTTCAGGGCCAATGAAACCGTCTCGAATGGGCGGACCGCGCGGGAATGAGCCGATGCGCACCTACTATTTCGACATAAAGGACGGAGTGCCGGTCCGGGACAAATCCGGCCTGGAGTTCGTGAGTGATGGCGCTGCCATTGCGCACAGCAAGAGCCTTGCGGATAAGGTGCGCAGGGAAAAGCTGAAAGGCCATCCGGAACTACGGATCGTCGTTATTGACGAGAACGGCCGTGAAGTTCACCGTGAGCAAGTCTATCCGAAGGAAGATTGATCAATCTCGTGTTCACGCCGGTGTTGTCAGTGTGACTGTCTTTTCCGGACGCTGCTGCAGTGAACAACATCTCAGCAGGCGAAATCCGGCCCACGAGGCCAATGTTTGTGGTGTCCAGTCTGTGTCAACTCGTCATTTCTTCGGGGCCTTTCCGGTCGGCGCGAATATCTGATTGGCGGGCGGCGGCTGGTCGGTCGGCAGGCCTATCGCGATAAAGCTGCGTTCCAGCGAGGTGTGGCAGGCATTGCAGCCGTCGGTCAAGGCGCGCATGGAGGCGGTGAACATGCGACCATCCCCAGCGTCGATAGCATCTGCGATTGAAAGCAGCGGATCCTTCATCGTGGTTACGTTGCTTACGGGAATGCCGGGGTAGAACACGGCAGCTTGGGCCAGACTATCCGTCAACTGGCGCAATTCGAACGCAGCAAGTTCCCAGTTCTTCGACTTGCCCGCGAACCACAGTTTCAGATGCTGAAGCTGGGCCGCGTTCATGACTTCGACCAGGCGGGGCGCATACTGTCTGACAGTTGGGGAAGGTTCGAAGTCCGATTGGGCCGTGGCGGATGTGCCCACGCTTGCCAAGATCGCAAGAGCCAAGCACGAATTCCGTAGAGTCATTTGACTGGTCTCCAGAAATCTCGTTTCCTTGATATGGCTCGCGAAGCACGCGCCGAAGGCTCCACCAAGCAGGGCCGGAGATGCTGAGCCAACTCCGATCAGGCCGCTGTGGCGTGCGCGAGCCCTCATTGCTCCAACGTCTTCAGGAAGGCGATGAAGTCGCCGACCTGGTCGGCGTCAAAACGAAATTCCGGCATCGCTGGATGTCCGGTGACGATGCCTTCGGCCAGGGCCTCTTGCAGCATCTCGACTGGATATCGTTCGTGTAACGTCCTGAACGGGGGAGCGATCTTGAGCGGGCTGGGACTGACCTTGTCGGTTGAGTGGCACCTGGCACAATACAGCAGCGCAAGACGCCGGCCTTGCTCGACGCTTGAAGCCGCAGTTGGGCTTGAGAAGAAAATCAGAACTGCAGCGAAGAAGACGCCAGCAATGGCTTGCTCAGCTCCGAGAAACACCCTCACATCGTGGTCCATCAGTGCGACATCATGACAGGAACAGTCATACTGCGGAACATCTCCTGCGTGACGCCGCCGAACACCGTTTCCTGAAGTCGAGAATGGCCGTAACCGCCCATGACCAGCAGGTCGAGGCTTTCATCCGCAGCGATCGACAGGATGCTCGCTTGCAGATCGCCACGGTCGGATTGAAGCGAAACGGCCTTTGCCGGCAAGCCCTTCCGCGCGAGGTGTGTCAGAAGCCGTTCGGGCGATGCGTCGGACGGTACCTCGGACGCATTGAGGGTGATGGTCGTCAGAGCGTCTGCCTCGGTGATAAATGGCATTGCGTCCCGTAAGGCGCGGGCGGCAAGGCGACTGCCGTCCCAGCAGATGCCGACGCGTGCCGCCTTGAGCGTGCCCCGGAAAGTATAGGGAATGAACAGTAGGGGCCCACCCGACTGCAAGAGGAGCTCCTTCGGAAGCTGGTTGTCGAAGGTATCGCAATCCGGATCGCCTTGTGACACGATCGTCAGATCATAGAGGCGCGCCGCTGCCCCAGCTTTCGAAACGGCCTCGGCGATAGTCTCGCTCAGTGCGTATTTTCCGTAGTTGATCCGAGCGTTCTTCGCCTCAACCTCGAAAATGCGCAGTGCTGCTTGGGCACGTTCCAGCGCATGTTCATACTCGAATTGCAAAGACGCTGCGATGGCTGCACCGCCTTCCGCAACAAACGGCACGTTCGTGGAGGCATATCCTGTTGCAAGTGCATCCAGATGCGCGCCAGCACTCATCGCCAGGGAAACGGACGCGTCAATGGCGGGTCGCGGTGACCGCTCTGTTGGAATATGCACCAGTAGATCTTTGAACATGCGTGCCTCCCGCTCCGATCTTGCCGCCAAAGAGCAGCACATGTCGCCATTGGGAGTCTTGACGCACGTCAAAGCGGCAGACAGCGCGCGTTACGGACTCGAAACCGCTAGGCGCTTGGCCATCTCCGCAGAGAAGAGATAAGCAGCCGCGATAGCGCTGATCGTCGCCAGCAGTGCCGCGGAAGGTGGGGTAAAGCCGAACAGTCTTCCCCATGGTCCGAGCGCAAGGGCCAGGCCGGCAGCGAGAGCGCCCAGAGACGTAGCGATCAGGATAATATGGGGATGGTTTGCGCGCCACGGCATCCGGCGAGACCTGATTATGAAAATCACCAGGATCTGCGTCGATATTGATTCCACGAACCACCCGGTCTGGAACTGCGCCGCATTCGCTTCGAATAGCTTCAGAAGAACGGCGAAGGTAATCACGTCAAACAGGGAAGAAACAATTCCCATGATGATCGTGAAACGAAAGATGCTTGCCATGTTCCAGGCTTCCGGTTGCGCAAGGTCTTCGCGGTCGACTTCATCGAAAGGGATGCCGATTTCGGAGAGGTCGTAGATTAGGTTGTTCAGCAGGATCTGCAGCGGCAGCAATGGCAGGAACGGAAGAACGATCGAGGCCAAGGCCATGGAAAGCATGTTGCCGAAGTTAGAGCTCGTTCCCATTCGCACATACTTCAGTATGTTGGCAAATGTTCTGCGGCCTTCGCGCACACCGGCCGCAAGCACTGAAAGATCGGGAGCCAGCAGGATCAAGTCGGCGGCTGCGCGGGCGACTTCGGTCGCGCCCGTGACGGATATGCCGACATGGGCCGCGTGGATGGCCGGGGCATCGTTGACGCCGTCCCCCATGAAACCGACCACGTGATGGCGATGGCGGAGTGCGGCAATGATCCGTCGCTTCTGATCAGGATCGATGCGGGCAAACAGATCAATATGGTCGACCCGGGCCACCAGCGCTGCATCTGTGAGCCCGGAGATCTCAGCTCCGGTCATGATACGATCCGACTGAAGACCGACCGATCGAGCGACGTGAGAGACTACTGCGCCGTGGTCGCCCGAGAGAATTTTCGCTGTTATGCCTAGCGAGGTAAGGGCTTCAATGGCTGAGGCCGCATCCTGCTTCGGTGGATCAGCGAATACACAGAAGCCAATCATGGTCAGATCCGCCTCGTCGCCAACAGCAATCGTCTGCTGCCCGGGCGGGATTGATCTGACGGCGACGGCAAGAAGCCGAAGACCGTCGCGGGCATATTGATCCTGGATGTCCCTCATTTTTTGCTGCCAAGCGGCGTCGAGCGGATGGGCCAGACCATCGATGTCCACGGCGACGCAGCGGGCCAGGATGGATTCCGGAGCGCCTTTTGCGATCAAGATGTGTTCGTCGTTCTGTGCCACCAGTACCGACAGGCACCTTCGCTCGAAGTCGAACGGCACTTCCGAGAGTCGAACCCAGCCATCTATGGCGCCGTTACGCGCGGAGAGTATTGCATCATCGAGGGGGCTTCTGACGCCGGCCTGGAAGGTGCTGTTGAGGTACGCGAGGCTCAGAACGCGATCGTTAGGTCGCCCCTTCGGATCGACATTCGCTTCGAGCGTGATTTTGGCTTCCGTCAGCGTGCCGGTCTTGTCCACGCAAAGCGTGTCCATGGCACCCAGATCATGGATTGCGGACAGTCGCTTGACGATAACTTTTCGGTCCGCCATGCGTAGCGCGCCGCGGGCGAGCGTCACCGTCATCACCATGGGCAGCAGCTCAGGCGTTAGTCCGACGGCCAGTGCGATTGCGAACAGGAAGGACTCCAGCGCGGCGCGTTGCGCGACGAGATGAGCCAACAACACAAAGAGGGTCAGAAAGAGCGTAAGCCGAAGGATCAGGAGTCCAAGCTTATGCACACCCTGCTCGAGAGCCGTTGGCGGAGCATTGGCAGCCAGTGCCGCAGCGATCGCGCCAAACCGGGTCTGGCCTCCGGTTTTCACCACCAACATCCTGCCGCTTCCGCCGACAGTACTAGTTCCGGCGAACAGGGCATTCGTCGCCTCCGCCGGCGATGCCGCGGAGCAGGGAGCGTCCGTTTTGAAGGCAGGAAACGGCTCACCCGTCATCAAGGCCTCATTGATCTGCAATTCCTGGGCATCAAGGACGATGCCATCGGCGGGTATGAGGTCGCCGACACGGAGCTTCACGATGTCTCCGGGGACGAGCGCCGTCACCGGTACCGTAACGTCCTTGCCATCGCGGACGGCGTCAGCCCGAATGGCCACCGATTCGCGCAACGCTTCGGCCGTTAGCTCGGCGCGATGTTCCTGAACAATGTCCAGTGTGATGGACAGAGACAGCACGGTTGCGATAATTACAAAACTGCCAACGTCGCCGCTTAATCCGGATACGAGGGCAGCCGCCAGGAGCATCGCAATCAACGGGTTCCAAATGCGTTGCCCAAGCTTGCGCAGGACCGATCGGCTTTGAGAGGCGTCAGCGTGGTTTGCTCCGAACATCGCCAGGCGCCGGTCCGCTTCGACCTGCGATAGCCCGTTCGGACCGGAGCCGAGCGCGCGGTAGAGGGCGTCCTTTGATGTTTGCCAGAACTCGGCAGCGGCCAAAGCTTTGTCCGCGCTAGGCTGTTCGATCATAGACGGGCTCGCCGAGCTATAGGTCACAGAGCAGGAAGGTAGGAGGCAGTTCAACTTCCGAGTTGATGCAGCTCAATCGCTGTCGGACGACATGGTTAGGTTGCTGGCGCCAAAGAGGTTCACCATGTCGCTTCCAGCATCCGTCGGCCGTATTCCCATTGCTTCGAATTCTGATGGGATCCCCGTCCAGCCCACGCCTATTGAGGCAAAGGCGACAGCACAGCCGTCCGGCTCCGATGCAGCCGTCGATGACATCGATCGATCCTTCCACGCGGCGCTGGCGCGGTTGACCGGCGGTATCTCGCCGGCAGCGCTGGCCCTGGCTTTTGCCGACTGGCAACTGCACCTTCTGGCCTCACCCGGTAAGCAGGCCAGTCTTGCCGAACGGGCGATCCAGAATGGGTTTGATCTTGTCGATGCGATGGTGCCGAGGCATGCGGCAGATCCGCGAGCGAGACCGGCCTGCCATTGACCTGATAGCGCCCCTCGGCGACATCATTGTTGAGGAACAGGCGCCGCAAATAGTCCGAATGCACATGCCGATGTTTGCCGTCGGCACGTTGCCGACCACGTCGCGCCGTGGAAGTCGACATACAATATCAACTTCCTTGCCGATGCAGACATCACCTACGTTCTGACGAGTGGCGGACACAATGCCGGCATTGTCGCGCCGCCAGGCGAAGAGGGGCACAGCTATCAGGTGCGTACAAAGAAGGCTCATGATGACTATCTCGGCCCGGACGAATGGATCAAGTGTGCACCGTCCCACGAGGGGTCATGGTGGACGGAATGGACGCGATTTCTCGCCGCACATTCCGGTCAGCCTGTTCCGACCTCCTTGGCTGCAGATTCGGGGCAGAAGAGCGCGCCCTTGGATGAGGCGCCGGGCTCTTACGTGCTCGAGCAGTAGACGCGGCAGTCACGGCCGCAAAACCGCTGCGCCAGTCAGCTTGCCTTCCCTCAGACAGGCGAGCGCTTCATTGGCCTCGACGAGCGGGAATACCGTCGTGTGTGTCTGGATATTGATCTTTGCGGCGGCGGCGAGAAAATCGATGCCGTCCTTTCGCGTGAGGTTTGCAACCGATACGATTTGCCGTTCACCCCAAAGAATATGATAAGGAAAGCCTGGAATGTCAGACATGTGAATGCCGGCGCACACAACGCGACCGCCTTTGCGCACCGAGCGCAGGGCGAGCGGCACCAGCGCTCCGACCGGCGCATAGATGATGGCGGCGTCGAGTTCCGTCGGCGGAATGTCCTCTGAAGCGCCGGCCCAATCTGCGCCGAGCGAGAGCGCAAGTTGCCGTGCTTCCTGGTCGCCGCCGCGGGTGAAGGCGTAAACGTGCCGTCCCTCTGCGCGGGCCACCTGTGCCACGATATGGCCGGCCGCGCCAAAGCCATAAATGCCGAGCGTTTTGCCATCGCCGGCCATCACCAGGGATCGCCAGCCGATCAGCCCGGCGCAGAGCAGGGGTGAAAGAGCTGCGTCCTCGCCATGCTCGCCGAGCGGAAAGCAATATCGGGCGCCGGCGACGATGTGGCTGGCAAAGCCGCCGTCGCGCGTGTAGCCGGTGAATTCGGGACGATCGCACAGATTTTCCTTGCCGGTGCGGCAGTAAAAGCACTCGCCACAAGTGAAACCGAGCCATGGAACGCCTACGCGCATGCCCAACTCCAACTCATTGACGCCCGGGCCAAGAGCATCGATGCGTCCCACGACTTCATGGCCCGGGATAATCGGATAGGAAATGTCGGGTAGCTCGCCATCCATCACGTGCAGGTCAGTCCGGCACACGCCGCATGCGCTGACCTTGACGCGGACCTCGCCGGGGCCGGGGATCGGGTCGGCTCGTTGCTGGAATGTCAACGGCGCGCCGCGTGCGGAGAGAACCATCGCGTACATGTCGCATTCCCGCGGCTCGAAGTGCATCGTCCGGGTCTTGTCCCGTCGGATCTAAAGTCAGTGTTCGCCGTTCGCTACGCCGGCGCAACATGCGACTTCCCGGAGTTCTCGAAGGTGGCCCAGATACTAGGAGGACAATCAGGCGTCGAGATTGTGCAGGCGCTGGCGGTTGCGCAGCACAATCTGGCGAGCGCCAGAGAAACCGAGAATGCCCTGGGCCTGAAGCTGAGACAGCGCGCGCGACACGGTCTCGAGCGTGAGGCCGAGATAGTCGCCGATGTCGCGACGGCACATCGGCAGCGCCATCATGCCCGCGACGGCGAGGCGGCGGTCCATTTCGAGCAGGAAGGTAGCAACGCGCTCCATCGCAGTCTTACGTCCGAGAAGCAGCATGTGATTTTCGGCGTGGCGCAGCTCCGAGGCGGTCATGGTCCAAAGCTTGCGGGCGACCTGGACGTCGGTGCCGGAGGCCTTCTCAAGGCTCGCACGCTTCACCAGGCGCACCGTGGTGTCGATGATGGCCTCGGCGGCGAGCCGGTGACTGGCACCGGATTCCAGACCGAACACGTCGCCGGGAAGGTGAAAGGCGCCGATCTGGCGGCGGCCGTCGGAAAGAAGCTTGTAGCTGCGCACCGCGCCGGTGACGACCTGGTAGACATATTCGGCCGGCTCATCCTCGCCGTAAATCTCCTCGTCCTTGCGGTACGAGAATTCCGTGGCGACGAGGCCGGCATGGCCGGTGATCGCACCGAGCCGATCGGCGACCGGATCGATGGAAACGGCAACCTTGCTGCCGCTGATCGGAGTGTTGATCGCCTTGGTGTTGAGTAACTGGGTGAGCATCTGAGCCATCTCCGTTGTGATGACCAATGCTTACGCGGGATTGAGCGTCGCGAAAGTTCGAGCGATATCTTAAGGGGGCCTACCTACGTAGAATCCCGCAGGTCAGTGTCCGCGCCGGTCCTGGATGGCCCGGCGGATACATTTGACCAGGTTTTTATCGAGAAGAAGGGGCTTTAAAACCACGTCTTTCACCCCGGCTGCCGCGGCCCGGGTCGAGATGCTCCTGTCCGGATAGCCGGTGATTAGGATCACGGGCACATCGCGATCAAACTTGCGCAACCGGCCGGCGAGTTCGATGCCGTTGATGTCAGGCATCTTGTAGTCGATCACGTAACAATCTGCACTGGGCATATCGCCAGCATTCAGGAGCGCCGTTGCACTCCGAAAGGTCCGCACGGCAAAGCCTTCGGTTTCCAGCAAGAACCGCAAGGATCCCAGAACTGCGGCATCGTCATCGACCACAAAGACGGTAGATTTTGCAGGGGGCGACAGCCGCTCATTGTGCGAGCTGATCTCAATCATGTCGTCTTGACTAGCAGAGGATGTGAAGAAGGGCCTTGACGTGGCTCAATCGTTGAGCAGACCGGCGCGCATCGCCAGCCGCACCAATTCCGACAGGCTGTTCGCCTGCATCTTGGTCATCACGTTGGCCCGATATACTTCGATCGTGCGTGGGCTGATGTCGTAGTCGCGGGCGATCAGCTTATTTGAGAGGCCGGCGACCAGACCTTGCATAATCTGGCGTTCGCGGGGACTCAGGGAGGCAACACGCGCGGCGATGTCTTGCGCGATCGCTTCGTTCTTGGCTGCCGGCGCTGCCTGGCGAAGCGCCGATTCGATCATGGCGGTGAGGGGATCGTCTTCGAACGGCTTCTCGACGAAGTCGACCGCCCCGAGCTTCATCGCCTCGACGGCAAGCGGCACGTCGCCGTGACCGGTCATGATTAGGATCGGAAACGGGCTGTGCTGCGCCTTCATCCGCTTCAACAGCTCGATCCCGTCGAGCCCGGGCATGCGCACGTCGGAAACGACGCAGCCGAAGGCGAGGCCGGGTAGCACATCGAGGAAGGCTTGCGCGGTGTCGAACAAGGTCACCTTGTAGCCTGAGGAATCAAGCAGGAAGTGCAGCGAGTCCCGCATCGCCTCGTCATCATCGATAACGTAGACAATTCCCTTGGCGGTCATGGGTCAGGCCTCGTCGGCTGCCGGAAGGGTGAAGCGGAATGTTGCGCCGCCCGATGGATTGCACTCGGCCCACATGCGGCCGCCGTGAGCCTCGATGATCGAGCGGCTGATCGACAATCCCACGCCCATGCCGGTCTCTTTGGTGGTGAAGAAGGTCTGGAACAGGTTTGGAATCACGTCATCCTGGAAGCCGGAGCCGGTGTCGGAGACCTGCACCTCGATCATGTCGTCAGCCACGACAGTGTTGGTGACAACCAGCTCGCGATGCGACGACTGCGCCATCGCCTCCAGCGCGTTGCGGAACAGATTGACCAGCACCTGCTGGACCTGCACCCGGTCGGCCAGCACAAGATCTGCGTCCGGATCGAGCGTGAATCGGAGCTGCACGTTCTGCTCGCGCGCGCCGGCAAGCCCGAGTGCGCCGGCCTCCTCGATCAGCTTGGACAAACTCTCAACCCGCTTCTCGGATTCGCCGCGCGAGACGAAGTCCCGCAGGCGCCGGATGATCTGGCCGGCGCGCAGCGCCTGCTCGGCGGCGCGGTCCAGCGCATTCTCGATCTTCGGCATGTTCGGATCGCTGCTGCCGGCGAGCAGCCGCCGCGACCCCTTCATGTAGTTGCTGATCGCCGCCAGAGGCTGGTTCAGCTCGTGCGCGAGCGCGGAGGCCATCTCGCCCATCGCGGTTAGCCGCGACACGTGAACCAGCTCGGATTGCAGCTCCTGGAGCCGCGCCTGGGTCTGCTGTTGCTCGGTGAGGTCCCGGACGAAGCCGGTGAAGAAGGGCTCGCCGCCAGACTGCATCTCGCCGATCGACAAGTGCATCGGAAAGGTGGTCCCGTCACGCCGCCTGCCAGTCACGATGCGGCCGATACCGATGATGTGCGGATCGTGCGTAGTGCGGTAGCGCGCAATGTAACCGTCATGGCGTGAGCGGTCGGGCTCCGGCATCAGGATGCGGACGTTCTGGCCGATCGCCTCAAGCTCGGACCAGCCGAACAGGCGTTCGGCGGCGGTGCTGAAGAGCTGGATAATGCCCCGGCCGTCGATGACGATCATGGCATCGGGAACGGTGTGGAGGATCGAGCGGAGGTGAGTCTCGCGGGTGCGCAGCGCCTCCTCGACCTGCTTCTCCTCGTCGATGTCGAGCAAGATGCCGCTGAGATGACGGGCGGCGCCGGCCTCGTCCCGGATCAGTCCCGCTCGTGCTCGGATCCATTGTCCCCGGCCCGAGGCATCGGCGACCTTGAACGATACGTCGAGACCGCCCCCGTGCTCGGAGACGCGTTTGATCGCGCCCTCGACGCGCTCGCGGTCGGCGGGCGCGAGACGTGACAGGAGGAGCTCATAGCTTGCCGCCTGGTCCCGTGCGATGCCGAGCAGCGTCCTGGCGGTGTCTGACCACTCCAGATCGCGCGTCTTAAGGTCCAGATCCCAGGTGCCGACGCCGAACCCCTCTATCCGGACCCGGAAATGCTCGCCGCGACCGTCGTCTTGTGGATGCGTTACGCGGGTCGGCGACAAGCTACTGCTCCCACTCTGCCGCGGCCGGTCGGATGCCGCGAATTGTGCAGGCAATTTCGCCCAAGGTCGCGCTGTACGCAAGTTCGGAGGCTGATTCCATTGGTGGATTCCCCGCTGCGCTGCAGGGCGGCTCGAGCTAGGCCATACGCGGCCGTGATCGTCAGCCTGGCGCTCGATCAACCGAACGACACGCGCCTTCAGGGCGCAGGCGAATTTGCTGAATAGTTCGAGGCGGGGGCCGTCGCTGTCGCGCGCGCAGTTTCTCTCCCCTCGACTTTGCGGATGGCGCTGAGGCCCATGCCGCGCCTCGATCGGGCCCCGCTTTGCCAAGCTTGAGGCGCAATGCCGCGCCGCAACCAGAAACCGCGGCGAACATGCGGAGTGGCGCAGCGTCATGGATTTTCCGGCACGATTTGTGCCGGCACAGGCGCGCTGCACCGACATCATCGCCAGCGGCGCATCTCAGCCAGTTGATTGCCGATCTCGCGTTGCTGGGCAAGCCGCTGTGCGCTGGTGGCTACGGGGGCGCAACAGGCGGCTTCCGCAGGCTCTTGACTGCGATCGCGACTAGCGGCGTGAGAAGCGGTAGCAAGCCGCTCAGCGGATGGTGGATCGTCCCCGTCACTTGAGAGTGGAGCGCGCGCGCCTCGAGCTGAATGGCTTCGATAGTTGCACCATGAATTTCATTGGCGAGCTCGATCTCGCGTCCTGACGCCGGCCGCCCTGCGACGACGAACAGCATCGCCGCGATGACGAAATTGATCGCGCCGAGAATGGCAGCCGCGACGATTGCGCTCCAGATCTGGACCAGGGCGAAATAGGCCGACAATTCGAGCATCAGCAGACCAAAGGTGGCGATCAGCGCCGCGAAGGCGCGCAGGCCCAGCCCGATCAGGAGGTGCCGCAGTCTGATGTCGGCGATGATCCTGTCGGTACGCCAGAGTACGCGCAGGTGTTTGATGATGTTTTCCGTACTCACCTAGTGTCTCCTCAGCATAAATCCGACGACTACGCCAAGTGCGAAGGCCGAAGCGAGCGACGCCACTGGACGCTCTACGAGGAGGCTGTGGAGCTGCTCTTGCTCCTCACTTACGGTCTCGCCGAGTTCGGTCAGTGCGGCCTTGATCTGGTCGGCCAAGGCCTCGGCACGGTCTTTCGGCGCATCGAGTGTCTGCTCGCCGGCCTTGTTCAGCAGGCGCGTAACATCGATCTTCATCGCGTTCAGTTCGTCGTTCACGCTGCCGGTGTCGAACATTGGCGGCCTCCATTGAATAGAAGAAGCTTATGTGAGCCCGCTCGTTAGAGATTGATTTGCGTCAACGGCGTGTTCCCGGTTTGACGCAAATCAATCGAGGCGCGTGGCCGTGACCTAGATACCTAGGCGGGTCAGGAGGGATCCCATGAGGATGCAAGCGTGATCTCGGAACCAATGCTTCTGGCGACGCCGTCTGGCGACGGGCTCGAACTGCGACCCGAGGGGCCATGGATCGCCGCCAACGTGTCGAGGCTTGAAGCGCTCTCTCTGGCGGCACGAGGCTGTCGATCGATCGAAGGCAGTGACGCTTGATATGGCCGGTGTCAGCTTGCTCGACACGCTCGGCGCCTGGCTTCTGGAGAAACTGTCGCGTAGGGCAGCATCCTCTAGCCGATCAGTCCACGTGGTCGGGATAGCCGACAATTTCGCCGGCCTGATGGACGAAGTGCGTCAGGTCTAGAGTAGAAGCCTCTACCAAAGTGCCGGAGCGGTCTGGAAGGAGCCCGTCTTTGGGAAGCTAAGCCGCCTTGAGGCGCTATCGCACGGTAAGTTGCCGGTAACCTGCGGGTAGCTTGCCCGTTACATGCGGTACGATCGGTCGGAACTGGGCCGTTCAGCCTATAAATCTCCTGGGCGAGAATGCCGCTCAAAGGGCCTCGGCGCGGTGGCTCGTCTGAGACGCCGCCATTAGAGATATCATCCGCCTGGGTGAGCGGGGCCAAGGTGACACGTTAGTATCTAGGTCACTCTTCATCGCAGGAGCGGCGCGGTCGGCTCTTACTAATTCCGATGACACTCTAGATTACCGACTAGAGTGTCCTGAATCGCGTTGCCGTTTGCCTGTTCCCATAAGAAAATGGACGGTGAGGAGGGGCCGATGCCTAACAATCCGCAATTCATCCACCTATTAAGCTGCGGCGAAAAGCCGGGCCGAGGACAACCATTCCACGCGACCATCAGGGGCGTCATTGATGAAGCAATGCGCGTCAACGACAACGCCCCCCATATCGCCTTCCCACGCGAGCCGGTTCGGCTGTTCGGGATCGATCCTCTCGACGTGGCCGACCAGGCCTGCAAGTTACTGAGCGTGGGCAAGGACAGGAGTGGACGTCGGCTGAGAAAGAGCTGCGTTGGGCTTATTGCAGGGGTCGCAACGTATCCAATTCCTAAGTGCGACATGGGAGGATTCGCCTCCGACTCTGACGTCTATAGTCTCTGGGAACAGAAGACGCTCGACTTCCTGAAGAAGGAGCACGGCCCAGCGCTGAGAAGTGCTCTGCGTCACGAAGATGAAACTCACTTCCATATTCATTTCTACACGGTGCCTAGCCTCGCCGACAGCGGACGCTTGGATTTTCGCCACGCGCATCCAGGTCGATATGCTCGCGCGGATGCCGTCGATCGCAAGGTGAGCTCAGGAGCTCAAGACGCCGCCTATACCAACGCGATGGTAGCGTACGCAGATCGATTCCACGCAGAGGTGGGTCTATTTTTCGGTCATGACCGAGTTGGTCCTCGTCGAAGGCGCGTGGATCGCGATCGCCATAAGGCGAACCGGTCTGCTACGGAGCACGTCGAGCGCGCCCGAGCAGAGCTCGAACTTGATTACCGTGTGGACCTTTCGGAAAGCGAAGCCGATGAACGCTCGCTCCGTGTAAGCAAGCTTGCCTTCATCGCGGTGGCCGTGGAACACGAACGGAAGCTCAGGGCTGAGATCGGTCGCCTGAAGGCAGAAAAGAAGCGCCTGGAAGCCGAAATTCAATATCTGCGTCAGCAAAACGGTGAGGATCAAGTCAGCGAAATTTTCGCATCCGAGGATTTTCCGGAGCCATCTAAGCACCTCCGCGCGATAGACAGTCTCGCTTTTTTGGCCGAACTGGATACTCAACCGGGAGAGACTTTGGGTGCTGAAGATTCACACGAGGTGCGTAGCTTGCTTCCATGACCGCCAAATTGGAGCCAATTAGGTCGAAATGAAAAATTCGGCGCCGTACGAAAATTGATCGAAACGGCGCCGATCCATCGAAGTGCTCGTGCTCGATTACAATTGCATCTAATAGTTGGTTTTGACCCACGAGAGAAAAGCCTCTCGTGCAGAAGCCGACGCTGCCGACCACGCAGATTTCAGTGCACCAAGACCGATCAGGTCGTCCGCACCTGCAATCGACACGGGAGACTGCGCCACGAGGAGCGATGCGGCTTCCGACGACTCTGTCACCGGTGACGGCTCATTCATTTCTTTGCACGCCTGCACGGCAGAGACCTTGGCACCTGCCGTCGCCTGCTGAATGAGATTTTCTTGGGTAGCAGGGGGCAACAGGAACAATGCATCGAGCTCTGCGCCGTGGTCGAGACTGGTTCCCACGACCCGCGCTAGATTAGTGTGCCCGTTCTGAGTGGCCCTTTGAACGATGCGCTGGATTGCGCGCTCGGACTTACCGGTCCGCTTGGCGGTGTCGGCGCTAAACGACGCAACCGCCAATTTGGCGGTTGCGTTATTGCGTCCCATTGCCACGTTCGCAGCGGCGGCCCCACGCGCTTTGCTCTTTCCGTACATTTGCTCATGGAGCGCGCGTCGACGGGAGATAAGAATCGCTTCTTCAGCAGGGCTGAGCGCCGCACGAACGAGGTTCTCGTCGATCTCCCACAGCTCCGCCTCCGCATCGGAGAGTGGAACGACGCGGCAAAGAATAGTGTCCACACCACGAACGCGAGCGGCATTGATCCGCTGCATCCCGGCGACGAGTAGGAATTTACCAGGATTTGCAGCGTCGGGCCGGACAGTCGGCGGCTGGATGACGCCGAGGGTCGACATGGACTCGACCATGACCGGAGTGAACTCGTCAACGACCCCACGGTGCCGATGGGCCGTCGAGATGTCAGCGAGAGGGACCAGCCTAAAAGCATCCATTCGAGCGCCGCCGTCTGCCGCAGGGGAACCATCGAAGGGACTGGACAACAGCAATGTTGCGCCAGACGTAGGGTCGGGGGCCTTGCTGCCGCACGAAGAAGCGTTCGGATGCTTGGCTGCCTGCGCAAGGTTGGAGGCGGGGTCTGACGCATTATCCGGCCGCGGCGAGCAGTGGATAGTGTGCTTGGGGCGCTGCAGCCTGGGAAAGCCGTACGGGCGGCAAACTGGCGCAAAATGCTGACGCGCTTCGACCGAAGTGGAATCCAGACTCCCCAAGTCACCCTCAGTGTCGACCGCGCGCTGTTCCACTCGTCTCTCCTGTTTGCTCAGCTCATGGGCGTTGCGTGGATAGATTATGCCGGATGCATGGGTTGCTGCAAAATCGCACGGAATGGGCAGATTTGTTGACACCGTTCGACCAAGTCAGGAGATATTCGGTGGCTCGCTGAAAGCCTCGCGAAAAAATATTTTGGAGAAGCCGTGCGGCCGAAGAGCGCCGTGGCTCGGCCAATAGGAGTAGCCGCTTTTGCGTTAGGAAGGGTCCGCTTCCGGAATTGCAAAGAGCGCAGGCCAAGAAACATCCCAGATGCGACTGAGCATTGAGACTTGTCCGCGGACTTGTCCTTAGACCGAGCGTCATGGGCCGGGGTCAGAGCGACCGGGCTGCAATCCCTGGCATGTGCGCGGAGAGCTAAGGAGAATTGAGCGATAAGATACGGTGTGCGGTGTCATCAACATATCGCGTTCAGCGTTGGGACTAGTCCGGGGACCAGTCCGACAAGCCGCGGGCGGCCCAGCCGCCGAAATTGCTTTCCAACGTCTGTGGAAGTCACAAATTAACACGCCTTAACCATACGGGAGCTTGAGAGGTTGGCTTGTTGAGGTTGCCGACCTAATTATGGCGGGTCCACCGCTCCTGAGGGCGGTCGCGCGGGTCACGGAGAGTCCCGCCGGAAGTTTCCGACCCAGAGTCACTCCGTGACTGAAGGCGGTGAAAGGCCTCTCCGATTTTGGCCTTCATCCTGGCAAAACGGCTACGCGCACCCCCGAAAATCATTTGAAACGAGCCCCGGCACGTCAATCGACGCGCGGCATTTTTGCTCGCGCGCCGCGACGGGCGTTTCGGTGGCCAAGCGTAGGGAGACTGGTCTCGCGACTAGTCCTTTCAATGACAGCGCACACCGCCAACACCACCTCTGGAAACGATCATGACTTCGTTGAAAGCTCGGAATCCGACCCGTGCGACGAATCTGAATTCAATGAAAAGCTCGCCGAATGGGGGCTGGAGCCGATCAAGGCCTATGCTCGCATCACTAGCCAGAAGAAGAAGGTCTCCCGGGCGGCCGAGAAAAAGCGAGAGTACCGAGCGCAGCGGAAAGTGGAGGGCTTCGACCAATACGTTGTCGAGGTGCCGGCGGACGAGGACGCAAAGCGTACCGTATATGCGGTGGCGCAGGCGGTTGTCGGTGACAAGGACGATAATATGAACATGCGTTCGATCATCCTGTCGGTTGTTTCAAATCCGTTGCTGCTCAGACTCGCGGAGCGCGTTTCCTCATCCCAGATCGACGTCTCGTCGATTGTCGAGCTGATTGAAAGCGGGGATTGGACGGAGGTCGCCGCGATTCAGACAGTCCATCCTTCGCTGGTCAAGGACATCGTGCGCTTGGCGAAGTCCAACGGCGAGTTCCTGTCCGTGATTGCTTGCCTTGTTCGTCATGAGGAGGACATCTCGGCCGGCTCTGCCAAAGGTTTGCTGGAGGCCGCAGCCGCGGCGAACGATTGTCGCGAGGTTGTCAGGATGGTTGAAGTTCGGAAGCGGGGTGGCCTCCTCAGCCGAGTGCTCGGTTGGGTGCTCCGATAGAGGCGGTGGAGCCTGCGTCGAGAAGACACAAGTTTCGTGACGTCGGCAATCCACGGCAAGCTGAGCAATCCTGCGACGGGCAGGGAGTCCGCCCTAGCGAAGCTTCTTAGCCTTATAGTATCTTGTTCGTGGGCTCGCACTGGGCTTCGGCATGGTGCCGCCCGCGTTCAGGAAGGCCTGGGTGAGTGCGTCGGACCAGGCGCCCATAGCTTCAGCCTTTTCCTCCATGCGCTGTGACACCGAGTAATATTCGCGCGTCGTCGGCGACATCTCTTTGTCTGAGTCCGGTAGCGAATGCGCCAGCACGAGGGAAGCCGCGACAGGGCTGATGCGCTTCTCCAGAAATTTCGTCATGGCGGCGCGAGCCAAATGCAAGCTGAAATACGGCAGCCCATCGAGAGCGCCGTCGCGGCGCATTCGGAGTAGGTGCCGGTTGAGGGAGTTCGGATAGACCGAGACGTCATCGTTTTCCGGATTCCGGCCTTCGCGCCGCGTCGATGCAAACACCCATTGTGACGGCCATTCGCCGTGCCTGTTTTTCACCAACTGTGTGTAATCGGCGATCGAACCGAGCGCGATGTCTACAACGGTGCGTGGGAGCGGGAGCCAGAACGGCTCTTTTGCCTTCATCGTGTCGGCCGGCCACATCGCGCGGCCCCATCCAGCTTCTCCGAACTCGTCCTGTTCGATCAGCTCACCACGCCGGAGTTTGACCGTGCTGAAGCGCCTATTGGCTGTGAAGCAGACCCACCACAATCCAAATCTGATGCCGGGCGAAATCTTGTCCTCGGCGGTGCGGCCGGCGCAGTACGCCTCATGTCGGGCCAGCACGGCGCCGATGTGCTCGACGGTGATTTTGTCCTTGCGGTCCCGATGCAGAGCTTGCCGGGCCGTGATCTCAGCCATCTCTTCCGGTCTCGGCTCGCCGGCGGTCAGCCTCTCCCACCATCGGTCGACATCCTCGGTGAGACCAGATTCGTCCGGATGCTTGTCGGCGGCCCAAGACATCGCGGCGCGGAAATAGGTGACGCATTTTTCGCGTTGCCGATGCACGCCGGCGCGCTTGTCGGGATCTCGCGGCACGACGCCGTTACGTGCTTCGTTGAGCAGCGGCCTGTTGAGCTCGGTCAGAAGCAGCGGGTGAAGCGCCCGGTAGGATGGCTTGGCGAACGCGAGGCGCACGTCGTCACAAGTTCCCTGGCTCGCCGGCTTCATGCGTCGATTGATCCACCTCGGCTTGGCGATCATCGCCTGGTACTCGCGGTCGAGATCGGCCCAGGTCCAGGTTGGCGGCTTGAGCACCTCTGGTGCGGCCTCTGGAGGCGCCTGATCAAGCTTGCCCCCGGCCATGTCGGCATAGACTTGCTTGGCTTTCTCGCGAGCGTCTCGAAGCGAAAGATAGGTCGGATCGACGTGGATCCCCGTGGCGGAGCCGATCTTGCGCGAGAGGCCGTACGCACGCACGATCCACCGCACCGACCGCCCCCGCTGCCGCAGGGTCAGATAGCGCTGCTCTGTGTCATTCCAATCGGCGATCCGGCCGCTGTCCGTCGCCTTCTTGGCGGCGGCAATGGCTTGGTCAACGACCGCTGGTGTAATCCGCTCGCGGAACTGCTGCGCCTTCTTTTCGTTCGCTGCTTCGGCCAAATTGCCACCAATCCGTACAAGTTTCGTACAAACGATAGTAGGCTAACTTGGTCGACGACGAGCTAGATGCAAGCCGTTCCCGGGCAATTTCGCCACAAAGGTCCTGGTAAAGTTACCAAGGAGGCATCACAACCCCTAAAACACGGGAATCATAATCCTGGGGTCGGGGGTTCGAGTCCCTCTCCCGCTACCAATATCCCCGAGCTTCGCATGTCCATCCTCCAAGAGGCGTTGCACGACCTGCTGCGTGTCCTGGCCTTTGCGACCTGGGGATGTGCGGTCGTAATCTTGGCGATGGCGATACGCCTGGCCTTCTTGAGAGCCGGAGCGTCGCCCGAGTGGCGCGGCCTGCTGACGCTCAGGCGTCCGTTGGCGAGCGAGCTCTCGCGGGAATTCCACGCGGCCAATGGTCAGCTCATGCGTCTCATGCTTGCATTCGCCGCGATGCTAGGCATCGGCGCCCTGCTGTTCTGGCTGGATACCCTGCTTCTTCCTGTCTCAAGTAATTTGATGAGCGTGCTATCGCCCGGCGCGCGCGATTAGGAACTCCCGCGCACGATGGAAGCTTGAATCCGCGGGTCAGCCTCGCCGCCGATCGCTGGCCTGCACGGCCCGCCTCCAAGCCCCCCATACCCCCCAGGGTGGGCCGTGCTTCACCAGAGGAGACGAGAATTGTCCGACCCGACCGAGCAAGAGATCAGAGAACGCGCGCACCGCCTGTGGGAGCAGGCCGGCAAGCCCGAAGGCCGCGAAGAAGAATTTTGGAACGCGGCCGAGCAGGAGCTGCGCAACGAGGAAAAGTCGAACACGCTGCGGACGCCGGATACGCTGTGACCGACAAGACCTGCCCATTCTGCCAGGGTCTGGGATGGGTCTGCGAAAACCATCCGCTCCGGGCGTGGAGCGAGAAACTCGGCGGCTGCCGATGCGGTGAGGGCATGCCCTGCACCTGCAACACGACTGAGGATCCGGAAATCAGAGTGGTGATCGTCGAAGCCGACACGACGTGGCACTAAAGCATGACCCGGAAAAGTGCGCAGCGGTTTTCCGAAAAGATCATGCTTAAACAACAACCTGAAGCGCGATGGCGATTCATCCTAATCGCATCGCGCTTTAGCGGCGTCGACTCGATGTGATGGTGCGTAGGATGGGTGAGCCCTTGCGAATCCCGTCATGCGTCGACGTCGTCCAGACCCCGATGGGTTTCGCTTCGCTCACCCCATCCTACGCTCTTCCATCCCGCGCGCTTTTGCCGAGGGAACAGACCATCCCCGAAAGGAATTCAATCTCCGAACAGCACGGGCTCTGGCAACATTTCCCACGGCAGTGTCGGCGGTGGACGAGCAGAAAAAGATAGAGCACCAGATCGAACTCGCCACGCGAGCGGCCGCGCTCGTCAAGGACGAAACCACCGGCCAGCGTTTCCGAAGTTTTGCCGAAGAGCTGAAGCGAAAGCTCCGCCGCATGATGCGGCGCGGCCAGGTGCGCGCACGCGCCTACGAGCTCTGGGAGCAGGCGGGACGGCCGAGCGATCGCGAGCTGGAGTTCTGGCTCGAAGCGGAGCGGCAGGTGGAGGAAGAGCGCGAGGAGCGGAAGGGGGCGGGTGGTTCGTAGGCGGAAGCTCCACTTCGATTGAGGGAGATCACGTTCGGACATCGTCATGCCCGGGCTTGTCCCGGGCATCAACGTTCTTGTGCTGCGGAGCAACAAAGAAAAGCCGCCGGGCTCTTCACCCAGACGGCCTCAAAAGTCCCTAGCTGTCGATCGCCTCCGCAGCCTCACGCGTACCGCCGTTACCTTGTTTGCGGCCATGCTGGGTCATTGTAGGGGAGGGCCGCTGATTCTGCTGTGATCTGAAGCACACAGTGGAAAAGAGGATGGGGAGGGGAAGGTCCCGTGCCGCATGAGAGCTCGGTAGTAGGATGGGTTGAGCTCTTGCGAAACCCATCATGCCTCGGCGTTGGGAACATCTTGATGGGTTTTGGTCTCGGGGCCGCGGGAGCTAGGCTTGTGTTCCATGGAGACTGAGGGCTTGTTTAGCAATCGCGACGATTGACTTGTCTGCCCATAACCCACCCTGTGTCGCCCTCCGTCAACCCCTCCCCACAAAAATATTCCACTTTACCGAAATTCGGTTTCGGCGTATGTGTCGTCCATCCCGGCTCACCAAGAGGGGCGATCATGTGTCGTCACGCATCGCGAGCCGGGCTTGCGGTGGACGCGGCAGCGTCGGCACGAGAGGCGCGGGCAGGGCGGGTAGTCCCTGTGAGCCCGAGGCTTCGTGCGACGAGCGGCGCTGCTAGGCTTCGTCTCGTCTGTAAGGTTCCGGCTTCGTCGACAGGGCCAGGAAAAACTGCGGCGAAATGGCGGGCCGTGCGTACGGCAAAACCGTGTGGTCCTGGCCGTCGTTGCCACGGTCAAGTCCTTGCGAAGGTGCGAGCGAGCCCAACCGGGCAGACTGCATCATCCAATTCGCGGGGCGAGGGAGGCCAGAAGGAATGGTCGGCTCCCGGGAGATCACGGCATAAGCCGTCCAACCACCGCGCAGGGAAGGCCGAGTGATCGGCACCACCTGTATGCTGCTGTGCGGTTCTTTCTGCGTGTGCATTTCGCGCAGCGGACCGCGGGTGCGAGCTGGCACCCGGCCTTCCCTGCGCCCTCTTGGCTAATGAGGGCACGAGATGAAGCAAAGCTCGGGCGAAACGCGCCGCGAGAATGCGAAGGCGTGTCTGCGAGCTGAGCTGCGTGCCACAAACTCGATCTCGCAGGGTGGGCAAAGCGGAAGCGTGCCCACGCCTTGTTGCTTATGGAGAGAGATCGTGGGCACGGCGCTATGCGCCTTTGCCCACTCTACGGCACTGCCGCTGGGATGCGCACTGGCGCATTGTAATGACGGTGGAGAGAGCGGGCGTCATAACTCCGCTCTCGTGCCCCGGACGCAGCGCAGCGCTCTTGCGGTGCGCTGCAGAGCCGGGGCCCATGTCGCTGCGCCCTACCGTGCCGCCCCTGGGTCCCGGCTCTGCGCGGCAGCGCGCTATGCGCGTTGCCGCTTGTCCGGGACACGAGAGCCTTCCCGCGGTGCCCCTCAAACCCGATACCACGCCGCCAGATTCCACGTGATGGTGTCCCAGCCGGAGATGTCGATCATGAGGTTGTTGGCGCCGGCGTTGACGATGGGGCGTGAGAGCAGCGGCAGGAACACGTGGGCTTCGCAGAAGATCTCGTCGACCTTCATCAGCAGCGCGGCGCGCTTGACCGGGTCGAGCTCGTTCTGCGCGGCCTTGTAGGCCTTGTCGGCTTCGGGATCGGAATAGCGCGAGTTGTTGCGGCCCAGCCATTTGTTGTCCTTGGTGGCGATCTCCCAGGACACGCACTGGTTCAGCAGGCGCTCCGGGTCGGGCTGCGGCTGCGTGGTGTTGTACATCTCCATGTCGGCATAGAATTTGGAGTAGGTGTCGGGATTGCCGACGTCGGAGGAGAAGAACACCGATGCGGTGACCGACTTGAGCTCGATGTCGATGCCGGCCTTCTGGCAGGCCTGCTTGATGATGGCCTGCGTCTTCTGGCGCGGCGCGTTGATCGAGGTCTGGAAGACGTATTTGAGCTTCTTGCCGTCCTTCTCGCGGATGCCGTCCGCGCCCTTCTTCCAGCCGGCCTCGTCGAGGATCTTGTTCGCCTTGTCGACGTCGAACTCGTATTTGAGCTTGGGCGATTTGAACTGCTTGGGCGCGTTGACGAAGCTCGCGGTGGCGATGCCGCCGCGGCCGTAGATGAATTTCTGGATCGAGTCGCGGTCGATCAGGAGGTTGATCGCCCGGCGCACCGCGGGATCGGACAGCGTCGGGTGCTTGGACTTGACGCTGGAGCGCTCGCCGTCGATCTCGGTCCACGGGTCCGTCGTGTTGAGGATGATGAACTCGACATTGCCGGACGGCGTGATGTCGAGCTTGCCCTTGCCGCCCGCCTCCATGCGCTTGAGCACCTCCTCCTCCACCTGCATGTTCCAGGCAAAGTCGTATTCGCCGGTCTGCAGCACGGTGCGCGCCGCGGACACCGCATCGCCGCCGCCCTTGATCTCGAGCGTGTCGAAATGCGGCTGGTTCTTGATGTGATAGTCGGGATTGCGTTCGGCGCGGATCAAATCGCCCGGCTTGAACTCGACGAATTTGTACGGGCCGGTGCCGACCGGTTTCAGATTGGCCGGTGCCTCGCGCGACTTGGCGCCGGCATAGTCGCCGAAATGATGCTTTGGCAGGATCAAGCCGACCGAGCCGACGAAGGGATCGGCCCAGAACGGCGTCGGCGCCCTGAAGATCACCTTGACGGTGTGGTCGTCGATCTTCTCGACCTTGATGTCCTTGTAGGATCCCGTGGTGTAGGCCGCAGTGGCGAGATCGGCGGCGTATTGCCAGGTGAAGATGACGTCGTCGGCGGTGAAGGGCTGGCCGTCATGCCATTTGACGCCCTGCTTCAGCTTCCAGACCACGCTCATGCCGTCGGCGGCAAGGCTGCCGTTCGCCTTGGTCGGGACCTCGGCCGCGAGGCACGGGATGAGGTTGCCCTCCTTGTCCCAGCCGGCGAGCGGCTCGAAGAACACGCGCGAGGCCATCTGGTCCTTGGTGCCGAGCGCGAAATGCGGATTGAGCAGGGTCGGCGCCTGCCAGAACAGCAGCTTGAGCGGGCCGCCGCCGCCGGCCTTGGTCGGCTTGTAAGGCAAGGTGGCATCCGCCATCGCCACGTCGTGCCAGAGCAGGATCTGGCTCGCGATGGGCGCTGCGATTCCGACCGCGGCCACCTTCTGGATGAACGAGCGTCGGGACAGCGTGCCTTGCTTCACCTCCGCGACCAGACCCCGGATTTCGTTCTCGTTCATCAGATGACCCTCCACCGCGAAGACAAATCGTCGCCGGCGGCCATCATGTTGCATCATGCACGAGGCGGCAATGCCGGCGTGACTGCCGGGCCATGCGACGAAATGACGATGGGGAACGCCCTTGCGGGCCACGGCCCGGACCACCGCCCGGGAGCGGCGTGGGTGGTCATGGCGAAACTCCGGCGCTGTTTGCGCGTTCGTTCCCCACATCGGATCGAACGGAGAAGCGTTGTCCGCGCCAGGCGGCAAATATGGTTTTCCATTTCATTGATTTCATCCGGCGGAGAAGCGAATACGGTTCCAATCATTCTCGCCGTGCCATGGAGACCAAGATGTCGTTTCGCTTCCCCCTGATGCTCGCAACCGCGCTCGCCGCCTGGTCGGCAGCAGCCACCGCCGAGACCATCAAGATCGGCGTGACGCCGGGCCCGCATGCGCAGATCCTGGAGGCAGTGAAGCCGATCGCCGCCAAGCAGGGCCTCGACATCCAGCTGCTCGAATTCTCCGACTATGTCGTGCCGAACGCCGCGCTCGATGCCGGCGAGATCCAGGCCAATTCGTTCCAGAACCAGCCATATCTGGACAACCAGAAAGCCGACCGCGGCTACAAGATCGAGGCCGTCGGCCTGACCGTGAATTTCCCGATCGGCGTCTATTCGAAGAAGCACAAGGCCATCGCCGACATCCCCGAGGGCGGCAAGGTCTCGATCCCCAACGATCCGACCAATGGCGGCCGCGTGCTGCTGTTGCTGCGCGACAAGGGCCTGATCAAGCTGAAGGACGGCACCGGTTTCAAGCCGACGGTGCTCGACATCACCGAGAACCCGAAGAAGCTGAAGTTCATCGAGGTCGACGCGGCGCAGGCGCCGCGCGCGCTCGACGATGTCGACGCCGCCGCGATCAACACCAATTATGCAACCCAGGCGGGCCTCGATCCGGTCAAGGATCCGATCCTGCGCGAGGACCCGAAGGGCCCCTATGTCAACTTGATCGCCGTGCGCACCGCCGACAAGGACAAGCCCTGGGTCAAGATCCTCGTCGACAGCTACCACACGCCGGAGGTCAAGGAGTTCGTCCTGACCAAGTTCAAGGGCGCGGTGCTGCCGAGCTGGTAGGCAATCTGCCCAGCTCCAGCGCAGGGGCGATCCCGGCGGGCAGCGTTGCGTACGAGCCTTTGCGTATGAGCCCTGCGCAATGCCCGCTTGTCTGGAGCAGCAGTAACCGACATCATCGGCAGCCTGGTCATCCCAGTCCGACAGGGGTCGCATGAAACGCTTTGCAAATCTGAAACGCCTGGGATTTTTCACGCGGCTTTTGGACGAGGCCCCGCCCGCCGAGCGCTATCGCTTCGCGGCCGAGCAGATCGTGCGCGCCGAAAAGGCGGGCCTCGATTCTGCGTGGATCGCGCAGCATCATTTCCACGAGCGCGAAGGCGGCCTGCCGTCGCCCTTCACCTTTCTCGGCTACGTCGCCGCCCAGACCTCGCGCATCCGCCTCGGTACCGGCATCGTGACGCTGCCGCTGGAGAATGCGGTGCGGGTGGCGGAGGACGCAGCCGTGCTCGATCTGATCTGCGACGGCCGCTTCGAGCTCGGCGTCGGCACCGGCGGCAATCCGTCGGCCTTTGCCGCCTTCGGCCTCGACAGCGCCCAGCGCAACGAGATCTTTGCCCGCAATCTGGAGGTCGTCCGCTCCGCCCTGGTCGGCAAGCCGCTCGAGGGTGGCGACACGATCTATCCGCAACGGCCGCAGCTGGACAAGCGGATCTGGCAGGCCACGTTCTCGGTCGCGGGCGGTGCCCGAGCCGGCAAGGCCGGTGACGGCCTGTTGCTGTCGCGCACCCAGCCGCGGACCAAGGAGGCGCCGAAGGCGACGCTGGCCGAGATCCAGAATCCGGTGATCGATGCCTATCTGGAAGCGCTGCCCAAGGGGGCCGAGCCCCGCATCATGGCCTCGCGCAGCGTGTTCGTCGCCGACGATCATCGCGAGGCGTTGCGGCTTGCAGACATTGGCTTGCGGCGTGCGCTGCCGCAGTTTCTCAAGGGCGGCCACGCCAAGCCGGGCGAGACGCTGGAGGAGATGATCACGGCGTTCGACACCCATGTCGGCGGCGCCGACGAGGTCATCGCCTCGCTGCGCGCCGATGCCACACTGGAGCGGGTGACCGATCTCGTGTTCCAGGTGCATTCGGTCGATGCCCCGCATCCCCACGTCCTGCGCTCGATCGATCTCGTCGCGGAGAAGGTCGCACCCGCGCTGGGCTGGACCCGGACGGCGCCCGACGTGGCGCTGGCGGGCTGATTGGACATGAAGAGCATCGCGTTGCACGAGGCCGAATGATGACTACGCAGGATATCATCGACACACTCGCCGGGATCCAGCCGGGCTCGGCGCTGGACGCCATCCGCGCCCGCCGCCTGCAGGCGCGCGAGAACGCGCAGAAGAGCTATCTCTCGCTGTTCGAGCCGATCGACGCGGGCGATGTCTCGCTGGCCGAGCGCGCGGCCGTCGCCGCCTTCGTGACCGGGCTCCATGGCGAGTCGCCCGTTGCCACCTTCTATCGCGACAAGCTTGCCGCAAACGCGGACGGTGCGCGCCTGCTGGAGGCGATCGACGCCGAGATTGCGCGGGGCAGGACCTCGGGTCCCTATGGCTCGTATCCCGCCGGCCCACTGTCGATCGAGAACACGGCCGGCCTGATCTATCGCGTGAGCGCCGCGAGCAAGCCGGCGCTTGGTGCGAAGCTCGCAGCAGCGCTCGAGCATGCACACCTCCTGGTGTTCCGGCCCCGCGATGCCGCAGCCGCCGACATGAAGGCGCTGCTTGACGCCGGCTGGTCGACCACCGGCATCGTCACCTTCTCCCAACTCGTCGCGTTCCTGTCGTTCCAGGTGCGGGTCGTCAGCGGCTTGCGCACGCTCGCCGCGGCGAACGCATAAGAGGAGACCGCATCATGAGCGCCGCCGTCAACCCGCCCGTCGTCTTCACCCAGGACGAGCTCGGTTGGGTCTCGTGGATCGATCCGCTGCCCGAGGCCGAGCTGACCGAGCGGCATTACTCGGGCCTCGTCGATCGCTCGCGCGCCAAGTCGGAATATTTCCGCCTGCTGGTGCGCGATCCCGAAGTGCTGGAAGCCCGCACCAAGACCGACAAGGACATCTTCTACAACGTCGCCGACGGCTTGCCGCGCGCCGAGCGCGAGCTCGCGGCGGCCGCGACCTCGCGCTACAACGGCTGCATCTATTGCGCCTCCGTGCATGCGCGCTTCGCCAGCACCTATTCCAAGCGCCGCGACGACGTGCAGCGCCTGCTCGACGAGGGCATCAAGGCCGACCTCGGCGAGCGCTGGAATGCCGTGGTCAAGGCCTCGGTGGCGCTGGCTGCCACGCCGATCGCGTTCGGGCCCGACAATATCTCAGAGCTGCGCCGCGCCGGTCTCGACGATGCCGAGATCGTCGACGTCATCAACGGCGCCTCGTTCTTCAACTGGGCGAACCGGCTGATGCTGTCGCTCGGCGAGCCCTCGAAATAGCCAATCTCGGCGGCACAAGAATTGCTGCTTGTTTCAACATTGAGTGGATGGAGCCGTGCATGAGCAACATCGATCGTCGTAGCCTGGTGAAGGGGTCTCTCGCCGCCATGATGGCGGGAGCGGCCGTCTCGCGCGGCGCCTTCGCGCAATCGTCCGAACCGATCCTGCTCGGCGTCAGCGGCCCCCTGACGGGACCGAACGCGCAATATGGCACGCAGTGGAAGCAGGGTTTTGATCTCGCGCTCGACGAGATCATGGCGGCCGGCGGCATCAACGGGCGCAAGCTCGCTTATCAGTTCGAGGACAGCCAGAGCGATCCGCGCCAGTCGGTGGCGATCGCCCAGAAGTTCGTCTCCGATCCCCGGATCGTCATGGAGCTCGGCGACTTCTCCAGTCCCGCCTCGATGGCGGCCTCGCCGATCTACCAGCGCGGCGGCCTCGTGCAATTCGGCTTCACCAACTCGCACCCCGATTTCACCAAGGGCGGCGACTTCATGTGGAGCACCTCGGTCAGCCAGGCCGACGAGCAGCCGCTGCTGGCGGCTTATGCGGTGAAGCGCCTCGGCCTCAAGAAGCTCGCGGTGCTGCACCTCAACACCGATTGGGGCCGCACCAGCCGCGACTATTTCGTCAAGGCGGCGAAGGAATACGGCGCCGAGGTCGCGGTGACCGAGGGCTACATCGCGGAGGAGCGCGACTTCCGCTCCACCCTGGTGCGCGTGCGCGACGCCAGCCCGGACGGGTTGATCCTGATCTCCTATTATTCCGACGGTGCGCTGATCGCCCGTCAGGCGCGGCAGGTCGGCCTGAAGCAGGTGATCTGCGCCGCGAGCTCGGTCTACTCGCCGAAGTTTCTGGAGCTCGGCGGCGAGGCGGTCGAGGATGTCCATCTCGGCACGCGCTATTTCCCCGAGGATCCCAGGCCCGAGGTGAAGAAATTCATCTCGGGCTTCAAGGCGAAGTACGGCGGGCAGGAGCCGGACGCCTTCAACGCTTATTCCTATGATGCGATGAACATGGCGGCCGCCGTGGTCAAGATCGGCGGCACCGACCGCCGTGCGGTCCGCGATGCCTTCACGAAAGTGAAGGACGTCTCCAGCGTCATCTTCGGTTCCGCGACGTTCGACGTCGAGAGCCGCCGCGTCAAGGGCGCCATGAACGCCGAACTCGTCGTGCGCAAGGGGCAGTTCGCGCTCTGGGACGGCAAGCCGACCTGACCTGATGGCCGGGGCATTCGCTTCTGCCGCTTCTCTCTCTCCTTGGGGCCATCGCGTGTCTTCCTGGCTCGACTACACGATCAACGGGCTGATCGTCGGCAATGTCTATGCCCTCGTTGCGGTCGGGCTTGCGCTGATCTTCGGCGTCAGCCGGCTGATCAACTTCGCGCAGGGCTCGATCTATCTGGTCGGCGCCTATATCGGCTGGGTCGCGGTGGTGCAGCTGCATACGCCGCTGCCGCTCACCATCATCGTGGTCGCGGTCGCTGCCGCGATCGTCGGGTTGATCATCGAACGGTTCGGCCTGCGGCCGCTGCAGAACTCGGTGCGCATCGCGCCGCTGCTCGCCACGATCGGCATCAGCTTCGTGCTCGATCAGCTGGTGATGCTGACCTTCTCGCCCAATCCGCGCGCGCTGCCGAGCCAGTTGCCGGATGTCCGCTTTCAGGTCGGCGGCGGCACCATCGGCCCGCTCGATCTCTTGATCGCCGGCGTCGGCCTCACCAGCGCGATTCTGTTGTTCGTGTTCCTGCGCTACTCCAAGCTCGGCTGGGCCGTGCGCGCCACCGCGCAGGATCGCGATGCCGCCATGCAGATGGGCGTCGACGTCAACCGTGTCAATCAGGCGGTGTTCGGCATTGCCGCCGCGCTCGGCGGTGTCTCCGGCATGCTGGTCGGCATGTACTACAACCAGATCGACACCGCGATGAGCCTGCAGGCGACGCTCAAGGGCGTCGTCGCCGAAGTGGTCGGCGGCGCCGGAAATGTGCCCGGCGCGGTGATCGGCAGCCTGCTGCTGGGCCTCGTCGAAAGCTACGGCGTTGCGGTGTTCGGCACCAGCTACCGCAATCTGTTCGCGTTCCTGCTGCTGGTTGTCGTGCTCGTATTGCGGCCGAACGGCCTGTTCGCGAGCGCGCGGCAGGCGCCGCCCGAGCCGCTCACCGGCACCTTCATCGCGCCGAGCCGCCCGGTGCGCATTCCGCGCTGGGCCTTGGCTGTTGCGGCCGCGATCTTCGCGGTCCTGCCGCTCTTCTCGGTGTCGTTCTACGTGCTGCAGACCCTGATCAACGCCTGGCTGCTCGGCATGCTCGCGCTCAGCCTGACGCTGGTTGCGGGCACGATCGGCCAGGTCTCGCTTGGCCATGCCGCGCTGCTCGCGATCGGCGCCTACACCTCCGCGCTGTTGTCGCTGACCTTCTCCGTGCCGGTGGGCCTCTCGATCATCGGCGGCGGCCTGATGTGCGCCGCGCTCGGCACGGCGCTGATCTCGCCGTCGTTCCGGCTGCGCGGGCATTACGTGTCGATCGCGACGCTCGCCATCGGCGAGATCGTGTCGCTGGTGATCCTGAATTGGGAAAGCGTCACACGCGGCCCGATCGGCATCTCCGGCATCCCGCCGCTGTCGCTGTTCGGCTACGATCTGATCAGCCCGACGTCGATCTACTGGTTCAGCTTCGCGGTGATGGTCGTGCTGGCGCTGCTGCAGGGGCGACTGCTGACCTCGCATCTCGGCCGCAGCTTTCGCGCCATCCGCGATGACGACATCGCCGCGCGTGCCTATGGCCTCAGCCTGAACCGCTACAAATCGCTGGCATTCATCTTCGGCGGGTTCGCCGCCGGCGTCAGCGGCGGCATCGCGGCGCACCTCTATTCCTACATCAACCACGAGACCTTCAACACGCAGCAATCGATCCTGGCGCTGACCGTGGTCATTCTGGGCGGTCTCGGCAATGTCGTCGGCGCGATTCTCGGCTCGGTCGCGCTGGTCGGCCTGCCCGAAGTCTTCCGGATCGCAGCGGAGTATCGCATCCTGATCTACGGCATCGTGCTGCTGCTCCTCGTGCGGTTCAGGCCGCAAGGCCTGTTGGGGACGATGTGATGGCGGAGCAGCACACGAACATGCTGTCCCTGCGCGGCTTGACGCGGCGCTTCGGCGGCCTCACCGCGGTCGACGCCATCGATCTCGATCTCGCCAAGGGCGAGCTGATCAGCATCATCGGCCCCAACGGCGCCGGCAAGACGACGCTGTTCAATCTCGTCACCGGGCTCGATCGGCCCGACGCCGGCACGGTCCGCTTCGAGGGTCAGGACATCACAGGGCTGTCGCCGGAACGACTCGCGGCCGAAGGCATCGCGCGCACCTTCCAGCTCGGCCGCGTCTTCGGCAATCTCAGCGTCATGGACAACGTGTTGATCGGCGCGCACACGCGGCTGCGCGCGGTGAAGCCGGCGGTGCCGGTGATCGGTCCGCTGCTGGAATTGGGGTTGGCGCTGCTGCGGCCCGCGAGCGTCAGGGCCGAAGAAGAGCGGCTGCGCGAGGAGGTGAAGGCCATCCTCGCCCGCTTCGGCGAGCGGCTGCTGCCGCGGATCGACCAGCCCGCCTATAGCCTGTCCTACGCCAACCGCCGCCGCGTCGAGATCGCGCGCGCGCTCGCGCTCAAGCCGCGCCTGTTGCTGCTCGACGAGCCGACCGCCGGCATGAACCCGACGGAAACAACGGAGATGCAGGGCCTCGTCGCCGAGCTCAAGGCGGAAGGGCTGACCATCCTCCTGATCGAGCACAAGCTGGAGATGGTGATGCGTCTCTCCGACCGCGTCATCGTCATGGACGAGGGCAAGAAGATCGCGGAAGGGCCGGGCGAAGCCGTGCGTGGCGATCCCAAGGTGATCGAGGCCTATCTCGGGCACGGCCTGTCGGGAGCGTCGGAGCAGGAGAGCGCGGCATGACGGCGAGCACACCCGAACCGCTGCTGGCGCTGTCCAACGTCAACACCTTCTACGGCCAGGCCCAGGTGCATTTCGACCTGTCGATCACAGTCGCGCGCGGCCACATCGTCTGCCTGCTCGGCGGCAATGCCAGCGGCAAGTCGACGACGATGAAGATCATCTTGGGCCTTGTGAAGCCGCGCTCGGGCGATGTCACGTTCGACGGCGCCTCGCTGCTTGGCCTCTCGACGCCGCAGATCGTCCGCCGCGGCATCGCCTCGGTGCCGGAGGCGCGGCGGCTGTTCGCGGACATGAGCGTGCGTGAGAACATCCTGATGGGCGCCTTCGTCCGCAACGATCGCGACGCGATCGCGCAGGATCTCGACAAGATGCTGACGCTGTTCCCGAAGCTCGGCCAGCGGCTGTCGCAGCGCGCCGGCTCCTTGTCCGGCGGCGAGCAGCAGATGGTGGCGATGGCGCGCGCGCTGATGAGCCGTCCCAGGATGATCGTGATGGACGAGCCGACCATGGGCCTGTCGCCGCTCTATGTCGACCGCGTGCTGGAGCTGATCCGGACCATCAATCAGGAGGGCGTCTCGGTGTTCATGGTCGAGCAGAACGCCAGCCTCGCGCTGGAGATCGCACACGAAGCCTATGTGCTCCAGACCGGCAAGATCGTGCTGTCCGGCCCGGCGCGGGCGCTGAAGGACGACCCTCGAATCCGCGACGCCTATCTCGGCGGCTCCGAGGCTGCCTGACGCAATGCGCTGACCTCTCCACGTCATGGCCGGGCTTGACCCGGCCATCCACGTCTTGCCTCCAGGCACGAAGAACGTGGATGCCCGGGACAAGCCCGGGCATGACGACCTCCATCCCGCTTCAAGCCGAAGCCGCGCTCGCGACCTGCTCCGCCGGCAGATCATCGCCATTGGGATCGCCGGGGGCCGTGGCCCAGGCCAGCTCCACCAGCGTCACGATCCTGCGTCCGCCGCCGTCGAGCTGGACGACGATCAGGCCCTGCTCCTCCATGTAGCCGAGCAGCCGCTGCGCCCGCCGCAGCGAATGCGAGCCATAGGCCCGCGCGATCGCGGCGTCGCCGGGGCATGGCCAGCCTTCCTTCGCCGCGCGCGCGATCATCATGAATACGCCCTGCATGTCGTCCGGCAAAATGGATGCGCGCAGCGATACGTCCTGCCAGGCGTCGTCTTCGGCATGCTCGGCGCCGAGCCCCGCGCGTGCGCGCGTCAGCATGCGGCGGAATTCGGTAAGGTCAGGGACGGCCGAGCCCAGTCCCTCGATCCGGCAGCGGACCACGAACTCCTGATAGAGCACGCCGACGGCGCGGAAGCCGGCGTCGGGCGCGGCGAGCACGGCACGCAGCGTGCGATCGACGCGTTCGCGCCGCTCGGCGAGCTCCTCGGCGCTGACCGGCACCTCGTCCACTTCCGGCTGGATCACCGGCGCGGCGGCCTTCGCGGCGCGGAGCTGCTCGAGCAGATCCGGCGCCGGCCGTCGTTGCGGCCGGCTGGCATCGGGCGGCGGCGCGGCCAGGATCATGGCGCGCATATCTTCCGTGGCCGCCTCCGGTAGCGGCATCAGCCGCGGCGTGGAATTGCGCGGGCTTGTATCGGTCGGGCCGATGTTCAGGCGCAATGGACGGCGAGACAGCGCAGGTCCCAGCGCCATGAACTGCCCACGCTCGAGATCGCGGAAGGACTCGGCCTGCCGCCGCTCCATGCCGAGCAGATCGGCGGCGCGCGCCATGTCGATGTCGAGGAAAGTGCGCCCCATCAGGAAATTCGAGGCTTCCGCCGCGACGTTCTTGGCGAGCTTCGCCAGCCGCTGGGTCGCGATGATACCGGCCAGCCCACGCTTGCGGCCGCGGCACATCAGATTGGTCATGGCGCCGAGCGAGAGTTTTCGCGCCTCGTCCGAGACTTCACCGGCCACCGCTGGCGCAAACAGCTGCGCCTCGTCGACGACCACCAACATTGGATACCAATGGTTGCGGTCGACCTCGAACATCCCGCCGAGAAACGCCGCGGCGCGGCGCATCTGGTTCTCGGCGTCGAGCCCTTCGAGATTGAGCACGGTGGAGACGCGGTGCAGCCGCGCGCGCTCGCCGGCGACCTGAAGGCCGCGCTCGGTGTGATCCTCGGCCTCGATCACGAGATGGCCAAAACGCTCGGCCAGCGTGACGAAATCACCTTCGGGGTCGATGATGGCCTGCTGCACCCACGGCGCGCTCTGTTCCAAGAGCCGCCGCAGCAGATGCGACTTGCCGGAGCCCGAATTGCCCTGCACCAGGAGACGGGTCGCCAAGAGTTCCTCGAGGTCCATGGCGGCCGCGGCGCCTGCCGTGGTCTGCCCCATCTCGATTGCAACCGTCATGCCCGACTCAAGTCCCCGTCATTCGCGGACAGGGGCTTATCAATACCGTCGCGGCGCGTCGAGCGGCACGGCGCTGATCAGGCCGCGTTGCCCACGGCGGCGTTCAGGCGTGATTCGATAGCCGTAAAAGTGCGGGCCGATAGGGGGCTTGCGGATCGTCGTCCTCGTTTGCGGGGATCGCGCAGGAGCCGAATTCCTGCCTGATCCGCTCCATCTCGGCGATGCGCGCATGCAATCGCTGCAAATGCTCCGGCGATGTCGCCCGCCAGAATTGGAACGTGTCGGCCGTCAGCGGCACGAACGCCGTGCCAAACAGCGTCGGCTCGGGAACGACGGTGCGTCCGAGCAGCAGGAAACGGTCGGCGCCGGAGACGACGAGAGTGGCATAGCCGCGGTTTCCGATCCGCTTGATCCCATTCAGCGACCATTCGGCGAGCTTGCTGAAATAAGGCTCTTCGCGCCAGCGATCGGGGCAATGGTCGTCGACCGTGACGTTCACGGCATCCTGGCTGAAATGGACGATGATGCCCGACTTCGCCGGGAACCAGTCGTCGTCGAGATGCCCTTGCAGCCAGGCGCAGACGAAGGAGCGGCACATCTGCGGGCGGCGGTCGTAGATGGTGCAGCCGGTGCCCGTCTGCCAGTGCTTGCAGAGCTGGTTCACCGGCTTGTCGACGGCGGCCACCTCGAGAATGTCGCAGCAGGCGTTGCAGGATCCGCATTGCCGGGCGAACGGCGCCGTCTTCGGCTGGCCGGCTGCCTTGAAACCCTGGCCGTCGCGGACCAGCAGCTTCTGCTTCTCCAGAGTGTTCAAGGCGCGCTCGACCTTGAGACGGGACAATCCGGTCGCGTCGATGACACTCTTCATGGTTGTCGCGCCGGCCTCCACCGCGCGAGCGACCTGCAACGTCGACTGATCCATCTTCGATGACTTGTTCTTTCGCCCGTCAATCCGGCTATCGCGGGCAGGCTTGGAACCCGCTGCCCGCAGCCGGCATCTGGAGTCTCTGCCGAGGCATCCCGGCGGCCTCTGTTACGTAAGGACAGACCTCGCATGGATGCAAATTTTTCGCAAATCGGCGGCCACGGAATGGGCGGATTCGGGTCGAATCCGGGCTTTGAGGACCGGATTCGATGATGAAGATCAAACCGGCCTGGCCCGGGGCCTGCTAGCTCAGGCGCATGAGCTTCCTGACCTTCTTCACGGCGACCTATTTCCTGCTGGCCGTGCCCGGGCCGACCAACACCTTGCTCGCGACGTCGGGCGCGGGGATCGGCATCGTGCGCTCGCTTCATCTGCTTGTGGCGGAGCTCGCCGGCTATCTGCTGGCGATCGCGCTGCTGCGGCTGGCGCTCGGGCCCATCGTCATGGATATCCCGCTCGCGGCCGTCCTGCTCCGCGTCGCGGTGACCATCTACATCCTGTGCCTTGCCGTCATGCTCTGGCGAGTCAACACGCGCGAGCTGCGCGACGGTGCACCGGTGACGTTCGGCCAGGTGCTGCTCACAACCCTGTTGAACCCGAAAGCGCTCGTCTTCGCCTTCCTGCTCCTGCCACTTGGAGCTGGGCCGCTTGAACTGTTGCCCTGCTTGGGCGCGATTGCGCTTCAGATTGTCACCGCTGGCGCCGCGTGGATCACTCTGGGCGCAACGCTCGGCCGCGGCGCGCGCCGTCTCGGGCATCCCGACCTCATCACGCGCACCGGCGCGGTCACGCTTGTCGCGGTGACCGGCCTGATCTGGCTTCAATCATTCCTGAGCGCGTGAGCGCCGACGTCACCGCAAGCAGCGCGCTTATTGCGCGCCGGATCCGCCCTGCACGATCTTCTCGTTCAATTTCAGATCGACGGTCTCGACGGTGCGGTCGATCTCGGCATTGGGCACGCCCAGCTGATGCGATATCAGCTTCACCAAGAGGTCGACGCGCTCGATGAAGGGGGCGCCGCTCGCGACCGCGCGCGCCGCCGATGACGGCTTGAGCAGGCTCTCGGCGGCCTTGGCGTATTTTGCGAACGGCACCTGGTCCTGCGGATCGGCGCCGAGCTTGCGGGCGATGGCATCGACGTGGTCGTAGATCGTCTGCGAGCGCTTGAGGTCGCCGTGCACGGCGTCGCGGATCGACTGCGGATCGTGCGGCGTGATGCAGCGGTAATTGCCGGTGAGCAGCATCGACCATTTCGCCAGCGGCACGAACAGGGAGTCGAACACTTTCAGCTTCACCGGCACATCGTGGCCGTCGAGCGTCACCGCATCGATGTCGGCCTCGAGCTCGCGCAGCACCTTGTTGTGCTTGTCGTCGGCGAACACCGACGCCTTGAAGTTGGTGGGCAGGCCGACGTGAAGCACGTTCGCGGCCTCTTCCGGCGGACGGAAGGCCTGCGGGTCGGGCGAGCAGAGCGTCACGAGGCCCGGCTCGAACCGCTCCCACACCTGCGCATTGGTGTAGGCCTCTTCCAGATCCATGTCGGCGAGCGCCGGGATCCGCTTCAGATAGGGCAGCGGCGGCATGTTCATGATCGACAGGCACGGCAGCTTCGCCGCGGCGATCTTGACCATGAGAACGCGCACGGTGTGGTTGGTGTATTGCGGCTCCTGCATCGCAAGGCCGACCATGTCGTAGCGGGAGAGGTCGACGTTGGCCGGGGTCACGGCGTCGAGCTTGCCGGGCAGGTCGCGCGAGAAGATCGCCCGGTGCACCGCCTCGTCACGCAGCTTGATGCGCACCTCGGTACCTTCGCGATTGATCAGCTCCGCGGTCTTGGCGCGGCAGACCAGGGTCACATTGTGCCCCGCCATCAGCAGCTTCGTGCCCAGCAGCGAGCCGTAAGAAGCCCCGAGAATCAATATGTTGCGCGCCATATTCCGTCCCTTTGACAATGTGTGTGATTTTTGAGCCCCGGCCGTCATCCGCGGGCGAGTTGGCGGCATGTAAAGCGAACTGCGCGGAGATGGCAACTGGGATAATGCATACAAGGCGCGCCAGGATCCCGGCGGCAGGGGTGTCGCGAAGAGCATTATCCGGCAATCTTTCCGCCCGCCGGCAAGGATCAGGCTTGCGCGGCGCTCATCCGCGACGAGCCCCAATTTGACGCCGACGGGTCCTCGCTGTCCCGCCACCTGCGGGTGTCAATCGGCTCACTCAACGCCATACGACTTTACCGAATCCAAGTAGGCCGGAGGATGTCTCGCTCGTCCGGCTCAGCGTGAGGTGCGATCCTACGTCGTCACATGTCGCGTGCCGATGATCGTCACGTTGGCTTCCCGCTGTTTTCTTCTTGTCACATTGCCTTTCGGCATTGATGAAAGCGGCAATCCGCCGCATCCCTCACCATATCGTGCTTTCACAATGCCGGCCTACGCAGGCATGTATTTTACGTCGGCGAAGTGACGTCATTTCGGTTCGCCGATCGCAACAAGAAACGACAAGGCCCGCATCGCAAGTCTGTCGCAAGACTGGCGGAGTGCGCGGCAAACAACTGTGTTCAGCGATGGAGCTGGGACGTGACGATTGAGTTGGGGCGGCCTCGACCTTGTGCCCAAGCGGGTTGGTTGGGAATGGTGGCGAAAGACGTCGACGCGGCGGGCAGCATCGACAGGTGCAAGCGCGATGGACGCGATCAGGGGCGGCAGCGATCGCGTCGAGCAGATGTGCTGGGTGCTGCGCAGAACGCGAAGCCGGCAGGTCTGGGCGCAAGTCCGGGCAAGCGTTGACGGCGCCGCTCGGGGGCTGACATGGAAGGTGATCATTGGCCGCACGGCTCGTGCGACGGCGCCGGGCAAAGCCTGGCGCGCCTGCGGGATCGCGCGTCCCAATTTTTCCAGAGCCTGTCCGTCGCGGAGCTTGGGCGTGAGACGCACCGGCATCTGTGGATTTCGGACTGGTTGAAGGTCGCGGACGACTACCGGACCTTGGCCGAATCCGCGCACCAAAACCGTTCCGCCTGGGTTTCGCGGGAAGCGTGGCTCTGTTCGCTGACGGCCCTCGAAGTCGTCAGACGCTTGTCTTGTCCGGGAGATGTCGAAAGTGCCGGCCTCGCAGACGAGGTCGGCATCAGCCTGAGAGGTTTCGAGGCGGAGGCCGGTCTGGCGATCGAGCGCGTCAAGATCGATTGCTTCGACCAAGGGGCGCTGGCCGGCTTCTTTCTGCCGGCGCTCCATCGTGGAGCTTCCGCGCCGACGGTCATCTGTCTCAGTGACGAGGACATCACCCTGGGCTCGATGATGAGCAGGCTGTTGCCGGCCTCACTCTGCGGGACCATGTCGCTCCTGTTCGTTGATGCCGGCAATTCGACGGTGCATCGCTCCTTCAAGCCGGAGCACAGGCTTCAGTGCTGGTTGGACTATCTGGAGGCTCGCCCCGATGTCGATGCGCGGCGGATCGCAATTTATGGCGAAGGGGAGGGCGCTTCTCATGCGTCCCGCCTTGCCCTCTCGGATCGCAGAATAGCGGCCGCCGTGTGCGACGGCGGCCTTCTGACGCCGGTGATGCGCAGAGCATCGCTTCGCTGGATGACCGGCTTCGGGCAGGCCGTCCCTGACGGAGCCTCGACGGGTTCGCTGCCGCCGTCGCGTCGACTTCCGTGCCCGCTGCTCATGGTCGTCGGGAGCCGCTCCATGATATGGGAGCAGGACGCCCTGGATCTGCAAGCCGGCTATCGGCAGACCGGAGCAGATTGCTCGGTCGTCGTGCCCAACAATGTCCGGCACCCGCTCGGCGAGGTCGAGAATTTCATCGCTGTCGACGACTTCGTCTTCGAATGGCTCGGCAGCAAGCTCGGAACGGCCCGTCAGCTTGACCCCGTGACCTATCTCTAGCGCTTGGGGGTATCGTATTCGAGAGCGGTGTTTGCCGACATGCTTCGGTCGCCTCGAAGCCGAGGCGCGCGTCACGACACGTCGATAGCCAGCAATCGTGCCGCCAGCCGGGCGTTCCTGCCGATCGTTGCGAGCGCGGCATTCAGTTCAGCCAGGGTCTTCTCGTCGAGCTCGTTGAAGATGGTCGAATTCAAGGCGAGCTTTCTCTTGGACAGTTTTTCGATTTCCGTCGTGGCCTTCTCCGTCAGCGACATCAGAACGAAGCGGGCATCGTCCGGTGCCGGCCGCCGCGACAGGAAGCCGCTCTTTTCGAGGCTCTTGGTCTGGTTGGTCACAAAGGCCGGGTGGACCCGCAACTTGTTCGCGATGTCGATGCCGGCGACGCCGCGCCCGTCGTCCAGTTCGGTGATCGCCATCAAGATCAGCCACTGCGGCTCGGTAATGCCCAGCAGTCCGGCCCAGCAGGTATGGATGTCCTCCAGCTGGGAGTGAATTTCGACGACGTTCCAGATGAAGTCCGTAATCGCCCTGTCGAGTTTTTTCTCGATCATGTGGCTGCCCCCCGTTTCCCTCAATTCACTCTTTTAATGGGATATTGGGGAATCGTCTCGCATATCGCGCATAGACAATGGTGGCGGACACCGCGCGGTGGAAACGGTTGGACGGTTTAGTACTTGCAAAAAGCAATTAATTAAATTACGTCTCCTCACACTCAATCTTTGCTGCTCTTGACCCTGTCGATGGACAGCGATGTGAGACCTCCAAGAAAGCCCTCGGGATGCCCCCTGAGGGCTTTTTCGTTTTGGATTAAAGAGTTAGTTGGCGTGCCGACCGCCCCTGTTGCCATCGGGCAACATCTCTGACGGAAGTTACGATTCACTAAATCAATAAATTGAGGCCGTTGTTTTTATAAACTATACGTGAAGCTACGACGGAGGGGGGGCACCTCACTGTCGTTTCAGTCCGGACCTTCAGTGCGGACCTGAATTGAACGGAAATTAAGTGGGTCAAGCGGCCTCCTCCGAGGAGCCGAGCCCCCTGAACCGACCTGGAGGTTTACTAATGAAGTTGACGAAGACGCTCTTTCTCGGCTCGGCTGCCGGCCTGATGGCCGTCTCCGGGGCGTTCGCAGCCGATCTCCCCGTGAAGGCGAAGGCCGTCGAATACGTGAAGATCTGCTCGCTGTACGGCGCGGGCTTCTACTACATCCCGGGCACCGACACCTGCATCAAGCTGGGTGGTTATCTGCGCGCTGAAGTCGCGTTCAACACCAACAGCAACTACGGCATCTCGAACGGCTCTCCGGCCGGTGCGCACAACCGCCTCAGCAACTACTACCAGATGCGCGCTCGTCAGGATCTCAACATCGACACGCGCACCGCGACTGAATACGGCGTCGTCCGTACCTTCTTCGACGGCGTGTTCACCTGGACCACCGGTGGCTATCAGGGCTCCGGCTCCGCGACGGGCGGCACGGTCTATACCGGCAACCTCGGCCTCAACACCTCCGGCGCCACGCCGGCGCTCGTTGGTTCGTCGATCAACGGCACCGACGGCAACACCTCGGGCGGTTCGCTCGGCGTGTACTACGCCTTCATCCAGTTCGCTGGCTTCACCATGGGTAAGGCCGTGTCGCAGTTCGACGCGCCCTGGACCAACTATCCCGGCAACAACATCGACAGCCTCGTCGGCGGTTCCGGCACGGTCACTGGTGTCAACCAGTTCACCTACACCGCTGACTTCGGTCAGGGCGTGACGGCGTCGTTCTCGGCGGAAGACGCGACGGCTTACTACCAGGCCGGCAACGTCAACCTGACCGGTGCGACCGCAGGCAGCATGGTCGGCGGCACCTACGGCACCAACGCCATCGGCGGTTCGCGTTCGCCGAACCTCGTCGGTATGGTCCGTGTCGACCAGGCCTGGGGCATGTTCCAGGCGTCGGTCGCTGCGCATGACAACCACGTCGCCTACTACGGCGCGAATGAAGCCACCGGTCACCCCGACGACAAGTGGGGTTGGGCGGTTCAGCTCGCTCTGTCGATCAAGAACATCCCGACCGGCGCGGGTGACGTGATCAACATTTCGGGCGTCTACACCGACGGTGCGACCCGCTACAACTTCCAGAACCTGGCGGGCAGCAGCTACTCGATGTTCGGCAGCTCGGGCGTTGCCTATCAGAGCGTCGGCTTCGCCTATGCTCCGGACACCGTGTTCGTCACGGGCGGCCAGCAGGAAACCGTCAAGACCTGGGGCTTCCGCGGTGCTTACACCCACAACTGGGATCCCTACTGGAACACCGCGCTCTACGGCGCCTACGCTCAGGCGCAGTACGGCTCGGTCGCCAAGACCGCTCTCTGCGGCGCTGGCGGTGCAGGCGGCGTGTTCGGCGGTCTCGCCGGTGTGACGGGTTGTAACCCTGACTTCGCCGTCGGCCAGGTCGGTATCATCACCCGCTGGACCCCGGTCAAGAACCTGACGTTCTCGGGCGACCTGAACTGGACCCGTCTCGACCAGAAGTACTCGGGCACGGTCGGTTACGCCGGTGCCGGCACGACGGCCAAGCCGGCCGCCCTGTACGAGCTGAAGGATCAGGACAGCATCACCCTGCTGCTCCGCGCCCAGCGCAACTGGTAAGATCTTTCGAACCACGTGATGAACACCCGGCGGGAAACCGCCGGGTGTTTTTTTGTGCGCCCATCCCGCGTGATGCCTGACGCCCCCGTTTGCCCGGATGGAGCCGACGGGTCGCGCGAAGGCGCGGCCGATGGCGTAGTCCAGGGCATCTCTTACCGTGCGGTCCCGGATTGCGCTGCACTCCATGCGGGCTACGGGACCTTGCTGTGTCGCGGCTCCCGTCAATCCGGCCGCGCGAAAAATATGTCGTTTATCCGAAATTCGGTTTCGGCGCATGGGCGCCTCGCAATGACGGTGGAGGGAGTGCTGGCCGCACTCCGCTCTCGTGCCCCAGACGCAACGCAGCGTCCCCCTGGGCGATGCGAAGCATCGTCCAGCAGGACGGTGCGCTGCGGAGCCGGGGCCCATCTCTCCGTGCCATACCGGGTCGTCCCTGGGTCCCGGCTCTGCGCAGCAACGCTCCGCGTTGCAGCTTGTCCGGGACATGAGAGGACGGAGTGCGTCGTTCGAAGGCAGGCGCGGCTACGAAGCCATCTGCGGGCTGTGCCGCAACCACTCGCGCGGAAATTGCGTGCGCCTCAGCCTTGGCTTGCCATCCGCGCGCGGTCGAGATGCTCCTCGATCTTGGGGCGGTCGCGGGTGCGCTCGAAACTGGTGCACAGCAGTTCGGTCTCATCGAGCGAGACCGGAGCGCGATACAGCCGGCACATGAATTCGGCGCTCGCGCGACCTTTGGAGGTGCCCGGGCCGCGTTCGGCGAGAAACATGCAGTCCCGGCAGACGCTGGCATCGAGCCGTTGATGGGCCGCGTCGAGGTGATTGAGAACTTCGCGGAGCGAGTCGCGCAGCCTGACGCATTCGTCGTTGCCAAGCGAGGTGACCGCATTCACCACGTGATTGATCGGGTCGTGCTGGTTCAGGCATTTCTCGCCCTGGGCGGTGACGTGCAGGACGACAGAACGCTTGTCCTCTTGCGACGGCTTGCGCACCAGAAAGGATTTGCTCTCCAGCGTCTTCACGATCTGCGATGCAGTTGCTCTGGTGGCGCCGATGAAGCCGGCCAGCGCGGATGGCGTGCGCGAAAACCTGTTGGCGCGGCCGAGAAAGCGCAGCGCCATCCATTCGCGATCGCGCAATCCATGCTGATTGCCCTCGAAATACCAAGCCCTCGCCGCCTGAACCAGCAGCTCGACGGCTTCCCGTGCCAACGGCATGAATCTACCTCGTCCCCGGAACTTCGTCTGCGGCGCCCCGAAGCCGCTTTGCACCCTGGCCCGCGAAACCTTCGAAAGACATCGAACGGTTGCAGCTGTCCGGCGAACACGTCGTGTCGAGCTCTCGTTCGAAGGAACGAATCGCAGTGCGCCCGATCTGGACTGATGCGCGTCGCGTGCTTCGGAGTGACGGACTGCGTCGTTGGCATGCCAACAGCGTCGTCGCACGGGAGCCCGAGTTGCCGTCGCCAGCCGACGATGGATCGGAATAGTTCAACCGAAGCCCCTGAGTTCAAGTCACACGCAGACGTTTCTTATATTCCGTCGAAACGATGAATGAGCTTCTCAACAAAATCAAGTAGAGACGCTCGCGCAGCCCAGATGTCGTTGCAGGCGAATGTAACGTTCAAGACAATCTCGCTCATCGGGACACATGATGGTGAACGCAATACGCTGCCCGGCAAGCAACATGCACTCAATTCTGCGACGCCGTGATTGCACGGCATCCTGCTGATCGTGATCGACGCAAATTGATCGAAGCTTGTGCATGACGACGATGAGTTCGGCACGTCATCCACAACTTGTGGGTGGAGCCGGAGAATCGTCAAGGGAATTCGGAGGAATTACACGCGCCGGTTGTTGACCGTTATGCTCGCAGAATCGCCGGTGCGGTCCCTTCCGGCGCGGTCGTCCACTGCCCCACCCGAGTGGTGACGGCGCCCAGGACGGAAAACCGGCGGCGGCCGTGCGGCGCATGCGCCGGCTACGTGGCGGCATGCGCAATCTCCTGTCGAAAACAACGGGGAGGAGCAGGATAGCGGCGCATGTTGCCGGCGGTCGCGGCCTCTCGCGCTGCTATTCGCCCTTGAGCATGTCCCGCAGCTCGCGGAACGGATCGGCACTCGGCGGAGCCGAAGCATCCTGCCGCATCGCGCCGTAGATACTCGGAACCATGTCGACCGCCTGGTCGAGGCCCGAATCACGTCCCGACTGATAGCCGCCCATCAGGCGAAGGTCGCGCGTGTCCTCGTATTTGGCGATCAAGGAGCGCAGCTTGCTGACCAATTCGCGCTCTTCGGGATCCCAGACGTTGTGGGCGAGGCGGGAGACCGAAGCCAGCACATCGACGGCCGGATAGCGCGCCTGGTCGGCGATGTGCCTGGAGAGCACGATGTGCCCATCGAGCGTGCTGCGGATGGTATCGGCGATCGGTTCGTTGTGGTCGTCGCCGTCGACCAGCACCGAGAAGATCCCGGTGATGGTGCCGGAACCTTCCTCGCCGGGTCCGGCGCGCTCCAGGAGGCGCGGCAGATCGGTGAAGACCGTCGGCGCGTAGCCGCGGGCGACCGCAGGCTCGCCGGCGGCGAGCGCGACCTCGCGGGCGGCGTGGGCGAAACGCGTGATCGAGTCGACCATGAGCAGCACCGATTCGCCCCGGTCGCGGAAATATTCCGCGACCGCCATGGCCGTCTTCGGCGCCAGCCGCCGCATCATCGGGCTTTCGTCGCCGGTCGACACGATGGTGACGGCGCGCTGGCGATCGTTGCCCAGCACATCCTCGATGAACTCGCGCACCTCGCGGCCGCGCTCGCCGACCAGGGCCAGCACGACGGTGTCGAAACCCTGGCTGCGGGCGAGCATCGCGAGCAGCGTCGATTTGCCGACACCGGAGCCGGCAAAGATGCCGACGCGCTGGCCGGCGCAGATCGGCGCGAACAGATCGATGACGCGTACGCCGGTGCGCAGCGGCTTGTGCACGCGTGCGCGCTTCATGGCCGAGGGCGCCTCAGCCTCCGCCGAGACCGCCTGTGGGCCCGGTGTGAGGGGCCCCAATCCGTCCAGCGGCGCGCCGAGAGCGTTGATGACGCGACCCTTCCAGCTCGGATCGGGCGCGAACGACAAGGGCGGCATCCGGTAGGCGACCGAGCCGAGGCCGCCGGCGAACTGCCGGTCGAACGGCTTGGCGATGATGCCCTCGCTGTCGATTCGCACCACCTCGCCGATCTGCGGCTTGCCGCCCGAATTGACGCCGATGAGCTCGCCGAGCCTGACGAAGCGCGACAGGCCGGAAACACGGAAATGCGTCGGCGCGATCTCGGAGATCGCGCCGCTGACGCTTGCCAGGGGAGTGCTCTGCTGAAGCTCCAGCAGCGCCCACTCGAGTTGCCGAAGAGCGTTCAAGGAAACCGTCCAACCTCAATCTCAATGCGCGCGGGGCGCGGTCTACTTGCCGGGTTCGCCCAGCGTCCGGATGGCGTTCTGCAGCGAGCTCTCGGTGCCCTCGATCATCGAATTGGTGCCGTCGAAGGCACGCGAGGCTGCGATCAGCTTGGTCAATTCCATCATCGGGTTGGCGCCGGAGCCCTCGACATAGCCTTGCTTGAAGCCGTCGCGGGAGAAATCGGCGATGGCGCTCGCGGGCCGGTCCGGCGTCACGCCGGAATTGCCGTAGCGCTCGAGATTGGCGTCAGCGGGGATGTTGAACAGGCCGATGGTGCCGATCTCGTTGTTGTCCTGGGTGATCGCACCGCTGCGCGAGATCGAGATCGGTCCGCCGTTCGGGTCCAGCGTGATCTGCGCGCCGCCGGAATCGACGACGGGAAAGCCGCTCACGGTCTGAAGATCGCCGTTGGCGGCGATCTGGAGCCGGCCGTCGCGGGTATAGACCGTGCCGTTGGGACCTGCGAAGGCGATCCAGCCCTGGCCGACCACGGCGACGTCGAGCGGGTTGCCGCTCTCGGTGATGTTGCCTTGCTCGCGCGAGATGATGTTGTCGCCGGGCGAGGAGAAGGCGACCGGGTTCGCGCCCGCCTTGGACAGCACGGTCTCGAACTTCACCACGTCGGTGCGGAATGCCGCCGTGTTGACGTTGGCGACGTTGTTGGCGATCGTCTGGAGGCGCTTTTCGAGAGCGACCTGGGCCGACAATCCCACATAGAGGGCCGATTGCATGATCTACTTTCCGAACCGGAGGGACTGAAGTTTCGAGAGCATGTCGATATCCATGCTGGCCGAGCTGGCGCCGCCGATCAGGACCAGCGCGGGATTGGTCGAATTGTCGCTCTGGGCCTGGGTCGCATCCCACATCGCCGCAAAGCGCTGCACGAATTTGGTGACCTTGGCCGGGTCCTGGAAATCGGTGAGCTTGACCCTGTTCGTGATCATCTTGGCCTGGGCGTCGATGTCGGCCGCGCTGATCGTCGAGGGCAGGCCCAGCGCGGTCTGAACCACCTGCGTCAGCGCCTTGTCCGCCAGCACCTGGTAGGCGGTCGTGATCGTGGACGCCTTGCGGGTGAAATAGAGCGCGAGCCGCAGGCCCTCGTTCTGGTCGCCGGCCTTCTGCTCCATCGTCTGCGTGACATAATGGGTCGCCGTCCCGGTCGTCGCCTGGGTGGTCTTCGTCGCGTTGCTGCCGAGGGCGGCGAAATTGAAGGCGGTGGCGAATTCCCGGTAGCGGGTGTCGGTCAGCTTGTTGGCGAAGGTGTTCTTGTTGCCGACACCCTCCGTCAGCACCTTGCGCATGAACGCCTTGGCGTAGGTCATGTCGCTGAGGCCAAAGGCCTTCATCGCGTAGGAGTAGAGGCGATAGTCCTTCAGGAAGTCGTCGATCGTCTTCACGTTGCCGATATGGCTCAGGTAATAGTCGGTCTCGCGGCTGACATCCGGCTGCGTCGCGACCTGCGTCAGCGACTTGCCCATGTCCTTGGTCAGTCTGGTGTAGTCCGCGATGGTGGATAGCATGACACGCGCCCCTCTGGCCGCTGTTGCGACGCCGCCCCAAGCTGCCGCCGATTGCTTGCGCGGGGCTGGCGAGGCGGGAAGCCAGCTTCGCGCAAGGCTCGCCGACTAGATATTCCCGGTGGGATTGGCGATGGAGCGGCGCGTTGGGCAGTTTCGTGGGGATTTTCATCACGGTAGCGGCGCTGCTCGGCGGATTTGCCGCCATGGGCGGGCATCTGGCCGTGCTCATGCAGCCGTGGGAGTTCGTGATCATCATGGGGACCGCGGTCGGCACCTTCATCGTCGCCAATCCGTGGAAGACGGTGGTGGATACCGGGGTTGCCTGCATGCAGGCCATCACCGGCGCGGTGCCCGGCCAGCGCTACTACCTTGATCTGCTCGGCGCGCTCCACGCCCTGATGCGCGAGCTCAGGGGCAAGGGCCGCAACGAGGTCGAGGCCCATATCGACGATCCCGCGTCCTCCGAGATCTTCAAGGCGTTTCCGAGCGTGCTCGGGGATCCCTCGCTGCTCCAGTTCATCTGCGACTACGTCCGCCTCATCATCATGGGCAACGCGCGCACGCACGAGATCGAGGCGCTGATGGACGAGGAGATCCACACCATCGTGAAGAGCAAGCTGGCGCCCTATCATGCGCTGGTGACGGTGTCCGAGGCGCTGCCGGCGCTGGGCATCGTCGCCGCCGTGCTCGGCGTCATCAAGGCCATGGGCGCGCTCGACCAGTCGCCGAAGCTGCTCGGCGGCTTCATCGGCGCGGCCCTGGTCGGCACCTTCGCCGGCATCTTCCTGTCCTACGGCGTCCTTTCGCCCTTCGCGATCAAGATCAAGATGACGCGCGAGAAGAAGTGCCGGCCCTACATCATCGTCAAGCAGACGCTGCTGGCGTTCATGAACGGCGCCATGCCGCAGATCGCCGTCGAGCACGGCCGCAAGATGATCGCGAGCACCGAGCGGCCGTCGATCGACGTCGTCGAGAACGAGACGATCGCAGGTCCCAAGGCCGTCGTCACCGAGCCCGAACCCAAGGCCGCCCGCGCATGATGATGGAAGACGTCGAGGTCGATCAGCGCAAGCAGCTGCCGAACTACCTGCTGGACGCGGCCGGCATATCGATCGAACGTATGCCGATGCTCAATGTGATCTTCGATCGCATGGCGGCATCGTGTACCGACAGCCTGCAGCCGATGGCGGGAACGCCCTGCTATTTCTCGGTCAACGGCATCACCAACGATCCTCTCGGCGACATTATCAAGGACTACGAGGGCAACGCGGTCGCGGCGGTGCTCTATGCCGAGCAGTGGGACTCGCGCGTCATCATCATGCTGGACCGCGACTTCGTGTTTACGATGGTCGAGGCGATGTTCGGATCCGACGGCGCGGAACCGCCGCTCGATGTCGAACGCACTTTCTCGAACATCGAGATCCGCCTGGTCCAGGCGCTGTTCGAGCGGTTCGCCAAGGCGCTGCAGAGCGCCTTCGCCGGCACGTCGAACGTCACCTTCCGCGTCGAGCGGGTCGAGACGGCGATGGCCTCGCTGGCGATCGGGCGCGCCAGCAACATGTCGATCTGCGCGAACATGATGGTGCAGGCGCTCTACCGCGGCGGCCAGATGTTCCTGATCATTCCGCACTCCGCGCTCAACCCGCTGCGGCAGAAGCTCGCTCACGTCGTCGTCAGCGACGGCCGCGCGACCGATCCGCGCTGGCGTGAGCAGATGGAGAGCGAGGTCCACCGGACCGAAGTGACGCTGAGTGCGGTGCTCGACGAGAAGATGATCTCGCTCGAGGACGTCGTGAAATTCAAGGTGGGGCAGGTGCTGGAGCTGGAGGCCACGCCGCGCACGCTGGCGCGCCTCGAGAGCAACAACCAGGTGCTGTTCTGGTGTCAGATCGGCCAGCTCGATGGCTATTACGCCATGCAGGTGGCCGATCCCGTCGATCAGAAACGGGAGTTCGTCGATGATATCCTATCTCGTTGATGCCGTGCTGCTGATCGCGCTCGCCTTCACCAGCATGCGGGTGACCCGGATGCACCGCGAGCTGGCGCGGCTGCGCAGCTACCAGGGCGAATTCTCCACCATCGTCCACGAGACCGCGGGCGCCTTCGACACTGTCATCACCGCGGCGCATGATTCCACCGCCAATCTCGGACGGCTCGCCAACGTGCTGACCGCCAAGATCGATCAGGCCCACGAGGCGATCGCAGCGCTCGATGCGAGGAGCGGGCTCGCGCCGGCTGCGACTGCAGGCGGCACTGAGGTGAACACGCACTGAAGCCGAAGCCGGCTGAACCAATACGAGCGGAACGCCAAGGCGCTCCGGGAGCGGAAATACCAAGAGGCGATACCAGATGGCGCAATCCTTCGACTATGACTCTGCCACGCGAGCACCTGCCGCCGACGAGGGGCATACCGACACGACTCCGCTGGAGCGGCTCGCGGAGATCGCCGCGCGCACGGCGGAGGAGAGCGGCAAGTTCGCCAATGTCGATGCGATCTTGCGCATCCCGGTTACCATGCAGGTGGTGCTGGGATCGGCGACCATTCCGGTGGCGAACCTGATGAAGCTCGGGCGTGGCGCGGTGGTTCCGCTCGACCACCGGGTCGGCGAGCCCGTCGACGTCGTCGTCAACGGCCGCATCGTCGCCCGCGGCGAGGTGGTCGTCGTCGAAGAGGACAATTCCCGCTTCGGTGTCTCGCTGACGGAGATCGTCGGTCCCTTGGGGCAGGGTGACAGCTGACCATGGCGGCACAGGTCGGCATCGCTCCCGTCAAGCAGCGAGGCGTTGCCACGCTGGGCGGTACGGAAAAGGTCGCGGCGCTGCTCCTGGCCATGGGCCGGCAGGCGGCCGCGAGCGTGCTCTCGCAGTTCGAGCCGCAGGAAATCCGCGTCGTCACCAAGGCCGCGGCCGAGCTGCGGCCGATCACGGCGCAGGAGCTCGAGGGGATCGTCGAGGAGTTCGCCCAGCAGTTCTCGATGGGCGCCAACATTCTCGGCACCATCGGTGGCCTGGAAGCCGTGCTTGGCGACGTGCTTCCGGCCGACCAGGTCTCGGCGATCATGACGGACCTGCTCGGCAATTCGAGCCGCTCGGTATGGGACCGCGTCTCGTCCGTGTCCGAAAACTCGCTTGCGAGCTACCTGTCCAAGGAGCATCCGCAGACCGCGGCGCTGATCCTGTCCAAGGTCAAGCCGGCCTGCGCCGCCAAGGTCATGAGCCAGCTGCCATCGAGCCTGCGCAACGAGCTGATGCGGCGCGTGCTCAGCCTCAAGCCGATCGCCGACGACGCCATGAGGGTCCTCGAGAAGACGCTGCACGAGGATCTGACGCTGAACTTCGCCCGCAACCTCGGCGCCGACACCTACGCCCGCGTCGCCGACATCATCAACAAGATGGAGCGCGGACATATCGAGGACATGCTCAAGAGCCTGTCGGAGAAGCGGCCGAAATCGGCCGAAGTGCTGAAGGAGTTGCTGTTCACCTTCGACGACGTCATCAACCTGGCGCCGAAGGCGCGCACCATGATCTTCGACCAGGTGCCGACCGATCGTATCGTCGTCGCGCTGAAGGGCACCGACAAGCATTTCCGCGAACTGATCCTGTCCGCGGTTGCCTCGCGCGTCCGCCGCGTCGTCGAGCACGAGCTCGCCATCGGCGAGCCGTCGAACCAGCGCGACGTGCTGGAGGCGCGCCGCGTCATCACCGACCTTGCGCTCGACCTCGCGGAGAAGGGCGAAATCGAGCTCAACCCCGACCAGGAGGATGAGCTGGTCTTCCGCTGACCGCTGAACGGGCATGGCAGAATCATCCGATCAGGAGAGCAAGACAGAAGAGCCGACCGAGAAGAAAGTCCGTGATGCGCTCGAACAGGGCAAGATCCCGGTCTCTCGGGAGGCTTCTATTTTCGCCTCGATGGCCGCGCTGATGGTCATTCAGGCGTTCCTGATCGGCCAGGGCGTGCAGCAATTGACGCCGACGTTGAAGAACCTCCTGGACGATCCCGAAGGCTTCCCGCTCTCGACCGGCGCGGACGCGCAGAACCTGCTAACCGTGGTCGGCCTTGAGGCGCTGCGCTTCCTGGTGCCGCTGGTCGTCACCCTCGGTGCGTTCGGGCTCGCCGCCTCGCTGCTGCAAAACGCGCCGCGCCTGGTACTGGAGCGCATCAAGCCTGACCTGTCGCGTATCTCTCCGATCAGCGGCTGGAGCCGTCTGTTCGGAACGCAGGGACTGGTCGAGTTCGCCAAGTCGCTGTTCAAGCTGGCCGCCGTGACCTCCGTGGTCGCCTTCGTGCTGCGCGCGTCGGAGGCGAAGGCGTTCGAGGCGATGTACACCGATCCGGTTGCGCTGCCGGAGATGATTCTCAACATCGCGATGCGGATCGTCTCGGCGATCTGCATCGCAACCATCGTCCTGGTGGCGATCGATCTCGCCTGGGCGCGCTTCCACTGGCGGCGCCAGCTGCGCATGACCAAGCAGGAGATCAAGGACGAGCACAAGCAGGCGGAAGGCGATCCGCTGATCAAGGCGCGCCTGCGCTCGCTGGCGCGCGACCGCTCGCGGCAGCGGATGATCGCATCCGCATCGCGCGCGACGCTGGTGATCGCGAACCCGACGCACTTCGCGATCGCGTTGCGCTACAAGCGCGAGGAGAATCCGGCGCCGCTCGTGGTGGCCAAGGGCATGGACGTGATCGCGCTGAAGATCCGCGAGGTCGCCGAGCAGAACCGGATTCCAGTGATCGAGAACAAGGCGCTGGCGCGCGCACTCTACGAGGCGGTGCAGGTCGATCAGGTGATCCCGGCGGAATTCTTCCGCCCCGTCGCCGAGATCATCTACTTCCTCCAGTCGAAGCAGGCGTCGCGGACCGAGAAGGTCCAGTAGAATTCAGAGGACGACGTCCGGCCCAACAGCTTGACGAAAGCTTAACGCCCTAGGCTTCTCCCGAATGGACCAGAACGGGGCTGTCGTGGGACCGCTTTATCTCTTCGAACTCGCATCGTCGCAGGCGCGGTACCTCGAGCTCCGCCAGTCGACCATCGCCACCAACGTCGCCAACGCCAACACGCCCGGTTTCAAGGCGCGCGACGTCGAGCCCTTCAACAAGGTGCTCGACGGCATGCCGGTGAGGCTTGCCATGACGTCGCCGTCGCACATGCAGCTGGCCGCGGCCGAGACCGACACGCGGGCGACCGCGAAGAAGGACAGCTGGGAAGTGGTTCACTCCGGCAATTCGGTCAGCCTCGAGCAGGAAATGATCAAGGGCAGCGACGTCAGTCGCGATTACTCGATGAACTCGGCAGTCGTGCGGTCGTTTCACCGCATGCTGCTGTCGAGCGCGAAGAGCTGAGGTGAATTGAGATGCTGGACTCACTGCAAGCGTCATTGACGGTCGCGAGCTCCGGGCTCGAAGCGCAGTCGACGCGTATGCGCATCGTCTCGGAGAATTTGGCGAACGCGACCTCGACGGGGCGTACCGCCGGCGCCGATCCCTATCAGCGCAAGACGATCACCTTCGATGCTGCGATGGATCGTGCCTCGGGCTCGCAGCTGGCGAAAGTCAAGGAGATCGGGGTCGACACCACGCCGTACCGCGTGGAGTACGACCCGGGACATCCCGCTGCCGACAAGGCCGGCTACGTCAAGCTGCCGAACGTCAACATGATGATCGAGATGGCCGACATGCGGGAAGTCAACCGGTCCTATGAAGCCAATCTCCAGGTCGTGAAACAGGTGAGGTCGATGCTCGGCATGACCATCGACCTCTTGAGGAGCTGACAATGCTTGAGGCAATTTCATCCACTGCGATTTCCGCAGGGCAAGCGGCGAGCCGTGCGACCGAGGCGCAGGCCATCGCGCCGGCGGCTCCGACCGCCATTCAGTCCACCGACGATGTCGGGTTCGAATCGGTGATGAAGCAGGTGACGACCGACGCGATCGGGAAGCTCAAGGCAGGCGAAGCGGCGTCGATCTCGGCGATGCAGGGCAAGGAATCCACGCGCAAAGTCGTGGAGGCGCTGATGTCGGCCGAGCAGGCCTTGCAGACGGCGGTCGCGGTTCGCGACAAGGTCGTGCAGGCCTACCAAGAAGTCGTCCGGATGTCGATTTGATCTGAAGGAATGAAGCTGTGAAATCGCTTGCCATTGCGGCCACGGGCATGAACGCCCAGCAGACCAATATCGAAGTCATCGCGAACAATATCGCCAACATCAATTCGACGTCGTACAAGCGTGCGCGCGCCGAGTTCACCGATCTGTTCTACCAGATGGACCGCATGCAGGGCGTCGCGAACGTCAACGGCGCCTCGCCGATTCCGGAAGGCGCCAATCTCGGTCTCGGCGTCAAGTCGGCGGCGATCCGCAAGCTTCACATCCAGGGCGCGCTGACGCAGACCGGCAACCCCTACGATATGGCGATCAACGGTCGCGGCTGGTTTCAGGTGCTCGGTCCGAACAACGAGGTGCAATACACCCGCGCGGGCTCGTTCAACACCAATGCCAACGGCCAACTCGTCACCATCGACGGCTATCTGCTGGACCCCGCGATCACGGTGCCGCAGGGCACGGTCGAGGTCACGGTCAATCAGACCGGGCAGGTCTTTGCCAAGCTGGATACCGAGGTGAACCCGCGCCAGATCGGCCAGCTCAACCTCGCCAACTTCGCCAACGAAGCAGGCCTCGAGCCGCTGGGCAGCAATCTCTATCGCGAGACCACGGCGTCGGGCACGCCGGTCGTCGGCCTGCCGGGCGATTCCGGATACGGCAAGATCAATCAGAAGTGGCTCGAAGCCTCGAACGTCGATCCGGTCAAGGAGATCACCGAGTTGATCTCGGCGCAGCGCGCCTACGAAATGAATGCCAAGGTCATCCAGGCCTCGGACGAAATGGCCCAGACAGTATCGAAGGGCATGCGCTAGTTCCGGTGTCTCGATGTTGAACAGGGTGGGCCTGATCGTGCGCGGGTTGGCCGCCGTGCTGCTGGTTCTGGCTTCGGCGCGCCTCGCAATGGCCGAGGAGAAGCGGCTTCCCGTGCCGGCGGTTGCGATCCGCGCTGGCGAGCTGATCCGGGACGACATGATCACCGAGCGCGCCTTCGCGCCGAGCCTGCTCGGCGTTGCCATGTTCGTCGAAGGGCGCCAGGTCCTGGTCGGCCGCATGGCGCGGCGCGCGCTGTTGCCGGGCCAGCCCATTCCAACCAACTCGGTGGAAGACCCCTGGACCGTCGCCCGCGGCGCCATGGTCAAGGTCGTGGTGGAAGACAGCGGCCTGTCCATCGTCACTTACGGCTCGGCGATGCAGTCGGGTGCGTCCGGCGCGCTCATCCCGGTGCGCAATACGGATACCGGGGTGATCATCAGGGGCGTTGTCCAGCCGGACGGCACCGTGAAGGTCGTGGACGGGTCATGACCAGAATCCTGCTTGCGCTCGTCCTGCTGCTTTCGGCCGCCAGCGCCCATGCCGCCGTCCGCATCAAGGACATCGCGGACATCAAGGGTCTGCGCGAAAACCAGATCGTCGGTTACGGCCTCGTCATCGGCCTGAACGGCACCGGCGACACGCTTCGCAACGCTCCGTTCACGGAGCAGTCCCTGCAATCGATGCTCGAGAACATGGGCATCAACGTCCGGAACGAGACCACGAGCACCAACAATCCGACGCGTCCGACGACGCTGCGCACGCGCAACGTCGCCGCCGTGATGGTGACTGCGGACCTGTCGCCCTCGATCGGGCCCGGCGAGCGCATGGACGTGACCGTGTCGTCGCTCGGCGATGCGACGTCGCTGCTCGGCGGTACGCTGGTCATGACATCGCTGCGCGCGGCGGACGGCGCCGTCTATGCAGTGGCGCAGGGCGCGATCACGGTGGCCGGCTACAGCGTCGGAGGCCAGGCGCAGAACGTCAGTCAGGGTACGCCGACGGCCGGGCGCATCCCGAACGGTGCGCTGGTCGAGCGCGAGGTGCAGGGAAGTCTCCACGAGATGGAATTCCTGGTGCTGCAGCTGAAGAACCCCGACTTCGTCACCGCAACACGCATCCTGGACGCCATCAACCGCTACGCCGGCGGACGCTACCGCGCGCAGATCGCCTTCGAGCGCGACTACCGCACCATCGTGCTGTCGAAGCCGCGCCACATCGGCCCTGTCCGCTTCCTCGCCGAGATCGGCGAACTGACGGTCGAGCCTGATACGCCTGCACGGGTGGTGATCAACGAGCGCACAGGCACTGTCGTGATCGGGCGCGACGTGCGGATATCGACCGTTGCCGTGACGCACGGCAATCTGACGGTTCGTGTCACGGAGATGCCCGTGGTGTCGCAGCCGGCGCCGTTCTCGCGAGGGCAGACCGTGGTGGTCCCGCAGACCGTGGTCGAGGCCAACGAGGCCGGATCGCAGGTGGCGATCCTCAGCGGGGTCGATCTGCAGCGCCTGGTGCGCGGGCTGAACCAGATCGGCCTGAAGCCGTCGGGCATCATCGCGATCCTGCAGGCGATCAAGACGGCTGGTGCGCTCCAGGCCGATGTCATCGTCCAATGATGCGCAAGCGTCGTGCAAGCTTGGTCGCTCAATGCTCGTGTCTCGACCGAGAATCGCACGCGGCCCGATGCTGAAGCTGGATCACAAAGCCAAACTCCTCCTGCTGGTCGCGGCCTCGGCGCTCGCGAGCGCTTCGCCCGTGCTGGCCCTGGACGAGGCTAAGCCGACGAAGCCGCTCAACCTGCTCTCCTTCGCGCGCGCCCGCGCCCCCGGCCCGCAGAAGCCGCAGCCGGTCACGTCGGTGCCAGGCGACAATGCGTCGATCCGGGCGACGGCTTGGGCGGCCGAAGACCAGGGACCTGCGACCACCGGCGCGGTGCCTGCTTCCGAGGCGCCAGCGGCCGCACCTGCCGTTGCACCGGCACGTCCGGCCAAGCCCGGCAGCGTCACGGCACCGCCGAAACCTGCGCCGCCACAGGCCGCGGTATCCGCGGACAACGAAGTCGCCCTGTTCTGCAGCAACGTCGCCGATCCCGCCGTCGATGCAAGGCTGGCCTGGCAGATCAAGGAGCTGGAGAAGGCCGAGGGCCTGCTGCGCGAGCGGATCGCCGAGGTCGAGGCCAAGCGCGTCGAATACGAGAAGTGGATGGCGCTACGCGACGACTTCCTGAAGAAGGCCGAAGCCAGCGTCGTCGAGATCTATTCGCGCATGAAGCCCGAAGCTGCGGCGACCCAGATTGCCGGCATGGCGGACGAGACCGCCGCCGCCGTGCTCGCCAAGCTCAGCCCGAGGAACTCGAGCGCGATCTTCAACGAGATGGATACGGCACGCGCGGCGCACCTCGCCGACCTGCTTGGCGGAATGCGTCGCGTGGATGACGGAAAGACCAAATAGATGAAGAAGCCGATCCCCATCCTCTCGCTCCTGCTGGCGTCCGTGCCCTTGGCCGGATGCTTCCATGATCCGTCCGAGGTCCTGACCGGCCCGCAAATGTCGCCGGTCGGCAGCGGCCTGAGGACCCAGGCCGATCCGATTCCGGTGACGCCGCGCATGCGCACGCCGGTCAGCTATCGCTCGACCTGGGACGACGGCACCGATCTCTACCGCGATCCCCGCGCCCGGCGCACCGGCGACGTCGTGACGGTGATCATCTCGATGCAGGACAAGGCCAAGCTCGACAACAAGACCGGCCGCTCGCGCGATTCGCAGGTCAAGTTCGGCCTCGATTGGCTGATGGACGTCGCAGGGTGGAGCGACAAGGGATCGACCAACGCCAATCTCAGCACCAACACCCAGATCAAGGGCAACGGCCAGATCGATCGCACCGAGGATATCAAGCTCTCGATCGCGGCCATCGTCACCGACGTGTTGCCGAACGGCAATATGATGATCAGCGGCTCGCAGGAGTTTCGCGTCAATACGGAGATGCGCGTGCTCAACGTCGGCGGCATCGTGCGGCCGCGCGACATCTCGCGCACCAACACGATCTCCTACGAGAAGATCGCCGAGGCCCGCGTGTCCTATGGCGGTCGCGGGAATCTGTCCGACGTGCAGCAGCCTGGATGGGGACATCGGATCTATGACGCCGTGGCACCATTCTGAAGTCCGCGCCGGTCTGGCCGCGTCGCGAGGGCAGGGGACGTGATGCGCCTGATTGCGGCCATCGTGGCGCTGACCCTTGTCGCGATCGGTGCGGGCGCGCTGGCCGGGCTGCATCTGTTCGCGGCCGCCGAGCGCGTCGCCGACGCGAAGAAGACCGCCACGCCGCCGCCGCTTGCCTCGAGCTACGCCGGCAGCGCGCGGCTCAGGAAGCTGTCTCCAATCGTGACCAATCTCGCCGCGCCGGCCAACAATTGGGCTCGCATCGAAGCCTCCATGGTGACCGAGAGCATGAGCGACGAGGATGCCGGCATCCTGGCCGCCCACATCAGCGAGGACATCGTCACCTATCTGCGGTCGGCGACGGTGACGCAATTCGAGGGATCGCGCGGGCTTCAGCATCTGCGCGACGACCTGACCGAGCGCGCCAATATCCGTTCGTCGGGCAAGGTGCGCGAATTGATCATTGAGACCCTGGTGATTCAGTGAGAGTGAAAATCCTGCTGCTCGCGTTGGTTCTGGTCGTGCTGCCCGAAGTGGCGCTCGCCCAGATACCGGACCTCAACTCGCTGCTGCCACCCGGAAACGGCTCGACCAGCGGCCGGATCATCCAGCTGATGGCACTGATCACGGTGCTGTCGGTGGCGCCGGGACTGCTCATCATGGTGACGAGCTTCACGCGATTTGCGGTGGCGCTGTCGTTCCTGCGCGCCGGGCTCGGCCTGCAGACCACGCCGGCCAACCTGGTGCTGATCAGCCTCGCGCTGTTCATGACCTTCTACGTGATGGCGCCGACCTTCGATCGCGCCTGGGAGACCGGCGTCCAGCCGCTGATGAAGAACGAGATCTCGGAAGAGCAGGCCTATCTGAAGATCACCGATCCGTTCCGCGAGTTCATGCTGGCCCATGTCCGCGACAAGGATCTGCAGACCTTCGAGTCGCTCGCCGCCGAGAGCTTTCGCAAGAAGTTCGACGACAAGCGCGTCGATTTGCGCGTCATCATTCCGGCCTTCATGATCTCCGAGCTGAGGCGTTCGTTCGAGATCGGATTTCTCATCATCCTGCCGTTCCTCGTCATCGACATGATCGTGGCGACGCTGACGATGTCGATGGGCATGATGATGATGCCGCCGACGATCCTGGCGCTGCCGTTCAAGATGCTGTTCTTCGTGCTGATCGACGGCTGGAATCTGCTCGCCTCCGGACTGGTGCGCTCGTTCTCGTAACCGCGGCGATCGCCTGGCGCCCCGTCATGGTTAGCGAAAAGTACCGCGCTATGGTTAGCGTTGGGTAATATTAACCATCTGATATTGCTGAAGAATTCAAGCCGTTCTTAATCCGCCGGCAAGATTCGACGTGTTAGCAAGGCGTCACGGCGGGTTGGACCTCACCCACATCAGTCCAAAGGCATGATGCCGCCCCTCCGTACCGGTGCAAGTCCGGTATGTCCCCTGATGAAAATGTAACGCGTACATAAAGGGACATTCGCAATGTCAAGCCTGCTCACGAACTCGTCCGCCATGACCGCGCTCCAGACCTTGCGGTCTGTCAGCTCGCAACTCTCCACCACGCAGAGCCGGATCTCCACCGGCCAGCGCGTGGCTACCGCCGCGGACAACGCCGCCTACTGGTCGATCGCGACCTCGATGCGCGCCGACAACGCCGCGCTCTCCGCCGTCTCCGACTCGCTCGGTCTGTCGGCCGCGACCGTCGACACCGAGTACACCGCTCTGAACAAGGTCCTCGGCGACAGCAACTCCGGCCTGACCAAGCTCCAGTCGCTGCTGGTCGAAGCCAAGACCGCCGGTATCGATCGCAGCAAGATCCAGTCGGAAATCACCCAGATTCAGCAGGACATGAAGAACGTCGCCAGCGCGGCGACCTTCAACGGCGTCAACTGGCTGAGCACCAACGCCTCCACGCCGACGACCGTCAATCTCGTGTCGTCGTTCTCGCGTGTCGGCTCCACGCCGACCACCAGCTCGATCACGGTGACCGTCGCCAACTACTCGCTCTACACCTCGAGCACGGGCGGCATCCTCGACACGGTGAGCGGCAGCGCGTCGGTCGACAGCCTCAACATCGGTGCGCTGACCGACTCGGCTGCTGACCAGACCATTCTCGATGGTTACATCGCGAAGGTCACCGCAGCGATCGGCACGGTGTCTTCGGGCGCCGCCAACCTCGGCGCCATCAAGAACCGAATCTCGAACAACTCGGAGTTCGTGAAGTCGCTGATGGACTCGGTGGATCGCGGTATCGGCCAGCTCGTCGACGCCGACATGAACCAGGAGTCCACCCGCCTGGCGGCCCTCCAGGTCCAGCAGCAGCTCGGCGTTCAGGCGCTCTCGATCGCCAACAACAACAGCCAGAGCATCCTGTCGCTGTTCCGCTAAGCCTTCGACGATCTCGGGAGGGCCGCGCTTCTTGCGAAGCGCGGCCCTTTCGTTTGCCTGACGCGCGCACCGCGATTTCGGCTGCCCTGTTGCAGCGGGGGCACAGCGCCACAAGCCCCGCACAAGCTTCGCTGGCTAGTCTGGCGCTACGACGGATTGGGTTTACGCGCATTTCCGCAGCCCAAAGGCATGATGCCGCCCTGTCGTACCGGTGCAAGCCCGGTATGTCCCCATCCATTCTGTTTTCAAAGGGACATCGAAGATGGCTTCCAGCCTGCTTACCAACTCCGCCGCAATGACTGCGCTCCAGACCCTCCGGAATGTCAGCGCCAGCCTCCAGACCACCGAAAACCGGATCTCCACCGGCCAGCGCGTCTCGACCGCTTCGGACAACTCGGCCTATTGGTCGATCGCGACCTCGATGCGCGCCGACAACGCCGCGCTCTCGGCCGTCTCCGACTCGCTCGGTCTGTCGGCTGCGACGGTCGACACCGAATACACCGCTCTGAACAAGGTCATCGGCGACCAGAACTCCGGCCTGACCAAGCTCCAGGCGCTGCTGGTCGAAGCCAAGACCGCCGGTATCGACCGCACCAAGATCCAGGCTGAAATCACCCAGATCCAGCAGGACATGAAGAACGTGGCCAACGCGGCGACGTTCAACGGCGTCAACTGGCTGAGCACCAACGCTTCCACGCCGACCACCGTCAACCTGGTGTCGTCGTTCTCGCGCGTCGGCGGCACGCCGACGATCAACACCATCACGGTGACGGTCGCCAACTACTCGCTCTACACCGCGACCACTGGCGGCATCCTGGACACGGTGACCGGCAGCGCGTCGGTCAACACCATCGGCATCGGTGCGCTGACCGACTCGACGGCCGACCAGACCATCCTCGACGGCTACATCGCGCAGGTCACCACCGCGATCAACACGGTCAGCCAGTCCGCCGCCAACCTCGGTGCCATCAAGAACCGCATCTCGAACAACACTGAGTTCGTGAAGTCGCTGATGGACTCGGTGGATCGTGGTATCGGCCAGCTCGTCGACGCCGACATGAACGCGGAATCGACCCGGCTCCAGGCGCTGCAGACCCAGCAGCAGCTCGGCGTTCAGGCGCTCTCGATCGCCAACCAGAACAGCCAGAGCATCCTGTCGCTGTTCCGCGGCTAAGCGGCGCTTTCGAAAACGACCGTGCTCCCTCAGGGAGCACGGTCCCCGCCGTGACCGGCGGACGTGGCGGCACAAGACGTCCGCAATCGATCTCCCGACGTTGAATTTCATGCGACACGCCGCGGCCGATCGTGCGGCCATGCGTCCCGGCGTGCATTGCCGCCGACCGGATTGCGTCGCCAGGGCTTCTTGTAAAATAGGCCTTCTCGTAAAATAGGCCTTCTTGTAAAATTGCAACGCCTCGCCTGCGAACTGACACATTCGTGTCCTCGCGCAACCTTCAGACAAGGTTGGCAGCGGAGTGTCCCGTACGTCCGCATTGGTACGAGGTCATATGCTCAGTCGTGCGCAGGTACAGCAACTGCTCAACAATCTGCTGGAGCTTGGGCCGCGACGCCTGATGGCCCTGGGCCTGATCGGTTTTGCCGTTCTCGTGACCGTCGTCGGCGGCGCGTACTATCTGAGCCGGCCTGAATTCGAGACGCTCTATACCGGCCTCACCCGCGAAGACGTGACGCGCATGGGCGCCGCGCTGCGCGAGCAGAACATCACCTTCGACGTCAATACGGCCGGCGACGCGCTCTCGGTGCGCCCGAGCCAGACCATGCAGGCACGGATGCTGCTGGCCGAGAAGGGGCTGCCGACCAGCGCCAATTCCGGCTACGAGCTGTTCGACAAGATCGGCTCGCTCGGCCTGACCTCGTTCATGCAGGAGGTCACCAAGCTCCGGGCGCTGGAAGGCGAGATCGCGCGCACGGTGCAGTTGATGAAGGGCGTCAAGGCGGCGCGGGTGCATATCGTGCTGCCGGTGCGCGGCTCGTTCCGCGCGACGCAGCAGCCGCCATCCGCATCGGTCGTGCTGCGCACCGACGGCGCGATCGAGGCCCGCACCGCGCAGTCGATCCGCCATCTCGTCGCCGCCGCCATTCCAGGCATGAACCGCGACAAGGTGACGGTGCTGGACGCCGACGGTTCGATGCTGCTCGCCGAAGAGGACGAGGCGAGCGCCGCCCCGACCAAGATGGCGAGCCTGCAGAAGACGGTCGGCGGCATGGTGCAGGAGAACATCCGCAAGGCGCTGACGCCCTATCTGGGCCTCGACAATTTCGAGGTCAGCGTCGCGCCGCAGCTCTCCACCGACAAGCGGCAGATCAACGAGACCGTCTACGATCCGGAGAGCCGGGCCGAGCGTTCGGTGCGGAACGTGCGCGAGAAGGAATCCTCGCAGAACGCCGACCGTTCGACGCCGACCACGGTGCAGCAGAACCTTCCCGATCAGCAGGTCAACGCCGGCGGCGGCAAGAACTCCAGCGAAGACAAGACCCGCCGCGAGGACGTCACCAACTTCGAGGTCTCGTCCAAGACCACGACGACGGTGAGCGACGGCTATGCGGTGAAGAAGCTCTTCATCGCCGTCCTGGTCAATCGGGCGCGGCTGGTCGCCGATCTCGGCGACAAGAGCAACCAGGCCATCGTCGACAGCAAGCTCGCCGAGATCAGCCAGCTCGCGGCGACGGCCGGCGGACTGGACAAGCAGCGCGGCGACCAGATCCAGGTGACGGCCGTCGACTTCATCGAGGGCTCGCGCGAGCTGGCGCCGGTGCCGCCGATCAGTTTCGTCGAGATGATCAACAAGCAGCTCGGCAGCGTCATCAACGCGGTGACGATCCTGGCCGTTGCGTCGATGCTGGTCTGGTTCGGCTTGCGGCCGGCGGTCAACGGCATTCTGACCCATCGCGCGGAGCAGGAGCAGGTGGAGGCGGCCGAGGCCGCTGAGATCGAGGCTGCTGCGGCCCTTGCATTGGCCGAGAGTCAGGACCCCGAGCTCAATCTCGTCGAAGATCTCGAAGGCAAGATGCAGCGAACGCCGCAGAAGCGACTGGAGCAGATCGTCCGGCTCGACCAGGCGCAGGCCGCAGCGATCCTTAAAGACTGGATGCGACGCGAGGAGGCGGCATGAACGCGGCAATCGGAAAATTCCTGACGCAGTTCGACGCGAACGGCCGGGTCAAATCACCGCCGCCTCCGCCGCCCAGGATCCAGGACGTGCTGACGAGGCCGAAGGAGATCATGCGCGAGCCTTCGCCGCAGCCCCAGGCCCATTCGCAGCCACTGCCGCAGTCGCCGTCTCCGGCACCGAGGGCGGAAGCCCCGCCGGCCAATGTCCTGGACGACGCCTACCGCCGCGGCCACGCGGCCGGCGTCGCGGAAGGCGACGCCAGGCTTGCCGAGGAGCGCGTCCGCAGCGCGATCCGGCTCGGCGAAGAGCGCGCCAAATGGTCCGACCAGCAGGCGGTCGCGATCGTCAGCGGCTTCGAGACGGCTTGCCGCGAGATCGAGACCAACATCGCAAGCTCCGTGGCGCGGATATTACTGCCGTTCCTCACCGAGGCAGTCCGCGACAAGGCGATCGGATCGCTGGTCGAGCAGATCGCAGCGCTGACCGGCAACTCGTCGGTGCCGGCGTTCAAGGTCACCGGTCCGAGCGAGCTGCTCGACCTCGTGAAGACGCAGCTCGAGGCATCCAGGCGCATCGGCATCGAGTACGAGGCGGCCGACACCCTGGAGGTTCGCGTCGTGGCCGACCAGACCGTGATCGAGACGCAGATCACGGCCTGGAGCGAACGCCTGAAGGAAGCACGCCGGTAGCCCGTCATGGAAGAGGTCAAGCATGAACTCGTGATCGTCCGCCGGCGCAGCGCCTTCGCCGAGGAGGCGCATCACGGCGGCGTATGGAAGATCGCCTATGCGGACTTCATGACCGCGATGATGGCGTTCTTCCTGGTCATGTGGCTGCTCAACGCGCTCAACCAGGATCAGAAGCAGGTCGTCGCGAGCTATTTCAATCCGATCCAGCTCGCGGAAAATGCCCCCGCGCCGAAGGGCCTGAAGAATCTTTCCAAGAAGGAGCCGACCTCGTTCGAAGGTCAGGACGGCAAGCGTCAGCCGGCCGGCTCGAACGAGGAACGTCGCGGCGACTCGCCGACGGCGGAGAAGCCGGCCTCCTATGAAGAGAAAGTCCTGTTCCGTGATCCCTATGCGACGCTTTCCGAAATCGCGAACAGCGCGAACCAGTCCACGGGACAGCGACGCGCCGGCGCGCTGACGTCCGCCGAAGAGGATGGTCTCAAGGGCGGCGACGCCTACCGCGATCCCTTCGACCCCGGCTATTGGAAGCTGGCGCCGCAAGCATCCAAGGACGCCGATCGCATGATCGAGAGCGAGCCCAAGCCGAATGCCTCCGCGCGCGACGGTGCCTCAGGCACAAATCAGGGCGAGCCGCAGCCGCGTCGTGCCAAGGCGGACGATGCCGGCGGAAGCCTGGCGCCGAACGCGGATGCGTCGTCCGCAAACCTGTCGCCGCTGTTGCCGCCGGGGCCCGCGCCGGCGCAGGCCCCGCGCGAGGGCAGCGCCCAGGCCACCGTTCATGCGAGCGCTCAAGCCAACGCCGCCGCGCCGGCGCGTCCCAACGATACGACGAAGGAGTCCGAGCCGCGCGATGCGGCGCAAACCCAGCAGCCGACCGTCAAGCAGCTTCAGGCCGCGATTGCCGACGCGCTCTCGGACATCAAGGCTGGCGCCGGGCCGGCGGCCGAGGTGCGTCAGGTCGAGGAGGGCCTCCTGATCAGCCTGACCGACGATGCGAGCTTCGGCATGTTCGCGGTCGGCTCGGCCGAGCCGCGGCCCGAGCTGATCCGCGTGATCGACAAGATCGGGCCGTTGCTGACGAAGCGCCAGGGCATGATCATCGTCCGCGGCCATACCGACAATCGGCCGTATCGTTCTGAGACTTACGACAATTGGCGGCTGTCGACCGCCCGCGCGCAGATGGCCTATTACATGCTGGTTCGCTCCGGCGTCGACGCGCTGCGGATCGAGCATGTCGAAGGCTATGCCGACCGCCGGCCGAAGCTTCCGAACGATCCGGCGGCCGCGCAGAACCGCCGGATCGAGATCCTGATTCGTGAGAAGCGCCCTTGATCAGGCCGCTCCTCTGCGCCGCCGTGCTGCTCCTGCCGTTCACGGCAGCGAACGCGCTCGCACAATCCGCGCGCCAGCCGGGCGAGCCCTATGAGCTCGTCCGCGCGTTGCAGGCCGTGCAGGACGGCATCGCCAACGGTGACACCGCCGCGCATGGCAGTCACGTCGCGCTGATCCGGCAGATCGGAGAGAAGTTTCTCGCCGCCGATCCGGGCGTGTGGAGCAATGCGCAGAACAGCCAGGCTGCGGTCATCTACCTGCTCAGCGGCGGCGCGCCGCAGATCGTCCGCAAGCTGCCGCGCGACAAGATGAACGTCGACGAGCGGCTGTTCAACGGCGCGCTCGCCTATGTCGAGGGCCGTCAGGAGGAAGCGCGGGAGTTGCTCAAGGACGTCAAGCCGCGGACGCTGTCCTCCGGCCTCGGAGGACAGGTCGCGCTGGTCCAGGGCGCGTTGTTCGCGCGCTCCGAGGCATCGCTCGCGATCGAGCGTCTGGACGACGCGCGCCTGCTCCTGCCCGGTACCCTGGTGGAGGAGGCGGCGTTGCGGCGCGAGATCCTGCTGGTGGGGCAGGCGGAGGATTTCGACAAGTTCGAGTTCCTGGCGCTGGCCTATATCCGCCACTACCGCAACTCGATCTATGCCGGCGATTTCTGGCAGCGCTTCTCCTCGGGCCTGACGCAATCGAGTCTGGCGCTCGACGATCGCCGCTTCGCGCGGATCGCAGCGCTACTCGAGCAGATCGATCGCGCGAGCCGCCTCAAGCTCTATCTCGTGATCGCGCGCGCGGCGATGGTGCGCGGGCAGATGGCCGTGACGCGGCTTGCCGGCGAGCGGGCGCTGACGCTCAGCGCCGACGCCTCGGCGGATCGCGAGCGGGCGCATTTCTTCCGCGGCGCCGCGCGGGCGCTCACCGACGAGTATGATGGCGGTCTGGCCGAGCTGAAGGCACTCGACCGGTCGAAACTGCCCGAGCGCGACGTGCCCCTTCTGAATGCCACGGTGCAGCTCGCGCTCGATGTTCGCAAGCCGTTTCCGGGCGGATCCGCCGCTGCTGCCGACAAGCCTCCGGCAACGCCGGCACGTCTCGATCTGGCGTCATCGACCGTGACTCTCGCGCGCGCGCAGAAGCAGCTCGGCGAGCTCGAACTCCTTACCAGGGACCGCCGCCCATGACCAAGCTCAGTGGAACCTCCGGACAGCTCTTCTCGGGTCTCGCCGAGAGCCTCAACATCCGCGGCACGTCGCGTTCGGCATTGAACGCCGGAGCCAAATCGCAGGCGGGCTCGTCGTTCAACGATCTGCTCCACACCGTCTCGAACCTCGCCAAGCAGGCACTCAACGATGAGGGCAGCGATACGACCGCGAAGGCCGGAGCGCTGCGCACGCGTCTGGCCCACCCCGCGGGCAAGGACAAGTCGAAGGACGAGACGGACGAGCGCACCGAGGCGACCGACCTGCTCAGGGCCGGCGACCAGACGACCGACAAATCCTCGGAGACGCAAAGCCCGGTCGGCCATGATCCGAAGCCAGACGGTTCGAATCGCCCGAACGCTCCCGCGATCGTGGGACAGGATCTCGTTGCCGCATCGGCCGCGAAGCCGCAAATGCCGTCGCAGTCGGGCGACAGGAAAGACGTGCCCGCGCGCGACGAGCGCTCATCCGGGACGAAGCGCGAAGTTGCGGCCACAGGCATCGCGAAGGCAACGACGGCGGATTCCGCGCCGTCTGCTGTCGTTCCGACCGGCGCGCGTGCACAAGGCGATGCATCGCAAGCCGCAGCCGCACAGCCAGGCAGCGAGGCTTCCGCCAAAGCCATGCCCGCGACATCAGGCTTCGAGGCGGTCACCGCCAATGTCGAACGCGCCGCCAAGGTCTCGACGCGCGACGCATTGCCCGAGACGACCAAGGTCACCGTGGTCCAGCAGGAGACCCATCTGCCCCCGGCGCAGTTCAACGCCCCGCAACAAGTCGCCAATGCGGTCGTCGCCGAACTGAAGGACTCCGCAGGCCCGGCGGCGTCCGCAGCGCCCGATCCCGCAGCATCCCAGGCCAATGCGCCGGATCAGCCGCTCAAGATCCTGACCATCAATCTCGAGCCGCCCGCGCTCGGCAACGTCACCGTGCGCCTTCGTCTCGTCGGCACCGAAGTGTCCGTCCACCTTGCGGCCGCGCGCAAGGACACGAGCCAGATGCTGGATCAGCAGCGCGACCAGATCCGCGATCTCATGCAGACGGCGGGTTATGTCGCCGACGTCGCGCCCGTGCAGCACGGCTCGCTGGATGGATTCCAGAGCGGCTCCGGCCAGTCGCAGCCGCAGCTCTCGGGCCAGCAACAGCCCTCGTCGCAATCGCAAGGCGCGTTCGGTGGCGCAGGCACGTCGTCGGGGCAATCCGATGGCGGCGCGAAACAGGCCCGCCAGGAGCGCCAGCCCAGCCAGGAGACGCGTCATGACCAGGACGTGGCGCCGCATCTTCGTCGCGGCCCTGTTTATCTGTAATGCCGGCGCCGCGGACGCGGCCAGCGACGCCGCGCGCCCCTGCGAGCGCGAGATGGCGCGCGCGGCCCAGCAGCATGGGATTCCGCTCGGCATTCTCTACGCAGTCGGTCTCACCGAGACCGGCCGCCGCGGCGCGCTGCATCCTTACGCCCTCGGCGCCGACGGCCAGACCGTGTTCGCCAGGGACATGGATGACGCGATCGCAAATTTCCAGGCCATGCGCGGCAAGGGCATCAAGCTGATCGATCTCGGCTGCATGCAGATCAACCATTACTATCACGGCGACAAGTTCGTCTCGGTGCGCGCGATGTTCGATCCCGCAAAAAACGTCGAATATGCCGCGCGCTTCCTGAAAGAGCTGAAGCAGCGCGAGGGCAGCTGGACCATGGCGGTGGCTCGCTACAATGCCGGCCCCAACAACCAGCCGGCGCAGAAGCGCTATGTCTGTCACATCGTGGCTCACCTCGTGTCGAGCGGTTTCGGCGCCTGGACCGACAAGGCACGCTCGTTCTGTCAGCCGAAAACGACATGACGACGTGAAGTTGTGCATGGTTCCGAACCATCAGCCCCGCGCAAGCAAGATCCCCCATTGTAACTGCAACCTACCAAAGGAGCCCACTTCATGAGCCTGTATGGTGTTATGCGCACCGGTGTTTCCGGTATGAGCGCGCAGTCCAACAAGCTGTCGACGGTTTCGGACAACATCGCGAACGTCAACACCACTGGTTACAAGCGGGCTTCGACCGAATTCTCCTCGCTGATCCTGAAGAGCGGCTCTGGCAATTACGACTCCGGCGCCGTCGAGACGACCGTCCGTTACGCCATCAGCGACGCCGGACATACGCAGTTCACGACGTCTTCCACCGACCTTGCCGTGCAAGGCAACGGCTTCTTCGTGGTCTCGAACGCCACCAACACGCAGCAATATTTGACCCGCGCCGGCTCGTTCGTGCCTGATAGCCAGGGCAATCTGGTCAATGCGGCCGGCTACTACCTTCTGGGCCAGCCTGGCCTCGTGACCAATTTCTCGCAGAACAGCCTGGCTGGAATGCAGATCGTGAACATCGCCCAGGTCTCGCAGGTGCCGGTGCCGTGGACTGCGGGCACCCTGACGACCGGCAATCTCGATCCGAAGGCGGCTGTCATTGCCGGTCCGCCCGGTCCGGCGTCATATTCGTCGAAGAGCTCGATCGTCGCCTACAACAATATCGGCCAAGCCGTTACGCTCGACGTCTATATGTCCCACACCGCGACGGCGGCCGGTTCGGATACCTGGCAGGTTCAGGTCTACAACTCCGCGACGGGCACCTCGCTCGCCGCCGCCACCACCTTCACTTTCGATACCACGGCGGCCGGCAAAGGCGCGCTGGCCGCGGCGAGCCCGACGGGCCTTACGTTCACGGTCCCGGGCGGCGCGGCGCTGACCATGGACCTGTCGAACATGACGCAGGTCGGAGCCGACTTCAGCTTCAAGGCCACCGTCAACGGCAGCGTGCCCGCGGCGATCGACAAGGTCGATGTCGACGAGGCGGGCCACGTGACGGCGATCCTCAAGAACGGGCAGCAGCTGACGCTCTACACGATCATGCTCGCCGACGTCGCGAGCCCCGACAATCTGACGCCCGAGCCGGGTAACGTCTATTCGACCAACATGAATTCCGGCAATGCGCAGGCCGGGAATGCCGGCACCGGCGGGCTCGGCACGGTCCAGTCCGGTGCGCTGGAGGACTCCAACGTCGATCTCGCGGACGAGCTCACCGGGATGATCGAGGCGCAGCGCGGCTTCACCGCCAACTCGAAATCGTTCCAGACGGGCGCCGACCTGCTCGACGTCGTCGTCAACCTGAAGCGCTGAGTTCTTCGGCGCTCACCCCCGGCAAGAGCAGATCATGTCCCTTACCGCCGCTCTCGACTCCGCTCGCGCCTCGCTCATGGCGTCGGGCATCCAGTCGTCGACGATCTCGCGCAACATCGCCGGTGCCAGCGCCACCGGCTATTCGCGCAAGATCGCCGTGCTGGACAACCTCCCCGGCACCGGCGTCTACGTCGCGGCGATCCAGCGCGCCGCCAGTTCGGGTCTCTATTCGAACGTGCTGACCGCGACCTCGTCGTCGGCCAAGCAGAGCGTGATCTATGACGGACTGCAGAAGATCGCGGCCGCGACGGTGGACGATCCCGAGCTCGAGCAGTCGCCGACCGCCCAGCTCAATAAGCTGAAGCAGGCGTTGCAGCAATACGCCAACTCCACCGACAATGCGACCCTGGCGCAGGCGGCCGTGACGTCCGCCAAGGACATGGTGACCGGGCTCAACCAGGCCACAAGGACGGTGCAGTCGGTCCGCGAGGGAGCCGACGCCGACATGGCGAATTCGGTCGCCAACATCAACCAGCTGCTGTCCCAGTTCCAGACCGTCAACACCGCCATCGTGAAGGGCACGATCTCCGGCGACGACGTCACCGACTATCTCGACCAGCGCGACAGCATCGTCTCCAGGCTGTCGCAGGAGGTCGGCGTCTCGATGTCGATCCGGACCAATGGAGATGCTGCGCTCTATACCGACAGCGGCGTCGTGCTGTTCGACAAGACGGCGCGGGCCGTGAGCTTTGCGCCGACCAACGCCTATACCGCCGGCACCACGGGCAATGCCGTCTTCATCGACGGCGTTCCCGTGACCGGCGCCAATTCCGTCATGCCGCTCAAGTCCGGCAAGCTCGCCGGCCTGGCCCAGCTGCGCGACAAGGACACGGTCACGTATCAGAGCCAGCTCGACGAAATCGCGCGCGGCCTGATCGAGGCCTTCAAGGAAAGCGACCAGTCGGCTGTCCCGACGCTGGCCGACAGGCCCGGCCTGTTCACCTATCCCGGCGCGCCGGCGATGCCCGCGAGCGCGACGATCTCGGGGGGCCTCGCCGGGAGGATCTCGGTCGCCGCCTCGGTCGATCCGGCCGTAGGCGGAAATCCGAACCTGCTGCGCGACGGCGCCATCAGCGGCGTTGCCGCCTATAATTACAACACGACCGGCAATGCCGGCTTCTCGGCGCGGCTGCAGCAGCTCATCAACAAGATGGAAGCGCCGCAGCCATTCGATGCCACGGCTCAGGGCAAGCCGAGCGGCAGCGTGATCGAGTTTGCGTCTTCCTCGGCGAGCTGGATCGAAAGCCAGCGCAAGACCGCCGACGACAACGTCCAGTATCAGAATACGCTGCTCGACCGCAGCACCGCGGCGCTGTCCAACGTCAGCGGCGTCAACATGGACGACGAGATGGCGTTGATGCTCCAGGTCGAGCGCACCTATTCGGCGTCGTCGAAGATCATTTCCACCGTCGATGAGATGCTGCAGAGCCTGCTGGCTGCCGTAGGGAATTAGGTCATGATGAGCGCGAACTACATCTCGACCCTGATGCTGTCTTCATCGTTGAGGTCGTCGATCACGAACAACCAGAGCGCGCTGACCAAGGCCTCGAAGGAGGCGACCACCGGCCGTTTCGCCGATGTCGGCCTCGAGCTCGGCACGGGAACGGGCCGCGACGTGGCGCTGCGCGCCGATTTCAACTTCGCCGACCAGCTCGTCGACACCAACGAGCTGGTTTCGGGGCGCCTCGATGTGACCCAGAACCGGATCACGCAGCTCGGCAAGACCGCGTCGGAATTCCTCAAGAACCTGATCGCGGCCCGCGACGCCGACAGCGGCGCGAAGATCATCCTGCCGAGCGCGTCCGCGAACCTTCAGGACGTCATCGGCGCGCTCAACGTTTCCTACAACGGGTCGTATCTGTTCGGCGGAATCGATACGCAGACCGTGCCGGTCACGAACTACACGGCCGGCTCTGCCAGCAAGAACCAGGTCGATGCGGACTTCCTGGCGACGTTCGGCTTCTCGCAGGCTGCGGCCGGTGTGAGCACCATCACTCCGGCGCAAATGCAGAATTTCCTCGACAACACCCTCGACCCCGAGTTCGCGAGCCCGGCCTGGAACGCCAACTGGTCGTCGGCCACGGATCAGACGCTGTCGAGCCGCATCTCCACGACCGAGGTTGTCGACAGCTCGGTCAGCGCCAACCAGCCCGGCTTCCGCAAGCTGGCCGAGGCCTACACCATGCTCACTGATCTCGGGAACACGAGCCTGAGCAAGGACACGTTTCAGGTCGTCGTCGACAAGGCCATCAGCCTGGTCAGCGGCGCGATCAACGATCTCGCCGTGCTCGGCGGGACCGTCGGCTCGATCCAGCAACGGGTCACCGGCGCGACCGAGAAGCTGAAGATCCAGAAGGACATCCTCAACGACCAGATCGTCAAGCTGGAGGCGGTCGACCCGACCGAGGCCTCGGTCCGCGTCAACACCCTGCAGACCCAGATCAAGACGGCGCTCGCGCTGACCTCGCAGCTCCAGCAGATCAGCCTCATCAACTATCTCTAGAGCCGAGGCTCGCAACCTCGTCCTGTTACCCGGTCTCCTGCGCAGAGTGATGCTGATGACGTTTGAAGCCTATGAATCGGTCGTCGACGAGAGCGGTTACGAGGCGCGGGGCCGCGAGCGGCAGGCGCTCAGCCTCGGCATCGACCGGCTCGAGCGGATTCAGCGAGGCGTGTTCCGCCTCGAGGATCTGGTCGAGAGCCTGCTCTATGTGCGGCGGCTGTGGACGATCTTCATCGAGGATCTCTCGCACCCCGAGAACGGGCTTCCGGACAAGCTGCGCGCCGACATCATCTCGATCGGCCTGTGGGTCGTCAAGGAGGCCGATCGTCTTCGCGAGGAGAGGTCGAACGACGTGATGCAGCTCATCGAAATCAACCGCCTGATCCGAGACGCTCTTTGATGAAGATCTCCTTGCGGGCGGGCGAACGGATCTACATCAACGGCGCGGTGCTGCGCGTGGACCGCAAGGTCTCCGTCGAGCTCGTCAACGACGTGATGTTCCTGCTCGAAGGGCAGGTCATGCAGGCGTCCGACGCCACCACGGCGCTGCGGCAGCTCTACTTCATCGTCCAGCTCATGCTGATGAACCCGACCGACATCCGCGACGCCGCGGCGCTCTACGCCCAGCATCACGCGGCCCTGTGCGCCGTGTGCGAGAGCCGGGAGATGCTGGACGGACTGGGCGCGGTCGACGAGCTGGTCGAGGCGACCCGCTACTTCGAGGCGCTCAAGCGGATCCGGGCCCTGTTCCCGGTCGAGCAGGCCATCCTGGCCGGCGCCATCACCGAGTCCCCATTCCAGGCTGCCTGACAGCGGAGAGGTACATGAACGTCAACAGTGCGACCGACAGCACGAGCAAGTCGTCAAGTTCGACCGGCTCCACCAATTCGACCTCGAGCAGCAGCGTCGACTACAACACGTTTCTTCAGCTTCTCGTCGCCGAGATGAAGAACCAGGATCCGACCAATCCGATGGATACCTCGCAATATATGAGCCAGTTCGCGCAGCTCTCGACGGTCGAGCAGGCCATGCAGACCAACTCGAAGCTGGATGCGCTGCTGTCCTCGCAGTCGTTGTCGCAGGCCAACGGCCTGATCGGCAAGACCGTCAGCTTCACCGACGCCACCGGCGCCAGCTTCAGCGGCAAGGTCGTCTCGGTCTCCATCAACGCCGACGGCTCCATCGCGACCCTCGAGAACGGCACCAAGGTCGCGGTCGGGCCGGGACTCACGATCAGCCAGTCATGAACGAACGCAACGCTCTCGACATCGTCCAGGCGGCGATCTGGACCATCATCGTCGCCTCCGGGCCCGCGGTCGGCGCCGCGATGCTGGTCGGCACCATCATCGCGCTGATCCAGGCCCTGACCCAGATCCAGGAGGTGACGCTGACCTTCGTTCCGAAGATCATCGTCATCCTCCTGGTCGTTGCCGTCTCCGGCTCCTTCATCGGCGCGCACCTCTCCACCTTCACCGAGATGGTCTATTCGCGGATCGAGCGCGGCTTCTGACCCGCGCGGCCTCGGCCACCATCCCCGCGTAAGCTTTGCGGGGCAGATTAGGGGTGGACCCTCTGCCGGTGACCCATGGCCGATACGTTAGCTGCTAGCCTGCCGACCCCACGACGATTGGGGGCCGACGCCTTTTTCGCCGGCGGCATCGTGGCCATGCTCACGATCCTGTTCCTGCCGATCCCGCCGATCCTGATCGATCTCGGCCTCGCGTTCTCGATCGCGCTGTCGGCGCTGATCCTGATGGTCGCGCTGTGGATCCAGCGACCGCTCGACTTCTCCGCCTTCCCGACCGTGCTGCTGATCGCGACCATCCTGCGGCTGGCGCTGAACGTCGCGACCACCCGCCTGATCCTGTCGCGTGGGGGGGAGGGCGAGCAGGCTGCCGGCCACGTCGTCGCCGGCTTCTCCAAGTTCGTCATGGGCGGCGACTTCGTCATCGGCCTGATCATCTTCGCCATCCTGGTCACCGTGAATTTCGTCGTGATCACCAAGGGTGCGACGCGTATCGCCGAAGTCGGCGCCCGTTTCACCCTCGACGCCATCCCCGGCAAGCAGATGGCGATCGACGCCGATCTGTCGGCGGGCCTGATCGACGACAAGGAAGCCCAGCGCCGGCGCCGCGAGCTCGAAGAAGAAAGCGCGTTCTTCGGTGCCATGGACGGTGCCTCGAAGTTCGTTCGGGGCGATGCCATCGCCGGCCTGCTCATCACCGCGATCAACATTTTCGGCGGCATCATCATCGGCGTCACCCATCACGGGCTGACGCTGTCGCGCGCCGCCGACGTCTACACGAAGCTCTCCGTCGGCGACGGTCTGGTGTCGCAGATGCCGGCACTCATCGTGTCGCTGTCGGCCGGCCTGCTGGTCTCCAAGGGCGGCACGAGAGGATCGGCCGAGCAGGCCGTGCTGCGCCAGCTCGGCGGCTATCCCCGCGCTGTGTCGGCCGCCGCGCTGATGATGTTCGTGCTCGCCTTGATGCCGGGGCTGCCGTTGGCGCCCTTCGTGCTTCTCGGCGGCGTCATGGCCTTCGTCGGCTACACCTTGCCGAGGCGGCAGGCGGCGCGGGAGCGGAAGGAAGATGTGCGCAAGGCCGACGAGCGCGCTCAGGCTGAGGCCAAGGAATCCGTCAAGGACCAGCTCAAGACCGCCGAGATCGAGCTTGCGCTCGGCGGCCATCTTTCGGTCCATCTGCTGGGCTCGCGCACCGAGCTGGCCCACCGCGTCGCCAAGATCCGCAAGAAGTTCGCCAAGCAGTACGGCTTCGTCATTCCCGAGATCAAGCTCAGCGACAATCTGTCGATCGACCCCAAGGGCTACCAGATCCGGATCCACGACACCCGCGTCGCCCATGGCGAGCTCCGGCTCGGCGAGGTGCTGGTGCTGGTCGACAAGGACGGCAAGCCCGACGTGCCCGGCGAAGAGGTGGTCGAACCCGCTTTCGGCATGAAGGCGCTGTGGGTGACGGAAGCCTTCACGGACGAAGTCAAGCGGCAGGGCTGCAAGCCGGTCGACAATCTGTCGGTGCTGCTCACGCATTTGAGCGAGGTGCTCCGGGCGAACCTCGCCCAGCTCCTGTCCTACAAGGACATGCGCGCGCTGCTCGACCGGCTCGATCCCGAGTACAAGCGCCTCGTCGAGGATCTCTGCCCGTCGCAGATCTCCTATTCCGGCCTGCTGGCGATCCTGAAGATCCTGCTGGCCGAGCGGGTCTCCATCCGCAATCTTCACCTCATCCTCGAGGCGATCGCCGAGATCGCGCCTCACGTGCGGCGCTCCGAGCAGGTCGCAGAGCACGTGCGGACCCGGCTTGCCCAGCAGATCTGCGGCGACCTCTCCGACAACGGCGTGCTCAACGTCGTCCGTCTCGGCAACCGCTGGGACCTCGCCTTCCACCAGAGCCTGAAGCGCGACGCCAAGGGCGACGTCGTCGAGTTCGACGCCGATCCGCGCCTGATCGAGCAGTTCGCGACCGAAGCCAGCGCCGCGATCCGCAAGTTCACCGAGAACGGCACCAGCGTGGTGCTGGCGGTGACGCCGGAAGCCCGGCCCTATGTCCGGATGATCCTGGAGCGGGTGTTCCCGACCTTGCCGATCCTGTCGCATGTCGAAGTCGCGCGCAGCGCCGAGATCCGGGCGCTCGGAGCCGTGTCGTGATCAGCGGCCTTGCCGACAGCGTGCTGGTGACGTTCATCGTGTTCTGCCGCATCGGCGCCTGCCTGATGCTGGTGCCCGGCTATTCCAGCGTCAACGTTCCGGCACAGGTCCGCCTGTTCGTCGCGCTCGTCACGACGTTCGCGCTGACGCCGATCCTGATCGCGGTGCTGAAGCCGCTCACGGACAACGCCGCGCCGCTGACGCTGGCGCTCCTGATCTGCTCCGAGCTCGTGGTCGGCAGCGTCATCGGGCTCGGCGGGCGGGTGTTCTTTCTCGCGCTCCAGACCATGGCGACGGTGATGGCGAGCGCGATCGGGCTCAGCAACATCCCGGGAACGCCGGTCGCCGACAGCGATCCGGCGCCGGCGCTGGTGCCGCTGATCATGGTGTCCGTCACCACGCTGTTCTTCATGACCGACCAGCATTGGCAGGTCCTGCGTGGGCTGATGAACTCCTACGACGTCTGGCGTCCCGGGAGCCGGCTCGGCGGCGGCATGGCACTCGACCTGCTCGTCGGCCGCCTGTCGGAAGCGTTCGTGCTGACGCTGCGGATCGCCAGCCCGTTCATCGTCTATTCGGTGATCGTCAACCTGGCGGTCAGCCTGATCAACAAGCTGACGCCGGCAATTCCAGTCTATTTCATCTCCGTACCCTTCGTGCTGTTCGGCGGCTTCCTGCTGCTCTACCTCACGAGCGACGAGCTGCTGACGCAATTCATGCTCGGCCTCTCGTCCTGGCTGGCGGAGTGAGCCTGTGATGACGTCGCGCGCGGACAAGCTCGGCCGGATGGTTTCGCTGGTGAAGCTCCAGCTCCGGCTGTCCGAATGGCAGCTCGCGCAGCTGCGGCAGCAGGAGCGAAGCCTGCAGGACGAGCAGGAATGGCTGGTGGGAGCCCTGAACGATGGCAAGCCGCCGGCGGGATCGTCGAGCGAATCGATCGCGCGGCGCTTGAACAGGACGAGCGTCGGTGCGCGCGAGATCCGGACGCAGGCCGCGCAGCAGCTCGACCAGGTCCGCGCCGAGAGCCGCCGCGTGAAGCAGCTCGAGCAGGTCGCGAAGGCGGCGCTGGCCGACAAGCTCCGTGACGCCGAGAAGCGCTCCCTCGAGGAGATGACGGGAATAAGCCCAGCCGTGCGCGCGTGGGCGCCACGGCCAGCCAATCGGAACAAGCCATGATCGTGACCGCGACGCCCGACCTCGTTCTCGACGTCCTCGAGGCCGCCGATCCCGTGACCCAGCGCGCGGCGACCGCGAAACTCGATGCGCTGAAATCCTCCGATGCCGACTTCGCCGCCACGATGGACGCGGAGGCCGGCAAGGCGGCAGCTGCCGAGCAGTCCGCGACGAAGGTCTCCGAGGCGCCGTCGGATGCGGTGAATGGGGCCCCGGTGCGGATGATCAAGGCGCCGGCATCCGGCGAGGTGTACCGGAAGTTCGAAGCGTTCATCCTCCAGACCTTCGTCGAGACGATGTTGCCGAAGGAATCCGAGCAGGTCTTTGGCAAGGGCACGGCCGGCGGCGTCTGGAAGTCGATGCTGGCGGAGCAGCTTGGCAGCCAGCTGGCAAAGGGCAACGGCATTGGCATCGCCAAGCAGCTGGCCGCCGCCAATCCGGCGGGGCCGAAGGGTGCCGGCAAGGCCGGATGATGATCCGCGAACGGGTGACAGAAGTTGAAGGGTGAATTTCCTATGCAGGCACAAGACAGCGCGGCGGCCATGGTGATCGAGCAGCCGGTCGTGGACACCGGGGTGATGACGACGGAAGCAGCAGAAGCCGATGCGCTGCTGCCGGTGCTGCTGCCGATCATGAGCGGCGAGGCCGTGGTCGACGGCGCGGATGCGGCGAGATTGGATGAAGTGCGGGGCCTGCTGGCAGCGATCCGCCGGCTCGAGAGCATCGTCGAGGAGGAGACGGTCGCGCTCACGACGCGTCAGAAGATCGATTTCGACGACTTCAGCGCGCGGAAGAGCCGGAGCATGCTCGAATTCGTCCGCCTGATGCGGGCGCGGATGCATCTCGGCGGCGACGTCGAGGTCACCGACGAGATTCAGCGGCTGCGCGAGAAGCTCGAGCGGAATCGCTCGATCCTCGAAATGCACTACGACGCGGTGCGCGAGATCGCGGGCATCATCGTCAAGGCGATCAAGGAGGCCGAGTCGGACGGCACCTATACCGGCCGCGCAGCGCAGGACGGAAAATGATCAGACTGGTGCTGGCCGGGCTCTGGGTATGCATCCTCACCGCGGGCACGAGCTATGGCGTGGCCTATTGGAAGGAGAACGGCAGCCTGCTGCCGGCGAAGGACGAATATCTCGACGGGCTGCAATACCAGAAGACCCGGGCTTTGAGCGTGCCCATGGTCGAGAACGGCAATGTGCAGGGCTATATCGTCGCGCGCTTCGTCTACACCGTGGAGGCGCGGACGATGCACCAGCTCAACGTTCCGCCGGAGCCGTTCGTCGTCGACGAGGCCTTTCGCAGGATCTATGCCGACGACCGTCTCGACTTCAGGAAGCTCGCCCGCTACGACCTCTCCATCCTGACGGCCGCCATCAAGCAGCGCGTCAACGAGCGGATGCAGGCTGACGTCGTCCAGGACGTCCTGGTCGAGGATTTCAATTACGTCTCCAAGGAAGAATTCCAGCAGAAGCCGTAGAGCGCGGGCTGAATAGGCGCAGCTGGTTCGTCACAAAGACGTCGTCATGCCCGGGCTTGCCCCGGGCATCCACGTTCTTGGTCCGGCGTAGCAACCCGTGGATGGCCCAAGCCCGGCCATGACGACGTGGAGACTCTTGCGCCCGATAGCTCCGATGGGATTGCCTCTTCACAAGAGGACAACGCACCTCCATCGAGGCGCTATAGGGGGCTCATCCCACATCTCCCGCCGCCGAAAATGCAACGGCCTCTGCGATGGTGCTTCGCAGAGGCCGTTGTCTGTTCGTGGCAGGCTTGTGCCGTGTCAGTTGCCGACCGGATAGGCGGCCGGGACGGCATGCGCCCTGTTCAGGATGATGCCGACCTCGTCGAGCTCCTGCATCGGCACGTCGAGGGTGTCGCCGGCAGGGATGTCGAGGCGGTATCCGACGTAACGCCGGGCCACGATCGCGTCGAAGCCGAGGCGGTCGCGGAGTTTCTTGCGCAGCTTGCTGACGTGGCTCTCGATCACGCTCTCGTCGAAGGTGGACTCGAAGATGCCGTAGACCGCGTTGAAGATCTGCGTCTTGGTGATCCACTTGCCGTGATTGCTGACCATATATTCGAGAATGCGCAGTTCGCGGCGGGGCAGCGTGAGGGCGTGGCCCGCGATCTCGGGGTCACGGCCGTTGAAGAAGACCTGGATCCTGCTCTCGCAGGGCCTCGGCAGCTCGCCCACCCGGCGGCGCGCGATCGCGGCCGTTCGGGCAAGGATCTCGCGCAGGTGGATCGGTACGTGCACGACGTCGTCGACACCCGATTCGAACAGCTCCAGCGTGTTCTTGAGCATCTTCTGGCCGCTCATGGCGATGATGGGAGCCGAGGAACGCTTGCGCATCGCCCGCGGCAGGCTTCCGCGGGCATCGCAATCCCCGAGGAGGAAGGCGTCCACCGCTGCCAGATCCGATTCACTCGCGGATTGCAGCCAGTCCCAGAATTCCCCGGAGGAGAAGCCGATCGACGATACGCCTTCGCGAACGAGCCCTCCGACATAGCTGTTCGCGACGCTCTCGCGATCATCAACGATAATATACATCAGTCTTTCGCCCCTGTTTCGCACCTGTCGCGGCCGGATGGTTGTTGTGATGCCCGGCTCGGCAACGATGCTGTTTGACGACATTCCTTCCCGCGAACCGTTGTTATGGTTTCGATATTCGCGGGCAGCCCTACGCATTCAGTGCCTGCGTCTCGCAGGCCTGGTACTTCAACTCGATACTGAACGCTTACTGCGTGAGGCCCGGCGGGTGTCTTACGGATCACCTCGCGGGGCGGATTGAGAAACGACCTAGAACAGTTGCGCCAAGTTGCTCATCGCGTCCGAACGCCACTGAATCTGTGTCGATCTCCTCGCCAACTGGCGAGAATCACTTGAGTAGGACCGTAACAATTGCCGATTTCCGATCAAGCGTGCGAAACAAAGCGATTGCTACGTGTGCTTGATGCTGTTGGTTTGTTTCGGGTTGTTTCTTGATATATTCAAACGCATCAGTTGATTTGGAAACTAAACTAGTTCTGCATCGTGATGGGTCTAAGGTTCCGCATCCCCGTACAATCACAGCTATTTTAGGTGGTGGGGTGGATCAGGCATATCGAGGGGTTTTCAACCCGGGATTGACTCTCATGGGCGTGTTTCGCCGTGCGACAATTCGACTCACGTGTGGCAGCAAGACTCCAGCTTGGCGAAATCTTGGCGAGTGTGTGTCTTTCGAGTCGCACTCTCGCCACGTCCATGACGCGATTGACTCATGTGACGTCGCATCGCGCGCGATGGAAAAGTTTTCGATGCGCACGTTTCAGGCAAGCTTCGGCAAATAACGTCATCGTTCGACAGATCGAACCGAACGGAGCATTTTCACATGTTGTCCGATGGACAAGCTCGTCCCAACGCGACCACTGATGTTTCCGCAACGACGAAGCCGGCTCCCGAAGCACGCGATACGAAGGACGATACGGCGCGAGCGCCCAGGCCTGCCGCGGGCGCAAAGCGAGCGTCGGCCGCGGCAAGCGATGAAGCTCTGGCGAAGGAGGCACTCGAGGGGCTGAAACGTATTCGGGCCAAGGCGCGTCTCGACAAGATGGCGATCCCCAAGCCCGCGCCGACCGTGATCAAGCCGGCCGTGATCGTCGCCAAGCCCCCGCCGCCCCGTCCGACATGGGTTGCGCCGCTCGCGACATTGGCGGTCGCCGCCATGTTGGTGGTCTGCGCCTGCACCGGCGTGATCGCCTATCTCACCACGCAGCCCGCCCAGAACAACGTTGCAGCCAATACGGAGATCAGGAATCTGCGCGAGGCCGTCGCGCATCTGCGCAAGCAGGTGTCGGGCGTGTCGGAAAATCTCGACGGCCTGCGCACCGCGGTGGATCAGTCGAGCAAGGCGACCAATGACCGTTTCGGCAGGTTCGCCGAGAATTTGGACCGTATCGAGCGGGTGAGCTCGTCCTCGACGGTGAAGCTCGACAAGCTCGCTCAAGCGCAGGTTCAGACGCAGGCTCCGGCCCCGGCCATGGTGCAATCGCAGCCCTCGCCACAGCAAGGATCGATGATGGCCTCGGTCGCAGCGCCCGAGTTCACGGGCTCGGTGCCTCCGTCCGAGCGCGCGCCGGCGCCGCGGAAGGTGATCAAGGGTTGGTCGGTCCGCCAGGCCTATGAAGGCATTGCGATCCTGCAGGGTCCGAACGGCGTCATCGAGGCCGTGCTGGGACAGCAGGTGCCGGGTCTTGGCCGCATCGAGGAGATCAGGAGCGAGAACGGGCGCCTGGTGGTGGAGGCGAGCGGCGGTGTCATCTATTCGTCACGTAAGGCGACGCCCTGATCGAGGGCTGTCCTCTATTGGCGGTGATGCTCGAAGCTGGTGCATAGCAGATCGACCTCCGCCTCCGCGATCGGCGAGCGGAACAGACGGCAGCTGAACTCGGCCGCTGCCTTGCTGTCGTTGGTGGTGCGCTCCTCCCGGAGGAAGATGCATCGTTTGCAAACGTCGGTGTGGTGCCGCTGCTCGGCCGCGTCCGACTGATCCAGCACGTGCCTGAAGGTGTCGCGGAAGCGGATCTTGACCTCCTCGTCGAGGACGGCAATCGCCTCGACCAGAACGCTGACGGGGTCGCGCACCAGGAACTTCTTGCCCTGCTGCGTCACGCTCAGCATCACCGAGCGCTTGTCGGTGGCCGAGCGTTTTCGCTCGATATAGCCCAGCCGCTCGAGCTCCCCGATGATGAACGAGGCGGTGCCGCGCGTGGTGCCGACGTAACTCGCGAGCGCCGAAGGCGTCCGGGAAAAACGGTTGGCGCGGGAAAGGAAGCGCAGCGCCATCCACTCGCGGTCGCGCAAGCCGTGCTTGGTGCCTTCGAACCACAGGATTCGTGCGACCTGCTCCAACAGTTCAATCGATTCGCGAGCCAAATTCATTTCAATTCCAGATCGGATAAAGCTTTATTCAATTGAGCCTTGGGGTGCGCAATCTGTGTGGACGAGAATGAAGTCCTCGCGTGACCCTTCGTCCGTTGCCGGACGGCGGACCGCGTGGGGAAGAAGCTCTCTGTTTGCAGAGATGGAACTTCCGGCCGTGGAACTAGGGCGTCACAAAGAAAGTTCGAGTAAATCGCACGGCTCAAGTCCTCCGAAAATTTCATTCAAATGACGACGGCTCGCGCGTGATTGACGGTGATGTGTCGATGCGCGAGCAACATGATGTGTCATTGTGGCCACTGCGGTGCCCATTTGTTGCGGGTAAGCGTCTCGAAGGCGCGCACATGCGCATCACCTGCAGCACTTGGCGGTGCGGCCGGCTGCGGGAGAACCGTCTTTTTCGGTTAATGGATGTTGCGATGCAGTGCAGCTAGACGGTTAAGTCCGGCACACGAGCGAAGCGAATGTCAGAGTGCCGTTGGGAGTCGAAACAGTCAGCGTTGTTCAACGTCCTGCAGCGTTGGCAGCCACGGTCGGCTCCTGCGTGGCGCAATCGTCGAACTTTGGCGCGATGAGCCCGATGCCCGAGATTGCGCCGGTGCAGAAACCGCACGGTCTGGCCTGAAAGCGCGCGTGCTCGCAGGCTGGTGATTTGCATCTCGCCGGCAACTATTGGCGAATGCGTCGCCCCCCGGGGATACCAGCATAGGCAGCAGCAAGGGATAGATCGATGAGCTTCGAAACTACCATGGCATCCGACGTCGTCGGGTTGACGAAAGTCGCCCCGGTCTCTCGCCGCGGGTTCATGAGCGCCACCGCGGCCGTCGCCGCCGGCTACACGCTTGCGGCCGGGCCCGTGCGCGCCGAGGCGATCACGACCGACGCCAATGGCCTTCAGGTCAGTGACGCCAGGATCAAGGTCGGCTCCGAAGAGATGCCCGTCTATTTCGCCCGCCCCGCCGGCAACACCAAGGCGCCGGTGATCATCGTGGCGATGGAGATTTTCGGCCTGCACGAATACATCAAGGACGTGACGCGGCGCCTCGCCAAGCTTGGCGCGTTCGCAATCGCGCCCGACTATTACTTCCGCAAAGGCATCGATCTGACCAAGGTCGCCGAGGTCAAGGATCTGCTCCCGGTGGTCAATGCCAAGCCCGACGCGGAGCTGCTGTCCGATCTGGACGCGGTGGCGGCCTGGGCTGGATCGCAAGGCGGCGACACTGCAAAGCTCGGCATCATCGGCTTCTGCCGTGGCGGGCGCACCGTCTGGGAATATGCCGCCCATAGCAGCACGCTCAAGGCCGGCGTCGCCTTCTACGGCACCTTGGTCGACCCCGAAAATCCGTTGCTGCCGAAGAGCCCGATGCAGCTCGCCCCCGAGATGAAAGCGCCGGTGCTCGGCCTCTATGGGGGCGCCGACACCGGCATTCCCGTCGCCCAGGTCGAGCAGATGAAGGCCGCGCTCGAGCAGAACAAGAAGACGGCCGAATTCAAGATCTACCCCGAAGCGCCGCACGGCTTCCATGCCGACTACCGCGGCAGCTACCGAAAGGACGCCGCGGAAGATGCCTGGAAGCAGGCGCAGGCCTGGTTCAAGAAGTACGGCGTGTTGAGCTGACGCTGGGTCAAAACAAAAGGGCGGCCCGATCGGCCGCCCTTTTTCTTTCAGTGCGTGCCGATCTCACTTCACCATCGCACCATAGACGATGTCCTGAACCTGCTCGCGATAATACTTCCTGAGCTCGCCGGGCGCAGCCGTTCCCACCACGACCACGAGACGCTCCTTCGGGTCGCAGAAGAACTGCGTTCCGTAGGCACCGTTCCAGGTGAACTCGCCGGGATTGCCGGGGACAGACGACAGCCCTTCGCTGGTGCGAACCGCGACCGAAAGGCCGAAGCCGAAGCCGCCGCGATGCGGCTCGACATTGGCCACGTTGTTCTTGATCTCGGGGCCAAGGTGGTTGGTCGTCATGTGATGCACGGTCTTCGGACCCAGGATGCGCTGGCCGTCGAGCTCGCCGCCGTTGAGCAGCATCTGCCCGAAGCGGGCGTAGTCGCCGACCGTCGCGAACGAGCAGGCGCCGCCGCAGTCGAACTTGGTCGGGGTGTCGAGCAGCTTGATCGCCTGCGGCTTGCCCGTCAGCGGATCGTTGGCAAACGGGCGGGCGAGGCGAGGGCGTTGCGCGTCGGTCGGGTGGAAGGTCGCGTCCTTCATGCCGAGCGGCTGCCAGACATTGGTGGCGAGATACTCGCCGAGCTTCTGCTCGCTCACCTTCTCGACGACGGCGCCGAGCACGTCGATCGAGAAGCCGTATTCGAACTCGGTCGAGGGCTGATGCGCCAGCGGCAGTTTGGTGATGCGGTCGATGAACGCCTGGGTGTCACCTTCGATCGCGGGCGCGACGCCGTCAGGATATTGCCGGGCCACCGGGCTCGAACTGTCGGGCCGGCCGCCATACATCAATCCGGAGGTGTGCCGGTAGAGATCGTGGATGAAGATCGGCGAGGCCTGCGGCTCCAGCTTGAGCGAACCGTTGGCCTCGGTCACGCCGATTTTCATGTCGGAAAAGCCGGGATAGTAATCGGACAGCTTGGCCTGGAGCGGCAGCCGTCCCTGCTCCATCAGCGTCAGGCCCGCGACCGCTGCCATCGGCTTGGTCATCGAGGCCAGCGCGAAGATCGCATCGATCGGCATCGGCGTGCCCTTGTCCGGATCCAGCATGCCGTAAGCCTTGTAGTGCACGAGCTTGCCGTCGCGCGCGATGGCGACGACCGCGCCGGGGACGCGCTTGGCGGCGATCTCGCGAGCGAAGAAATTGTCGAGGCGTGCAAGGCCCTGACTGGAGAAGCCGACATCGTCGGGTTTGGCTTCGGGCAGCGGCGCGGCGATGGCCGTGCCGAACGTGATGACGGCAGCCGCCGCCGCGATCATGGCGATCGTCTTGTTCATTATGTTCCTCCCGCACGAGCTCGTTGTGTGAGTGGCTCGTTGCACGCCTAGATCACGACTGCACCGACGCGAAGTCAAGCGCGGGCAGGGCATGTCTGGGACGTGCCGGACGCGGCGGTGCCTTATCGTGCTTCGCCTGCATGCCACAGCGCATCGAGGCCGCGCCGATAGGTCGGGTGGACAAGCGTAACGCCGAGCTCGCCCTTCAGTTTTGCGTTGGAGACGCGGGCGCTGCTGGCATAGAAGCTGCGGGCCATCGCCGACATCTCGGCCGTCGCGAACGCCTCTTCCGGCGGCGGCGCAACGCCCATCAGTTTCGCCGCATAGGCGATCACGTCCTGCGGCGGCGCCGGCTCGTCGTCGCAGACGTTCCAGATGCCGCCGCTTCCGTGGGGAATGGCGGCCATGATCGCACTCGCGATGTCGTCGACATGGATGCGGTTGAAGACCTGGCCGGGCTTGATGATACGGCGGGCCGTTCCTGCCCGCAGTGTCGCCAGCGCATTGCGGCCGGGGCCGTAGATGCCCGCAAGCCGCAGGATGGCGGCATCGCCGCGCGCCATGTCCATCCAGGCCTGCTCGGCGGCAACCCGCATGCGGGCGCGGTCGAGCGTTGCCTGCGGCGGAGTACTCTCGTCGACCCAGCCGCCGCCGTGATCGCCGTAGACGCCGATGGTGGAGAGATAGACGATCTTGCGGCGGCCCGCCGCCAGCACGTCGCCGAACGCGGCGATGGCGGGATCGCCGCTGCTACCGGGCGGGATCGATATGAGAAGGACATCGGCCTCGCGAACCTGCTCGACCGTCTCGCGTGCAGGAGGCTCGCCGGAAAAGGCATGCACCTCGATGCCGGCGAGGTCATCCCGCTTTCCGGGATCGCGCACGGTGCCGGCGATATGCGAGAAGCTGCCGCCATGTTTGCGGACGAAATGCCGGGCACTATAGCCGAGGCCAAGGATGAAGAGCCGCATGCGTCTCCTGTGCAGGTCGAAAGTTCCCGTCCGCGCCGTCGCGCGTCGTTTGCTCATAAGAGATTTTTGGGTCCGGCAAAAGATATTGCGATTTGTCTCGCCTCCTGCCTTGGGCGATGTTCGCCTGTCACAGGGAGGCATCGATCATGCAGGCAGAAGCGCTCGCCTTGGTGCCGCCGGATGCCAATGAGCTGGTCCGGCGCGCGGCCGCGCTGATCTTCGACGTCGATGGCACTCTGGCCGAGACCGAGGAGCTGCATCGGCAGGCCTTCAACCATGCCTTCGCGCACCACGGTCTCGACTGGCAGTGGGACCGCGCGGTCTACAAGGACCTGCTGCGGGTGACCGGCGGCAAGGAGCGCATGCGCGCCTACCACGGAAGGCTGCGGAACGTCCCGCCGCTGCCGGACGAGGACATTGCCGCGCTTCACCGCATCAAGACCGCGCATTACGCCGAGCTGGTCGAAACCGGCTGCTGTTCCTTAAGGCCGGGCGTGATCGAGCTGCTCGCTGCGGCGAAGGCGCGCGGCCAGCGGCTTGGGATCGCGACCACGACCTCCCACGGCAACATCGATGCGCTGCTGTCGCAGGCGCTGGGGGCGGGTTGGGCTGCGCAGTTCGACGCCATCGTCGCCGGTGACGATGTCAGGCACAAGAAGCCGGCACCGGACGTCTATCTGGAAACGCTGGCGCGGCTGCAACTCGGTGCGGCCGACTGCGTGGCAATAGAGGATTCCGCCAACGGGCTGATTGCGGCCTCACGCGCCGGCATTCCGGTTCTGATCACCCGGAGCCTGTTCTTCGCGGATGATGATTTTTCCGCGGCGCGGGCCGTGCTGGATGACCTGTCGGAACTCGAAAAACAACCCCATGCACAGTAGCTCACGCCCGCGGGTCCCGCCGCGTTCAGTGCACGCGGTGGCTCGCTCTATCGTCTTCAGCCTGCTCGACAATCTGCGCGATCGGGCTCGATTGGTGATGCACTAGCAGCCACTCGTCGCCGACGCGGCGAAAATGGTTCGCCGCGGCCAAGGCGGTGCCGTCGACGATCTCGATGCAGAGCACGCGGGCGCTGTCGCCGTCGACGATGACCTGCGGCTCGGCGCAGACGATCTGCGGCCGCTCCGGGTTTTGCAGGATGTCGCGCCAGCTTCCGATCACCGTGGCGCGCCCGATGATGGCCGGCCAACCGGGATGGATGCAGGAAATGGCGTCGTCGTCCGCCCACAACCGTTCCATGCCGTCGAAGTCGCCGGTCGAGAACGCGGCGTAAAAGGCCGCGTTGGCGGCGATGATCTTGTTGTCCTTTGCCATCGCTCTCGGGTGGGGCAAGGACAGGCAAAAATCAAGCGCGACTTCCGTTCGACCTTGTGTCCGATTTGGACCGCAGTGCAGCATTGCCCGCTCAGTGGTCAGGCCGAGACGAGCGTCTCCACGGCGCGCCGCGCACCATCCTTGTAGAGACGGCCGAGCGCCGTGGTCACGGCCTCGCGCAGGCGCGGCTCGGACCCCAGCGGCCCGAACACCTTCTGAACCCCGAGCAGCGCAGGCGCGAGCCGCTCGGCAACGGGCCCCGCCTCGCGCGCCAGCGCGGCGAATTCGGCGGCGAGGGGATCGCGCACGTCGATGGCGCGGCCCTGCTCGTCGAGGCCGCTGACGTAGCGCATCCAGCCGGCCACCGCGAGCGCATGGGTCGCGATCGGCAGGTTCCTGGCGAGGCGGTCCTGCATCGCGCCGAGCAGCCGCTGCGGCAGCTTTTGCGAGCCGTCCATCGCAATCTGCCAGGTGCGGTGATGCAGCGCCGGATTGGCGAAGCGCTTGAGCAGCGAAGCGCGATAGGCGGCGAGATCAGTGCCGGCAGGCATCGTCAGCGTCACCGCGGCTTCCTCCATCACCTGCGCGGCAAGCCGTGCGAAGTGCGGATCCTGCATGGTGTCGGCGATGGTCTCGTAGCCCGCGAGATAGCCGAGATAAGCCAGCGCGGAATGGCTGGCGTTGAGCAGCCGCAGCTTCATCAGCTCGAACGGCTTGACGTCGGCAACGAGCTCGACGCCGGCGGCGGCAAGGTCGGGCCGGCCGGCCGTGAAACGATCCTCGACCACCCATTGCGTGAACGGCTCGGTCATCACGGGCCAGGCGTCGCGCATGCCGAGTGCGTTCGCGACCGCGTCGCGGTCGGCGTCATTCGTCTCCGGCACGATGCGGTCGACCATGGTCGAGGGAAAAGCGGCATTGTCCGCGATCCACTTGCCGAGTTCCCTGGAGCGGAGCGCGGCGAATTGCGTCACGATGCGCTGCACGGTGTGGCCGTTGGCGGCGAGATTGTCGCAGCACAGCACTGTGAAGGGCGGTGCGCCTAGCGCGCGCCGGCGTGCCAGCGCCGCGACGATGAAGCCGGGCGCCGAGCGCGGCGCGTCGAAATTGTTGAGATCGTGCACGATGTCAGGATGCCGTTCATCGAGATCGCCGGTCTGCGGCGTGTGGCAATAGCCTTTCTCGGTGACCGTCAGCGAGACGATGCGAATGGCGGGATCGGCCATCCGCTCGACCAGCGCTGCCGGGCTTTCGCGCGCGACGACGCTGTCGAGCAGCGCGCCGATCACGCGATGCTCGGTGCCCTCGGCGGCGCGCACGGCAACGGTGTAGAGATGATCCTGCGGGGCGAGGGCGTCGCGCGTATCCGGGCTGCGCAGGCTGGCGCCGACGATGCCCCATGACGAGCTGCCGCTGGCAAGGCAATCGTCGATGACGACGGCCTGATGCGCGCGGTGAAAGGCGCCGAGGCCGAGATGCACGATGCCGGGTGTGATGCGCGAACGGTCATAGGCGGGGCGGCTGACGGCCGACGGCAACCGGCCGAGATTGGCGCTGCCAAGACGCACGGAACCTGGGCGCATGGACGTCTCCCCTTGCTTTGCCGCTGCTTGACATGGCGCCCGTATCAGGTCAATGCTCCGGTCAATTGGTAAGACCAATTTTCCAAAATTGGCGGGCCGCGGGTCGAAATGCCTCGCGCGACCCTTTCGGGAGGACCAGCGTGCCGCTGGAAGCTGTGGAGGCGAGACGGCTCTATCGCCAGGTCGCCGATCAATTGCGAAGCCTGATCGACAGCGGCGAGTACGCGGTCGGCAGCCGCTTGCCGACCGAGCGCGAGCTCGCCGAGCAGCTCAAGGTGTCCAGGCCGACCGTGCGCGAAGCCCTGATCGCGCTCGAGGTCGAGGGGCGCCTGCGCATCCGTGTCGGCTCCGGCATCTATGTGATCGAGCCCGCTGCAATGGCCGCGCCCGCAGCCGCCTCCGTCATCGAGGGCCCGTTCGAGCTGCTGCGCGCCCGCGAATTCCTCGAAAGCGCCATCGCCGAACAGGCCGCGCGCGTCGCGACCAAAGACGACATCGCCCGCATCGACGCCTCGCTCCTCGCGATGGAGAATGTCGAGCATCCCGGCGAAGCCTCGATGGTGCACGACCGTGCGTTTCACGTCGCGATCGCCGGCAGCCTCGGCAATGCCGTTCTGGTGCGCGTCGTCGGCGAGCTGTTCGACCAGCGCCTCAATCCCTATTTCGCGCAGCTCGCGCATTATTTCGAGAGCCCGGGCACCTGGCGCACCGCGCTCGACGAGCATCGCGCCGTGCGCGAGGCGATCGCGGCGCATGATCCGCAAGCCGCGCGCGAAGCGATGCGCGCGCATCTGGCGCGCTCGCAGGAGCGCTTTGCGCAGAATTTCGGCGCCGAGAATGCGGCAGGATCATCTTCGGGGCGGGGCCGGACGGCGCGAGCACCGGCAAAGCCATCGAAACCGAAACCGGCGCCGAAGAAGAAGCAGGCCGGAGGCGGCAGCGCGCGGCGGCGATGAGATTGTACGGCCCGCTTCCAGCCGGGGCGGGTGAACAAGAAGCAGACTTGAACGATGGAGGAAAAGTCGATGTTGAAGAAAATGACGATTGCAGCAGTGATGTCCGCCGCCGCGCTGTTGGCGGCCACCCAGGCCAGCGTGGCGCAGACCAAGCTCAAATGGGCCCATGTCTACGAGACCTCGGAGCCGTTCCACACCGCTTCGGTCTGGGCCGCGCAGGAGATCGGCAAGCGAACCAACGGGCGCTATGCGATCGACGTCTATCCGGCCTCGCAGCTCGGCAAGGAGGCCGACATCAACCAGGGCCTGTCGCTCGGCTCGGTCGACATCATCATCTCCGGTTCGAGCTTCGCGGCCAAGAGCTTCCCGCCGATCGGCGTGACCTATTATCCCTACACCTTCCGCGATGCCGATCATCTGCTCGCCTACACCAAGAGCGACATCTTCAAGGAGCTCGCCAAGGGCTATGAGGACAAGAGCGGCCACCACATCGTCGCGGTCACCTATTACGGCGTGCGCCAGACCTCGTCGAACAAGCCGATCAAGACTTGCGCGGACCTCAAGGGCCTGAAGATGCGCGTGCCCGACGTGCCGGCCTATCTCGCGATGCCGCGCGCCTGCGGCGCCAACACCGCGCCGATCGCCTTCGCCGAAGTCTACCTCGCGCTCCAGAACGGCACCGTCGAGGCGCAGGAGAACCCGCTGACCACGATCGAAGCCAAGAAGTTCTACGAGGTGCAGAAGCACATCGTGCTGACCGGCCACATCGTCGATCACCTCAACACGGTGGTCGCTGGCGCGCTGTGGAAGAAGCTCTCCGACGAGGACAAGAAGATCTTCACCGACGTCGCCCAGGAGGCTGCCGCCAAGGCGACCGCGGAGATCAAGCAGAACGAGGCCAAGCTGGTCGCCTTCTTCAAGGAGAAGGGCTTGAGCGTGACCGAGGTCGACAAGAACGAGTTCCGCGACACCGTGCTGAAGAACGTCGCCTTCGAGACCTTCGGCTATCGCAAGGCCGACTGGGAAAAGATCCAGGCGGTGAAGTGACGACGTAGTCGTCATCCCGGGGCGGCTCGAAGAGCCGAGCCCGGGATCTCGAGGTTCCGGGTCTGGTGCTAACGCACCATCCCGGAACGACGGAGCCAGTTTGAGGAGTCCCCCATGTCCACCGCCGAAATACACCGGCAGATCACCGCGGACGAGATCGCCCATACCTTCGAGGAGGAGGCGACGCCGAAGGTCGACCTCGGCATCTACGCGTTCGAGGACTGGGTGGCGCTCGCGATCTTCTGGGTGATGGCGCTCGCCGTCTTCCTCCAGTTCTTCACGCGCTACGTGCTCAACGACAGCTATGCCTGGACCGAGGAGATCGCGACCTATTGCCTGATCGGCGTCGTCTTCATCGGCGCCTCGATGTGCGTGCGGCTGTCGCGGCACATCCAGGTCGACCTCCTCTACCGCTATTTGCCCCACATCGTGGCGCGCGCGCTGTCGACGGTGATCGACCTGATCCGGATCGCCTTTTTCGGCTACGCCATCAAGCTGGTCTGGGTCTACATCCAGATCATCGGCGACGAGCAGATGACCACGATCAATCTTCCCAAGGACTACGTCTACTACGCCGTCCTTGCCGGCTTCGTGCTGATGTTCGTGCGCTCGGTGCAGGTGGCCATACAACATTTGCGACAGGGTTATTCGATCCTCGAACGTCCCGGCGCCTACGACGGTTTTGAAGGGTAATCCCATGTTGCTGCTGCTTGGAGGCTTCCTCATCCTGATGCTGCTCGGCGTTCCCGTGGCGATTGCCATGGCCGCGTCGTCGCTGCTCTACATCCTGGTCAGCGGCGTGACGCCCGACGTCACGCTGGCGCAGCGCATGATCGCCGGCGTCGAGAGCTTTCCGCTGCTCGCGGTGCCGTTCTTCATCCTGGCCGGCAACCTCATGAACATCGCCGGCGTCACCGGGCGCATCTACAAATTCGCCGTCGCGCTGGTCGGCTGGATGCGCGGCGGCCTCGGCCACGTCAACATCATCGGCTCGGTGATCTTCTCCGGCATGTCCGGCACCGCGATCGCGGATGCCGCCGGTCTCGGCACCATCGAGATCAAGGCGATGAAGGACCACGGCTACTCCACCGAGTTCTCGGTCGGCGTCACCGCGGCCTCCGCGACGCTCGGCCCGATCATCCCGCCGTCGCTGCCCTTCGTGATCTACGGCATGATGGCGAACGTCTCGATCGGCGCGCTGTTCCTCGGCGGCGTCATTCCCGGCATCGTCATGACGCTGCTGATGATGGCGACCGTCACTTATTTCGCGCACAAGAACAAATGGGGCAGCGACACGCCGTTCTCCTGGCCGCAGCTCGGCTCGGCCGGCCTCGAGATCGCCATCGTGCTGGCGTTCCCGATGGCGATCTGGCTGATGGTGCTCGCGGGCATGTCGGTCAACATGGCCGTCGTCATCGGCCTCGGCACGCTGCTCATCATCGACTGGTATTTCGACTTCTCGGCGGTGATGGCGCTGATGGCGCCGGTGATCCTGATCGGCGGCATGACGCTCGGCTGGTTCACGCCGACGGAAGCCGCGGTTGCCGCCGTGATCTGGTCGCTGTTCCTCGGCCTCGTCCGCTACCGCACCATGACGCTGAAGACCGTGGCGAAGGCGACGTTCGACACCATCGAGACCACGGCCTCGGTGCTGTTCATCGTCACGGCGGCCTCGATCTTCGCCTGGCTGCTGACGGTGTCGCAGGCCGCCCAGATGCTGTCGGACTGGATGCTCAGCATCACTCACAACAAATGGGTGTTCCTGGCGCTCGCCAACGTGCTGATCCTGTTCGTCGGCTGCTTCATCGACACCACGGCGGCGATCACCATCCTGGTGCCGATCCTGCTGCCGATCGTGCTCAAGCTCGGTATCGACCCGATCCATTTCGGCCTGATCATGACGCTGAACCTGATGATCGGCCTGCTGCATCCGCCGCTCGGCATGGTGCTGTTCGTGCTCGCCCGCGTGGCCAAACTCTCGGTCGAGCGCACCACGGTCGCGATCCTGCCCTGGCTGGTGCCGCTGATGCTGGCGTTGATCGCGATCACCTACATCCCCGAACTGACCCTCTGGCTGCCAAAATACATGGGACTCTCCAAATGACCTCCACCGCTCTCGCCGCAACCCTGTTCGGTCCCGAAGATCTGCGCATGGTCGAGCATCCGCTCGACAAGCTCGCAGACGGCATGGTGCGCATCCGCTTCGGCGCCGGCGGCATCTGCGGTTCGGACATGCACTATTTCCGCCATGCCCGGACTGGCGATTTCGTGGTGAAGTCGCCACTGGTGCTCGGCCACGAGATATCGGGCGAAGTCGTGGAGATCTCCGGCTCCGCTGCCAATCTGAAGGTCGGCGACCGCGTCGCGGTCAACCCGTCGCGCTGGTGCGGCCATTGCGTCGCCTGCCGCGAGGGCCGGCCGAATCTGTGCGAGAACATCTACTTCATGGGCTCGGCCTCGAAGACGCCGCACATGCAGGGCGGCTTCGCCAACTATTTCGACGCGGTCCCCGCGCAGTGCGTGAAGATTCCCGATCACGTGTCCTATCAGGCCGCAGCGCTCGCCGAGCCGCTCGCGGTCTGCCTGCACGCGGTCGCGCGCGCCGGCAATATCGAGGGCAAGCGCGGCATCATCTTCGGCGCCGGCCCGATCGGGCTGTTGACCATGCTCGCCGCGCATCGCGCCGGGATGGCCGACATCACGGTCGCCGACATCGCGCCGGCACCGCTCGCCTTCGCGACCAAGCTCGGCGCTTCGCATGTGGAGAATGTCTCGGGCGGTGAGGAAGGACTGAAGGCGCAGGCTGCGTCGCGACCCTATGACGTTGCGTTCGAGGTCTCGGGCACGGCCGCGGGCCTTGCGAGCGCCATCGGCATCGTCAGGCGCGGGGGCATCGTGGTGCAGATCGGCAATCTGCCCGGCGGCCAGATCCCGACGCCGTCGAATGCGGTGATGGCCAAGGAGATCGACCTGCGCGGTTCGTTCCGTTTCGGCTTCGAGTTCATGACGGCGGTGGAACTGATTTCCTCCGGCGGCGTCGACGTGCTGTCGCTGGTCACCGCCGAGCGGCCGCTCTCGACCGCGCCCGATGCGCTGCGGCTGGCGCTCGATCGCTCGCAGAGCGTCAAGGTCGTGCTGACCGCGAACTGACCTTGTTTTGACGCGTTTTCTTCACGCGAACCGGTATCCACTTCGCTCGAAAACGCTTTAGGAGATATCCATGATGCTGCAGGGTTGGCGCTGGTACGGGCCCGATGATCCCGTGTCCTTGGATGACGTCAGGCAGGCCGGGGCGACGGATATCGTCTCGGCGCTGCATCAGGTGCCGATCGGCGAGGCCTGGACCCGCAAGGCGGTCGAGGAGCGCAAGAACTTCATCGAGAACGGCCAGCCCGGCCGCTCGCAGCTGACCTGGTCGGTGGTGGAATCGATTCCGATCCCCGACGACGTCAAGCGGCTCGGCGGCAAGGCGACCAAGTCGATCGAGGCCTGGATCGCCAGCCTAGAAGCTGTCGCGGCCTCCGGCATCAAGATCATCTGCTACAATTTCATGCCCGTGGTCGATTGGTGTCGCACCGACCTCGAATGGGAGATGCCGAACGGCGCCCGCGCCATGCGCTTCGACCAGGACCGCTTTGCTGCGTTCGAGCTGCATATCCTCAAGCGCCCGGCTGCCGCACAGGACTATTCGCTCGAGCAGCAGGCGCGCGCGAAAAAGCTGTTCGACCAGATGAGCCAGGCCGACATCGATTATCTCGTCATGGTGATCGCCAGCGCGCTGCCCGGCTCGACCACCGAGCCGATGACCATTCCGCAATTCCGCGACCGGCTCGAGACCTATCGCGACATCACGCCAAATATCCTGCGGCAGCATCTCGCCGAATTCCTCGCGCGCGTGACGCCGGTGGCCGAGCAGCTCGGGGTGTCCTTGACCTTGCATCCGGACGACCCGCCGAGGCCGCTGTTCGGCCTGCCGCGCATTGCCTCCTCAGCCGTCGATTATCAAGCGCTGTTCGACGCCGTGCCGTCCAAGGCCAACGGCATCTGCCTGTGCACCGGCTCGCTCGGCGTGCGCGCGGAAAACAATCTGCCTGAAATGGCCGAGCGCTTCGGCCCCCGCATCGCCTTTGCCCATCTGCGCGCAACCAAGCGCGAGGCCGACGGCCTGTCGTTCTACGAATCCGATCATCTCGACGGCGACGTCGACATGGTCGCGGTGCTCAAGGCGCTGCTGAAGGAGAACGCCACGCGTTCGCCGGACAAGAGAATCGTGTTCCGCCCCGATCACGGCCACCGCATGCTCGACGACCTCGCGGCAACCAAGCGCACCAACCCCGGCTACACCGCGATCGGCCGCCTGCGCGGCCTCGCCGAGCTCCGCGGCGCGATCCGCGCGATCGAGCATCGGTGATAGAGGCGGGGCTCGGCGACGGCCGACATCGCATCAACCCATGGCGAAATCGGCCGCCGTCTCGGCGTGAATGGCCGTGGTGTCGAACGTCTCCACCGTTGTGTCATCAGGGCCGACCAGCATCGTGATCTCGGTGCAGCCGAGGATGATGCACTCGGCGCCGGCGGCGACCAGCGCTGCCATCACGTCCTGGTAGCGGCGGCGCGAGGGATCGGCGACGATGCCGAGGCACAGCTCCTCGTAAATGATGCGGTTCACGTCGGCGCGCGCCTCAGTGGGAGGAACCAGCACGTCGAGATCATGCGCGCGCAGCCGGTCGATATAAAAGTCCTCCTCCATCGTGAACTTGGTGCCGAGCAGCCCGACCCGCCGATAACCTTTCGCCCGGATCCGCTGCGCCGTCGCGTCGCCAAGGTGGATGAACGGAACGGTCACGCTGGAGATGATGTCGGGCGCCAGCTTGTGCATCGTGTTCGTGCACAGCACGATCGCCCGCGCGCCAGCGCCTTCGAGACGCCGCGCGACCTCCGCCAGGCTGGCCGCCGCCTCGCTCCAGCGGCCCGCATACTGCATCTGCTTGATCACCTCGAAATCGTAGGAGTAGATCAGCAGCGGAGCCGAATGCAGCTTGCCCATGCGGTCGCGGACCCGCTCATTGATGAGCTTGTAGTAGAGCGCCGTGCTCTCCCAGCTCATGCCCCCGATCAGACCGATGGTTTGCATTCCGGTATCCTCGACGATGTGGTTCGGCCGGATCGTAAACGAAGACGTCGCAGCGCGGTAGCCATCGCTTGATTGCGGCCTAATGCACCGTCAGACCTGACCATCTCAGCGCTTCATCCGGGCCATCGTGGCTGTGTCGCCTTCTGTCAATCCACAAGCGCAAAAATATTCCACTTTACCGAAATTCGGTTTCGACGTATGTGTCGCCCATCCTGATCCGGCGAAAGGGGCGGTCGTACGTCGTCACGAGCCGCGGATCGGGGAGCGGTGGACGCGGCAGCGTCGTGCACGAGAGGCGGGAGCAGGGCGGGCGAACCCCGTGAGGTCCCGGCGGCGTGCGGACGAGCGGCGCTGATGCGTACGGCCAAATCGCGTGGTCCTGGCTGTCGTTGCTACAGTCAAGCCTTGCGGAGGTGCGCCAAGCCCGACCGGGCGAAGCGCATCGCCAATCCGCGAGGTGACGGAGGCAAGCAGGAACTCGTCTCCGGGGAGAGCGCGCCATACGCCGTCAGACCATCGCGCAGGGAAGGCCGGATGATCGGCTGCCCTGTCTCTCCCTCGTGCATTGCGTGTGCAATGTCTTCGCACGGGGGTCTTGCGGGTGCCAGCCGGCACCCGGCCTTCCCTGCGCCCTTTCTATTGAGGGCGCGAAGAAGAGAGCAAAACTCGGGCGGAAGCGCCGCGAGGAGGAGAAGCCATGTCTGCGAGTCACAACCTCCGAATCGTCGGGTGGGCAAAGCGCAAGCGTGCCCACGCATCTCGTGTCGCGATTGAATCTGGTGGGCACGGCGCGGTGCGCCTTTGCCCACCCTACGGCACTGAAACTTGAAATGCACGTTGGAGAGCTGCAATGCCACCGGCTGCTCGAAGCAATCCAGCTTCTCTCCGCGGAGGGATTCTGGATTGCTTCGTCGCAAGAGCTCCTCGTAATGACGAGGAGAGAGCGCCAAACTCCGCTCGTGCCCCGGACGCAGCGCAGCGGCCCGGCGATGCGCAGCATCGTCCGGGGTGGTGCGCTGCAAAGCCGGGGCCCATGTCGCCGCGTGCCGTGCCGCCTTCTGGGTCCCGGCTCTGCGCCGCAACGCCATAAGCGCGTTCACGCGCGCCTTCGACGCGCTATGCGCGTCGCGGCGCGTCCGGGACACACTGGCGGCGTTATGTCGACCGCCATCCTTCCATCAAGCCCGACGAGTGGGCGGTCGTGCAAACGGCACCGACGGGCATGACGTCTGCGCAGGCTAGGAGAAGCCTTTCGATCTTGCGTGCCCACCCGGCCTGTCCTACGCAGTCTCCGAATAAGTACGCATCGCCAAAGCCTTGAGGAGCCGTCATGACCATCCGCAACAGCCGCACCGGGGGCCAGATCCTGATCGATCAGCTCGTCGCCCAAGGCGTCGAGCGCGTCACCTGCGTGCCGGGCGAGAGCTATCTGGCCGCGCTCGATGCGCTGCATGACAGCCCGATCGACGTCATGATCTGCCGCGCCGAAGGCGGCGCGGCGATGATGGCGGAGGCCTACGGCAAGCTCACGGGCCGGCCCGGCATCTGCTTCGTCACCCGCGGTCCCGGCGCGACCAATGCCAGCCACGGCGTCCACATTGCGATGCAGGATTCGACGCCGATGATCCTGTTCGTCGGCCAGGTCGACACCGGCATGCGCGAGCGCGAGGCGTTCCAGGAACTGGACTACAAGGCGGTGTTCGGCACCATGGCGAAATGGGCGGTCGAGATCGATCGTCCCGATCGCATTCCGGAGCTGGTGGCGCGCGCCTTCCGCGTCGCCATGCAGGGCCGTCCCGGTCCCGTCGTGATCTCGCTTCCCGAGAACATGCTGACCGAGACCGCCGCCGTAGCCGATGCCATGCGCATCGAGCCTGCCGTGAGCTGGCCCGCGCCGGCCGATATCGAAAAGCTCGGCGCCATGCTCGCGACCGCCAAGGCGCCTCTCGTCATCCTCGGCGGCTCGCGCTGGACCGATGACGCCACCAAGAGCATTGCCCGCTTTGCCGAGCGCTTCGACCTGCCGGTCGCAACCTCATTCCGCCGGGCCTCGCTGATCGATGCCGACCATTCGCACTATGCCGGCGATCTCGGCATCGGGCCGAGCCCGGGCCTGAAGGCGCGCATCGACAACGCCGATGTCGTTCTCCTCGTCGGCGGCCGCATGTCGGAGATGCCGTCCTCGTCCTACACGCTGCTCGACATTCCGAACCCGCAGCAGAAGCTGATCCACGTGCATCCGGGCTCCGAAGAACTCGGCCGCGTCTATCAGCCGGCGCTGGCGATCCAGGCGACGCCCGCGGCGTTTGCCGCCGCCGTCGAGACGCTGAAGCCTTCAGGCGCGGTGGCCTGGAAGGGCGAGGCCGCCAAGGCGCACGCCGATTACCTCGCCTGGACCGAGAAGGCGCGCGAGCTGCCGGGCACGTTCCAGTACGGGCAGGTCATGACCTGGCTGCGCGACCGCCTGCCGAAGGACGCCATCGTCTGCAACGGCGCCGGCAATTATGCCGGCTGGATCCATCGTCATCACCGCTTCCACAGCTTTGCCTCGCAGCTGGCGCCGACCTCGGGCTCGATGGGCTACGGCGTGCCGGCGGCGGTGCTGGCCAAGCGGCAATATCCGGATCGCACCATCGTCGCCTTTGCCGGTGACGGCTGCTTCCTGATGAACGGTCAGGAGTTCGCAACCGCCGTGCAGTATGACGCGCCGCTGGTCGTGATCGTGGTCGACAATTCGCAATACGGCACCATCCGCATGCACCAGGAGCGCGACTATCCCGGCCGCGTCGTCGGCACCCAGCTCAAGAACCCCGATTTTGCGATGTACGCGAAGGCGTTCGGCGGCCATGGCGAGCGGGTCGAACGCACCGAGGAATTCGCGCCGGCCTTCGAGCGCGCGCTCGCCTCCGGCAAGCCGTCGATCCTCCACTGCATCATCGATCCGCGCGCGATTTCGGTCGGCAAGGACTTCGCGCCCGCGGTGAAGGCTTAGGCGATGGCGGCCGGCCGCCACGTCGCCATCATCGGCGCCGGCGCTGTCGGTGTCATCAGCGCGATCGAGGCGCTGCGCGAGGGCCATCGCGTCACGCTGATCGATCCGGGCGAGCCTGGCGGCGAACAGGCGGCGAGCTATGGCAATGCCGGCTGGCTGTCGTCACATTCGGTGATCCCGCCGGCGGAGCCGGGCATCTGGAAGAAGGTGCCGGGCTATCTCATGGATCCGCTCGGGCCGCTCGCGATCCGCTGGTCGTATTTGCCGAACGCGCTGCCCTGGCTGGTCAAATATCTGGTCTCGGGCTGGACCGAGGCGCGGGTCGAGAAGACGGCGTTTGCCCTGCGCGACCTGTTGAGGGACGCGCCGCTGCTGCACCGGAAGCTGGCGGAAGAAGCGGGCGTTTCTGAATTGATCGAGCGCAATGGCGTGATGCATGTGTTTCCGTCGCGCGGCAATTTCGACAACGATCTCGGCTGGCGCCTGCGCAAGAAGGTCGGCGTCGAGTGGATGGAGCTCAACGCCGACGAGATGCGCCAGCGCGAGCCCGATCTGCATCCGCGCTACACCTTTGGCGTGGTGGTGGAGGAGGCCGGGCGCTGCCGCGATCCCGGTGCTTATGTCGCGGCGCTTGCCAATCATGCGATCGCCAGCGGCGTCACGCATGTGCGGGTCAAGGCGACCGGCTTGAGGTTGAATGGCGACAAGCTCGTGGCCGTCCTTACCGAGACCGGCGAGATCGCCTGTGATGCTGCCGTCGTCGCGGCCGGCGCCCGCTCGAAGCAGCTCACCGCATCGGTCGGCGATCCCTTGCCGCTCGAGACCGAGCGCGGCTACCACGTCATGATAGAGAACCCGGAGTCAGGTCCGCGCAGCTCGATGATGGCATCCGACGCCAAGATGGTGGTGAACTGGACCAACAAGGGCCTGCGCGCCGCCGGCACTGTCGAGATCGCCGGCCTCGAGGCCGCGCCGAACTGGAAGCGCGCCGAGATCCTGCGCAACCATCTCATCAGTATGTTTCCAAAACTTCCGAAGGATATTCCGCCTTCGCGCATAAAAACCTGGTTCGGGCATCGGCCGAGCATGCCGGATGGGCGGCCCTGCATCGGCTATGCGCGCGCCTCGCGCGACATCGTCTATGCCTTCGGCCACGGCCATGTTGGCCTGGTTGGTTCGGCCCGTACCGGGCGGCTCGTGGCGCAGCTGCTCAGCGGCAAGGCGCCAGAGATTCCGCTGGCGCCGTTTGCGCCTGAACGCTTCCTCTGAGGTCGTGCATCCGGACTGCGCTCGCGCGTCTTGCCGGATTCCGATCGTCGCAAGGGCCTGAACAATCTCTGGTAGCGCTGCCGTGTGCATTGCCTTCGTCCACGCGGCCCCGGTATATAGAGCTGTGTCCGGGCATCAATGCAGCTGATGAAGAGCAACGTGGAACTCGCTTCCGACAGCATCGTCGATCGCGTCTATGAACAGCTCAAGGCGATGGCCGTGAGCTACGCGTTACTTGCGTCTCCGTGCTGGAAAAGCACATCGACCGCCGCCTCGGCCTCGACCGCATCACCGCCGCGATCAAGGAAGGCTACGCGCAGATTTACATGCCGGCGACGGCAAGGTCGGCGGCGAATTGAGGTTCTCTTGTCTGGAGTGAGACCATGAAGCTATCCGGTAAGGTCGCCGCCATCACTGGCGCAGCGCGCGGCATCGGCAAGGCCTGCGCGAAGAGATTTTTGGATGACGGCGTCAAGGTCGTGATTTCGGATGTCGATGCCGAGGGCCTCGCCAAGACGGCGGCCGAGCTCGGACATCCGGAGGCCTTGCGTACCGTCGTCGGCAACGTCGCCAAGCGCGCCGATGTCGACCAGCTCGTCGCCACCGCCGTGAAGGAGTTCGGCCGGCTCGACATCATGGTCAACAATGCCGGCGTCGCCCGCAACCGGGACATCCTGGAGATATCCGAAGAGGAATTCGACGAGATCATCGGCATCAATTTGAAGGGCGCGTTCTTCGGCGTGCAGGCCGCCGCCAAGCAGATGATCGCGCAAGGCGGCGGCGGGGTCATCATCAACATGTCCTCGGTGAACGCGCTGCTGGCGATCCCGGCGCTGGCAACCTACGCGATGTCCAAGGGTGGCATGAAGCAGCTCACCTCGGTCGCCGCCGTCGCGCTCGCCCCGCACAACATCCGCGTCGTCGCGGTCGGGCCGGGCACGATTTTGACCGACATGGTGGCATCGTCCATCTACACCTCCGAGGACGCCCGCAAGACCGTGATGTCGCGCACCCCGGCTGGCCGCGGCGGTGAGCCGAGCGAGGTGGCCTCCGTGGTCGCGTTCCTGGCGAGCGACGATGCGTCCTACATCACCGGGCAGACGATCTATCCTGATGGCGGAAGGCTGATCCTGAACTATACGGTGCCGGTGAAGGAGAAGTAGGAGCGCGAGTTCTCTCGGTCGTCATGCCCGGGCTTGTCCCGGGCATCCACGTCTCTCGGCAGTCGTCGCGCTACGTGGATGGCCGGGACAAGCCCGGCCATGACGGCGCATCTGACAGCCTCACTCCGCCGCAACCGTCATCCCGTAGCCCAGCCGCTTCGAGATAGCGCCGGCGCAGTCGCGCAAGGCATGCGCGATCGGGCTGTCCCAGCGCGCATCGAACGTGCCTTCCGGCCCCATCGCCGTGATGACCAGCGCGACATGGCCGGAATGATCGAACACGGGGGCCGAGAACGCATTGACGCCGGGCAGGGGATCGCCGAGCGCGCGGGCGAGGCCGTGCTTGCGGACCTCGGTCAGCATCTCGGCGACCTTCGGGCCCTTCACGGTGCGCTTCGGATTGTAGCCGACGCCGTGACGATCGAGCCCGCTCTCCAGCGCGGCGTTGATGGTCTTCTCCGGCAGGAACGCCGCAAAGGCGCGGCCGGTGGCCGTCTCCAGCAGCGCCATCACCGACCCCGCGCGCATCACGATGTGGACCGGCTGGGCCGGCTCTTCGAGCTGGACGACGGTCGGGCCGTACGTGCCCCAGACTGCCAGTGAGACCGCATGTCCGATCTGGCTCGCGAGCGCGGCGATCTTCGGCCTTGCGATGCGCACGCCGGAGAGGCGGCGCAGGCTGATCAGGCCGAGCTCCAGCGCCAGCGCGCCGATCTCGTAGCGGCCGGTGGTCTCGTCCTGCTCGATCAGCCCGATGCGGGAGAAGCTGGCGAGATAAGGATGCGCCTTGGCCGGTGACATGCCGGCCTCGCGCGCGAGATCGCGCAGCATCATCGGCTCGCCGCACCTTGCGAGCGCGCGGAGCAGCTCCCCGCCGACCTCGATGGACTGGATGCCGCGGCTTTCCCTCTTCATGCGCCTCCTGGCGTGGCTTAGGCCGCGTCGCGCTTGGCGGCGCTGTCGGCGAGATGACGCCCGGCAATGTAGCCGAAGGTCAGCGCCGGCCCAAGCGTGATGCCGGCCCCCGGGTAATTGCCGCCCATGATGCTCGCCATGTCGTTGCCGGCGGCATAGAGCCCGGGAATGACGCGGCCCTCGGCATCGAGCGCCCGCGCGTTCTCGTCGGTGACGATGCCGGCATAGGTGCCGAGATCGCCGACCACCATCTTGATGGCATAGAACGGCCCGTTCTCGATCGGCGCGACGCAGGGGTTCGGGCCGTGCATCGCGTCGCCCTGGTAGCGGTTATAGGCCTTCGAGCCCTTGCCGAAGGCGGCATCATGGCCTTGCGGCGCGGTGGCATTGAACTGCCTGACGGTGTCGATGAACGCCGCCGCGTCGATGCCGGCCTTCGCCGCGAGCGCCTCCAGCGTATCGCCGCGCATGAGATAGCCGGTATCGAGGTGATGACCCAGCGGCATCGGGAAGGGCGGCACGCAGCCGAGGCCGTATTTGCGCAGCGTCTTGTGATCGCAGACGAGATATGCCGCGATCTCCTCGCCGGGCTTGGCGGCCTTGACCATGGCCTGGACGAAGTCGTGATAGGAATTGCCTTCGTTGGCAAAACGCCGGCCGTCGCGCATCACCGCGATCACGCCCGGCTTGGCGCGGTCGATGAAATGCGGCATCACGCCTTTCGAGCCGTCCTTACGCGTGGTCAGCGACACCGGCACCCAGGCCGCCGCGTTCGGCAGGCGATCCTCGATATGTCCGCCGGCGCGCTCCGCAAGACGCAGTCCATCGCCGGTGTTGCCGGTCGGCCCCGGCGAGAAATGCTCGCTGCCGGTCGGCGCGTGCGGAAACATCTTCTTGCGCCGCTCCACATCATGCGGGAAGCCGCCGCAGGCCAGCACCACGCCTTGCCTTGCACGAACGCGCACGTTGCGTCCCTCACGCGAAACGATGGCACCCGTGACCGCGCCGTTCTCGACCGTCAGCTCGCGCACGGGCGCGGACAGCCACATCGGAATTTTCAGATCCTGCGCAGATTTCGCCAGCCGTCCGGCCAGCGCATTGCCGTTGGTCAGCGTCATGCCGCGGCCGTAGCGCAGCACGTCCATCAGGTGACGCGACAGGCGCTTGGCGACGTAGACCGCGGAAGTCAGCGACTTCGTCACCCGCATGAAGTGGATGATCTCCTTGCCGCTTCCCAGCATCATGCCGAACACGGTCAGCTCCGGCAGCGGCATGCCCAGCGTCTTGATGAGGTCGCCGAGCTCGCGGCCGTCGAACGGGCGCGTCACCATGGAGCGCCCGCCTTGCGCGCCGCCGGGTGCTTCGGCGTGATAGTCGGGAAACACCAGCGGCATGTCGAAGCGGAGCGCGGTCTTGGTGGTGAAGAAATCGACGGCCTCGGGACCGGCCGAGAGAAATGCATCGACCCGTGCCGCGTCGTAATTGTTGCCGGCCTCGTGCCGCAAGTAGGTGCGGGCCTGTTCCGGCGTCTCGGCGATGCCGTAGGCCTTTGCCAGCGAGGTGCCGGGAATCCAGAGCCAGCCGCCGGAGCGGGCGGTGGTGCCGCCGAAGCGCGGCTCCTTCTCGACGATCAGCACGTCGAGGCCGCGATGGCGCGCGGTGATCGCGGCCGACATGCCGGAGCAGCCTGATCCGGCCACGAGCACATCGCACTCGTAAGTCTCAATTGCGCTATGCTCGCCGCCGGTCATGCTTGGCCTCACTTCTTCAGGAGCGGACATTTGGACTCGGAGACCGGGCGGAAGGCGTCCTCGCCCTTCACGGTCTTGACGATGTCCAGATAGTCCCACGGCTCCTTCGACTGTTCGGGCTTCTTCACCTTGGCGAGATACATGTCGCGGATGACGCGGCCGTCCTCGCGCAACTTGCCGCCGTGGACGAATGTATCCTCGATCGGCAGCTCGCGCATCCTGGCCATCACCTTGGCGGAATCGTCGGTGCCGGCCGCCTTGATGGCCTTGAGATAGTGCAGCACCGAGCCGTAGACTCCGGTCTGGATCATGGTCGGCATCACCTTGGTGCGCTCGTAGAACTTCTTCGACCAGGCGCGCGTTGCCTCGTCCATGGCCCAGTACGAGGCCGTGGTCATGTAGGTGCCCTGCGCGGCCTTGAGGCCGATCGCGTGCACGTCGGTGTCGAACATCAGGAGGCCGACGAGCTTCTGGCCGCCCTGGACGAGGCCGAACTCGCCGGACTGCTTGATCGCGTTGTCGGTGTCCTGGCCGGCATTGGCGAAGGCGACGACGTCGGATTTCGAGCTTTGCGCCTGGAGCGCGAAGGAGGAGAAGTCCGCGGTGTTGGTCGGATGCTTCACGCCGCCCAGGACCTTTCCGCCCATCTCATTGACGAAACGCGTGGCGTCCTTTTCGAGCTGCTGGCCGAAGGCGTAGTCCGCGGTGATGAAGTACCAGGACTTACCACCCTCCTTGATCACGGCGGAGGCCGTCACCTTCGACAGCGCATAGGTATCGTAGGTGAAGTGCACGGTGTTTGGGCTGCACAGCTCGTCGGTCAGCGAGCTTGCGCCGGGACCGGAGAGCAGCGCGACCTTGCCCCGCTCGCGCACCATGTTGTGGACGGCGATCGCGATGCCGGAGTTGGGGATGTCGACGACCGCGTCGACCTTGCCGTTGTCGAACCAGCCGCGCACGATCTGCACGCCGACATCGGTCTTCATCTGGTGATCGGCGCTGATGATCTCGATGGGCTTGCCGAGCACGGTCGCCCCGAATTCTTCCACCGCCATTTTCGCGGCCTCGACCGAGCCCGGCCCCGAGTTGTCGCGGCCCCAGCTCGACAGATCCGTCAGCACGCCGATCCGCACCGCGTCGTCGGAGACTTGTGCGGTGGCGACTGTGGTCATGGCTGCCGAAGTCATGGCCGCGAGCATGGCGCAGGCCAGAAGCCCTCTCATCGTCGTTTCCTCTCTTTTATTGGCCGCATGGCGCGGCAGGCCTGTTCTCGAGACAAATTAGATATAAGCAAATAAGTTTGTCAATGATGAATTCGGGTCTGGATGGGTTCCTCTCGGCGGGTGAGACGACAGGAGGCACCGCTGCTTCAGCACCCGCGATTGCGAGGGCAGCGACTTGTCCGCCGAAGCCTTGGCGAAGGCGGAAGCAATCCAGACTGTCTCCACGGAGGCAGCCTGGATTGCTTCGTCGCAAGAGCTCCTCGCAATGAAGGATGTTGCGACACCTGCGCACAAAATCCCGCATTGTTATCCTGTGAGAGCCATCACCCCTGCAGGTTGCAACCCTCGGCGCGATTGGCCATGATGCTCTCCGGAATCTCTGGGGCGGGCATGACGGCAGCAACGGGAGTCTCCGCGGCGGCGGAGCAATCGACGACGGCGCATGTGGTGTGGGCGAGCGCGCTCGGCACCGCGATCGAATGGTACGACTTCCTGATCTACGGCACGGCGGCGGCGCTGGTCTTCAACAAGCTGTTCTTCCCGAGCTTCGATCCCTTCGTCGGAACGCTGGCGGCGTTCTCGACCTATGCGGTCGGTTTCGTGGCGCGGCCGATCGGCGGCGCCATCATCGGGCATTACGGCGACCGGCTCGGCCGCAAGACCATGCTGGTCGCGACCATGATCGCGATGGGGCTCGGCACCTTCCTGATCGGCTGCCTGCCGACCTACAGCCAGATCGGCGTGTGGGCGCCGATCCTGCTCATCGTGCTGCGCTTCGTCCAGGGCATCGGCCTGGGCGGCGAGTGGAGCGGCGCGGTCGTCATGGTGATCGAGCATGCCGGCAATCGCCGTGGCTTCTATGGCAGCCTCGTGCAGATCGGCTTTCCCGTCGGCGTTGCCGCCTCGACCGGCATTTTCGGCCTGATGACCAAGCTGCCCGAAGCCGATTTCCTGAGCTGGGGCTGGCGCGTGCCGTTCCTGATCAGCATCCTGCTCGTCGGTGTCGGCTTCATCGTGCGGCTCAAGCTCGCGGAGACACCGCACTTCAAGGAGGTGGTCGAGCGCAAGGAGGTGCTGGCGCAGCCGGTGCTGGAAGTGCTCCGCCGCGACTGGCGTAGCTTTCTGCTGGCGATCGGCATCACGGTGTCGGAGGTCGGGCTTGCTTATCTCCTCACCGTCTTCACCGTGGTCTATGCCACGACGAAGCTCGGGCTGTCGCGCCAGGTGATCCTGGATGCCGTGGTCTATGCTGCCCTCGTCGAATTCGCGACGCTGCCGCTCGCCGGCTGGCTGTCCGACATCTTCGGCCGCAAAGCACTGTATCTCGCCGGCGGCGTGTTCTCGGTGGCGTTGGCGTTTCCGTTGTTCTGGTTCCTCGATACCAAGGAGCCGGCGCTGATCACGCTGGCGCTCGTCGTCACGATGACGCTGACCCATGCGCTGCTGTTCGGGCCGAAGGCCGCGTTCATGCCGGAGTTGTTCCGCACCCAGGTGCGCTACAGCGGAGCCTCGCTCGGCGCCAATGTCGCGGCGGCGCTGAGCGGCGGCTTCTCGCCGCTGATTGCGACTGCGCTGCTGGCGTGGGCCGGCTCGTACTGGGCCGTGTCCGTCTACATCATCGCCCTCTCGATCATCACGATCGTCGCGACGCTGATGGCGCCCGAGACGGCGCGGGAGGCGCTGAGATCCTGAGGGGCAGCGCCTGCCCGGCGGCCCAAAAAATTTTCGGGCTGGCCCCTTGAAACCGACTTGCGATTTTCTAAGTCGTGTCTCGCCGCGAGAGCGGTGTGCCGGATGCCAAAAACAGGGTCCGGCACGGGCGCTTGGCTGGTCTTTCGGACCCGTCTGAAATCCCGCCTTGCGCTCCTTCGTATCCATCTTGCTCTTTGGAGGACTTGGTTATGAGGACCAGTTTTGACTTCGCGCCCCTATGGCGTTCCACCATCGGCTTCGACCACCTGGCCGACCTCGTCGACAGCACGCTGCGCCAGACGACTGAGGACAACTATCCCCCCTACAACATCGAGCGTTCCGGTGAAGACCATTATCGGATCAGCCTTGCGGTGGCGGGGTTTGGTGCCAACGACATCACCGTGACCGCCGAACAGAACGCGCTCACCATCGAAGGCAAGAAGCCCGAGACGGCTGCGCGCGAATACCTGTACCAGGGCATCGCCGCGCGTCCGTTCCGGCGCGTGTTCAACCTGGCCGACTATGTCCAGGTGAAGCAGGCCTCGTTCCAGGACGGGCTTCTGATCATCGACCTCGTCCGTGAGATTCCGGAAGCGATGAAGCCGCGCCGGATTCCGATCGCGGGCGCCCCTCCTGCGGCATCGCAGATCGAGCAGAAGAAGGCAGCCTGACGCTCGATCAACGCTCGATCAAGACAGTGACGGAACGCGGCGCGCCGATGCGCGTCCGCGCTCCCCGATGCATGGAGGAGATAATAATGGGTTTTCGTGATCTCATTCCCTGGTCAGGGAAACAGGACCTCGCGCCTGCGCGCGACAATTTCGATCCCTTCCTGACGCTTCATCGCGAGATGAACCGTCTGTTCGACGACGTTTTCCGCGGCTTCGGCGGGACGAGCCTGTCGCGGCTGATTGAGGGCCGTTTCGACTGGCCGAAGGTCGAGCTCAGCGAGACCGATAAGACGCTGACCGTCTCGGCCGAACTTCCCGGCCGGCGTCCTGACCCTCCGCGGCGAGAAAAAAGCCGAGCGCAACGGCGAAGGCAGGTACTTCACCGAGCGCTACTACGGTGCGTTCGAGCGGCAGATTCCGCTGGAGGGTGTCGAGGAGGACAAGGCCGAGGCGTCGTTCAGTAATGGCGTGCTGACCGTGTCGCTGCCGAAGTCGGAGAAGGCACGCGAAGGCGTCAAGCGCATCGCGATCAACACGCACTGAAGCGGGACGGCGGCGGTCGGCGCCGCCGTCCAACGTCCACAAACCGGTCCCTTGGAAAGGAGCATGAGGGAGGCACGACCGATGACCAACGTGAACACCAATGCCGGCACGCTCAATCCGCTGTTTCACCCAGCTGCCCATTACGATTCGCCCGCTGACGTCCTGAAGGCCGAGGAACTCTCCGCGCCGGAGAAGCGGATCATCCTGTCGTCCTGGGCATCCGACATGTACGCGGTCGAATCATGTCCCGCGCTGCGCGAGATACCGGGCATGAGCCACACCATCCGGCTTGCCGATGTTCTGGCGGCGTTGCGTAAGCTCGACGGCGACAATGACAATGATGATCCGCCACGCGGGGGCGGCGTCCCGATGCGGCTGCGACGGCCCTGGGCCGCCGCAGAGAGGCGCGCCGCATGATCGTCACGCACACCGTTTTGACGCTCGTGCTGCTCGGCCAAGCCTCGGCGGCCTTCGCCGTGCCATTTCTCGCGGTGCACGGTTTGGTCGCCGCACCGCGTGACTGAGGCCACCAGTTCTTCCATCCACATTGGAACATGCGGCAGGTGACCAAGATGAATGTTACGCGTTTGCTTTGGCTTGCATTGCTGGTGCTCGCGCTCACGGCATCGCAGCCGGCCGCTGGCCAAATTCCAGACCTGAAGACGGGCGGCTCGGTGCCCACGCTGGCGCCGCTCGTGCGCCAGGTGACGCCGGCCGTCGTCAACATCTCCGTGCATGGCCGCGTTCGCGAGGACAATCCGCTCTATCGCGACCCGCTCTTCCGCGAGTTCTTCGACGTCCCCAGGCAGATCGAGAAGGAGGTCAACGCGACCGGCTCAGGGGTCATCGTCGATGCCCAGCGTGGCCATGTCCTGACCAACAATCACGTGGTCGAAGGCACTTCCGCCGTTCAGGTCACCACCAAGGACGGCCGGCAATTCTCCGCCAAGGTCATCGGCCGCGATCCGCAGACGGACATTGCCGTGCTCCAGATCCAGAACCCATCCGGGCTCCAGGCGCTGTCCTTCGGCGACAGCGATGCGCTTGACGTCGGCGACTTCGTGCTTGCGATCGGCAACCCTTTCGGCCTTGGCCAGACCGTGACGTCCGGCCTCGTCAGTGCGCTCGGCCGGACCGGACTCGGCAAGCAGGGCTATGAGGACTTCATACAGACCGATGCAGCGATCAATCCCGGCAATTCCGGCGGAGCGCTGGTCAGCCTGCGGGGTGAACTGGTCGGCATCAACTCGGCCATCATTTCGCCTGCCGGCGGCAATGTCGGCATCGGCTTTGCAATTCCCGTCAACATGGCGCGGAAGGTGATGGAGCAGATCGTCGCCAAGGGCCGCGTCGAGCGCGGCCGGATCGGCGTTTCTCTGAAGGACCTGCACCCCTCGGTCAACAAGGGATTGAACCAGGGAGCCGTCGTCGCGGAGATCGCGGCGGATTCGCCGGCGCAACAGGCGGGCCTGCGCAAGGGCGATATCATCACGAAAGCCGACGACCGTCCGATTCGCACCGCAGCCCAACTCCGCAACACGATCGGCCTCGCGCGCGTCGGCGAGGAGGTGAAGCTCACGGTGTCGCGAAATGGCGTACCGGTTGCGATCGTCGTGAGAGTGGCGCCCGCGTCCGATACGAGTAGTGCTGTCGCAGGCGGCGATCGTTTCGTCCGCTAGTAGATTTGTGCCGCGCGGCGATCAAGCTGCCGGCGCCGATCCATGTTGCTGGCATGCCAAATATCGACTATCAGCCGGATCGGCGCGCATGACGCTGCCCAAGCAAAGGCAAAGGGAGCACCCGAGATGACCTCACCCACGCGACGTGATCTGCTCGCAACCGCTGCGGCGGCCGCCGCCGTTTCGATGGCCGAGGTCGCACCCGCCGCCGCGCAGGCCGGACCCAAGCCGCTCTTCCTGGTGCCGATGGTGACGATCCCGATCGTCGGCGAGAGCCAGGTGTTCCAGGTCCGCCGCATCTACTGCATCGGGCGCAACTACGCCGCGCACGCGATCGAGCGCGGCTCGGACCCGAACCGCGAGCCGCCGTTCTTCTTCCAGAAGCCGACCGACGCGATCCAGAACGTCGCGGTCGGCGAGGTCGCCGATCATCCCTATCCGTCACTGACCAAGAACTATCATCACGAGGTCGAACTGGTCGCCGCGCTGAAATCAGGCGGCACCAATATCCCGGTCGATAAGGCGCTCGACCACGTCTATGGCTACGCGCTCGGCCTCGACATGACCCGGCGCGACCTCCAGAACGGCATGGCCGCGGAGAAGAAGCCCTGGGAGATCGGCAAGAGTTTTGACCACGCCGCGGTGATCGGCCCGATTCATCCGGCCAGCAAGACCGGGCATTTCGACAAGGGCGCCATCTCGCTGGCGATCAACGGCACGGTGAAGCAGAACTCGGATCTCAGCAAGATGATCTGGAACGTGGCCGAGCAGATCGCAAAGCTGTCGGAAGCGTTCGAATTGAAAGCCGGCGATATCATCTATTCCGGCACGCCGGAGAATGTCGGTCCCGTCGTGAAGGGCGACGTGCTGCTGTGCAAGCTCGAGGGCCTGCCTGATATGTCGATCAGGATCGTGTAGTCGCCGTCGCCTCTCCCCGCTTGCGGCGGGGCGATCGCGTTTGAGAGCTGTCCTTCGAGACGCCCGCTTTAGGCGGGCTCCTCAGGATGAGGACAGAATGCGTAGCGGCAGTTCAACGGGTACGATGCTGCTTAGCCTCATCGTGAGGAGACCGCGAAGCGGTCGTCTCGAAGGACGAGGCGCGCCGTGAGGTGTGCCAAAGTCAAATGCGACGACCACGGTCTCCAGGAACAGAGGCTATTGTCGCCCCACAGCCGGGTTCCCCGCCGATTGCCTTTTGTTGGCCGGCAAGCGAACCTCGTGCGGCCATATTTGAGCAGGAGTGATTTCCCGTGAGGGAGGCGCTCCGATGACCAAGGCTTTGATCACTGCTGTCGCAATGCTGGCTTGTGTGCCGGTGAGTGCGGTTGCGCAGGAGCGCGCCGGCGATGCAGCACTCGGTGCCGTCTCCGGCGCGGTCGTGTTGGGGCCAGTCGGTGCGGTTGCCGGAGCCTTGATCGGCTACACTGCCGGACCTTCGATCGCCCGTTCCTGGGGCATGAGAGGTTCGCAGTCGGCAGGACATCGGGCGCCGCCGCGCCGCGCGGCCGCGACCAGGAGCCCGATGCGCACCCGCGAGGCGATGGCAGCCAACGGTCAGATGCGAGCTGCCGGCAATCCGGCTCCGCCGGTTCAAGCCGCGCCCGCCGCTCCGGCGCAGAGCTCGACGCCGCCGGTTCAGGGATTCGACTGAGGCCGTCGCATGACGGGATGAGGGTCGATCGATGCTACGACGAACCTAAAGACATTCCACGCTAGGGCTGGCCGAGGATCTTCTTCGCGGCGCGAAGATGCGGCTTGTCGATCATCTGGCCGTCGAGCCGCAGCGTGCCTGAATTGGGATTGCTGGCGAACGCGGCGATCACTTTTTCCGCCCAGGTGCGTTCGGCCTCGGTCGGTTCGAATGCCGCGTTGACGACGTCGACGTGCTTGGGATGGATCAGCGCCTTGGCGGAAAACCCGTCGCGGCGCGCGGCGCGGGTCTCCTGCTCGAGACCGGCGAGGTTGTCGATGTCGGTATAGACCGTATCGATCGGCGCGACCTCGGCCGCGGCCGCCGCCATCAGGCAGAGATCGCGCGCGAGGCGATAGGGGCTGTGGAACACGCCGCCGGACGCCTTTTCGGTGGCGCCGAGCGAGGCCGAGAGATCCTCGGCGCCCCACATCAGGCCGGCGAGGCGAGGGGAGCAGCCCTTGTAACTGCCGAGCCCGAAGATCGAAGCCGCGGTTTCCGTCGCCACGCAGACGATGCGGGTGGTGCCGATCGCGATGCCGGCCGCTGCTTCCAAGGCTTCGAGCCAGGTTGCGACCTGCCTTACGTCGTCGCCGCCTTGCGATTTCGGCAGCACGATGCCGTCGGGCCTGCCGGGCAATACCGCGGCGAGATCGGCCAGCGTCATGCCGGTGTCGAGCGCGTTGACGCGGACATAGAGCTGGTGCGGGCCGCGTCGGCCCTTGAGCATCGTCAGCGTTAACCCGCGCGCCTCCGCCTTCTTCTCGGTGACGACGGAATCCTCGAGATCGATGATCAGCGCGTCGGCCTTGCCTTCGCTCGCCTTCTCGAATTTGCGCGGGGAATCGCCCGGCACGAACAGCATCGAACGCATCAAACCGGCCTCTTGTGCATCATCGCCATGCGGCGGCATTTGCCGACGATCTCGTCGTTCTGGTTCAGGGCATGGTGCTCGAACTCGACGATGCCGGCCTTGGGCCGCGATTTGGATTCCCTCAACGAAAGCACCTTCGTCGTCGCCCGCAACGTGTCGCCATGGAAGACCGGCTTTGGAAAGGTGACGTCGGTCATGCCGAGATTGGCAACGGTGGTCCCCATGGTCGTATCATAGACCGTCATGCCGATCATGATGCCGAGGGTGTAAAGGCTGTTGAAAATGCGCTGGCCGAACTCGGTCTTTTCGGCGAAATGCGCATCGATGTGCAGCGGCTGCGGATTGAGCGTCAGCAGGCTGAACATGGTGTTGTCCATCTCCGTGACGGTGCGGGTCAGCGGATGCCTGAACTCCTGGCCTACGGAAAAGTCTTCGAAATACAGCCCGGCCATCGCGGTTTCCTCCCTGCGAAATAACGGCGCGCTCATAGCTTTACGTCGCATGACCCTATGCATGGTAGACACAGTTGATAGACAAATTCACGTATCTGTACGCGGTTTTTCGAGCTAAGAACCCAGCCAAGGGCACGTCAGGGCGCGAAGCAAGCGGCCGCGGCCTTCGAGCGGGGAACGCGAAGAGACGGGGGATGGCGCGGTCGCGGCTCCCGACAAGGAGATCAAGACCATGGATTTCGCGCTCACCGATCAGCAGGAAGCCATTCGCGATGCCATCGCCAAGATCTGCGAAGGCTTTCCGGATGCCTACTGGCTGAAGAAGGATCATGACGGCGGCTTCCCGCACGATTTTCATAAAGCACTTGCCGACGCCGGCTGGCTCGGCATCTGCGTGCCGGAGGAATTTGGCGGCTCGGGGCTCGGCATCACCGAAGCTGCGATCATGATGCGCACCATCGCCGAATCCGGCGCCGGCATGTCCGGCGCATCCGCCGTGCACATCAACGTGTTCGGCCTCAATCCCGTCGTCGTGTTCGGCACCGAAGAGCAGCGCAGGCGCATGCTGCCGCCGATGGTGGAGGGCCGTGAAAAGGCCTGCTTCGCCGTCACCGAGCCCAACACCGGCCTCAACACCACGCAGCTCAAGACCCGCGCGGTCGCCAAGAACGACCGTTACATCGTCAACGGCCAGAAGGTGTGGATCTCGACCGCGCAGGTCGCGCACAAGATCCTGCTGCTGGCCCGCACCACGCCGCTGGAGGAGGTGCGCTCGCCGACCCATGGCCTCAGCCTGTTCTACACCGATTTCGACCGCAACAGAATCAAGGTCCACGAGATCGAGAAGATGGGCCGCAAGATCGTCGATTCCAACGAGCTGTTCTTCGAGGACTTTGAAATTCCGATCGAGGATCGCATCGGCGAGGAAGGCAAAGGCTTCCAGTACATCCTCGAAGGCATGAACCCCGAGCGTATCCTGATCGCGGCGGAGGCGGTCGGCCTTGGCAAGCTGGCGCTGGCGCGGGCCACGGAATATGCCAAGACGCGCGTGGTGTTCAACCGTCCGATCGGCAAGAACCAGGGCATTCAGCATCCGCTCGCGGTGAACTGGGTCGAGCTCGAGGCGGCCTGGCTGATGGTGATGTCGGCGGCGTGGCAATACGACAAGGGCATGCCGTGCGGCGCTGCGGCCAATGCCGCAAAATACCTTGCGGGCGAAGCGGGCTTCTCGGCCTGCGAGCAGGCGGTGATGACCCATGGCGGCTTCGGCTACGCCAAGGAATTCCACGTCGAGCGCTACTTGCGTGAAGTGCTGATCCCGCGCATCGCGCCCGTCAGCCCGCAGCTGGCGCTCAGCTTCATCGCGGAGAAGGTGCTGGGGCTCGCGAAGTCGTACTGAACGAGCCTTGTCCCAAACCAAATGGGCCGGCCTATTCGGCGGCGATCCGCTCCATCGCCATGGCGCGAAGCCTGGCGCGCTGGATCTTGACGCCGTTGGCGCTGTCGGTGACGGGGAAGGCCTCCACCACATAGATCCGGGCCGGGATCTTGTAGCCGGCGAGCCGCTCGCGCAGGCGCGCGACCAGCGTCTCCTGCATTGGCGGCTCCTTCGCCGGGATCACGAAGGCGACGCAGCGCGCCTGACCCTTGAGGTCGACTGCAACCACCTGGGCATCAGCCACGCCGGCACATGATTTGAGCTCGTCCTCGATCTCGCCGGGCGCGACGAGGAAGCCGCCGAGCCGCATGGCGTCGCCCGCGCGGGTCTCGTAGACGAAGGAACCGTCGCCGCGCAGCCGGCCGATGTCGCCGGTGCGGAAGAACCCGTCCGCGGTGATCGCATCGCGCGTCGCATCCGGATTGTTGAAATAGCCGAGGAAACGTGACGGCGCGCTGATCTCGATCTCGCCGGAAACGCCTTCGGCCGCAAGTTCGCCGGTCTCGGTGTCGCGCACGCGCACGCTTGCGTCGGGTGACATCGGCCAGCCGCCGCCCTCGATGCGGTCGGAAAAGGTGTCGCTGGTGCGGGCGATCGAGAATAGGGCCTGAACCTCGCTCGACCCGTAGAGGCCGAACAGCGGCAGGCCGCGCGCCTCGGCCTCCGCGGCAAGCTCGCGCCAGCCAGGCTGGAACGCGGCGAAGCCGCAGAGTTCGAGATGCGGGAATGGGCGTGGCGTACCGCTGAGGGCGACAATGCGCCGGAACATCTCGTCGGAGCCGAAGGCGTGCGTGATCCCCTGCGTGCTGAGGATCTCCAGTGCCGGTGCCGCCTCGAAGGCGTCGAGCACATGGATGGTCGCGCCCGCCGCGACGAAGCCGAGCAGGCTCGTCATGCCGAACGTGCCGCAGAACGGAAGCATGGCCAGCAGCGAATGACGCTGCGGATCAAGCCGAAGCGCCTTGGCGACAGAGACGGCGTGGCCCGCCAGCGTGCGCTGCGTATGCGCGACGAGCTTCGGGCCCTTGGTGGTGCCCGATGTCGTGTAGAGCAGCACCGGCAGATCGACGTCGTCCCGTATCGGAGAGGCGGCCGGATAGGGCTTTTCGAAAGCGTCGAAGCGGACACAGGGCCAATTGGCCTTGATCGCGTCCGCGCCGACCACCGCAAGCCGCTGCAGCGCCGGCACTTCGTCCTTGGCGATGTCGGCGAGGATCGCGGCAAAATCCACCGAGCGGAATGCGGCCTCTACCACCATCAGCCTGGCGCCGGACAAACGAAGCAGATGCGCGACTTCCGCGCTGCGATAGCGGGTATTGACGGCCGCGACGATCGCGCCAAGGCGGGCGGCGGCGAACAGCAGCGCGATCCATTCGATCCGGTTGACCAGCCAGACCGCGATCACGTCGCCCTTGCCGATGCCTTGCGCCGCAAGCCAGGCCGCGGTCTGCTCTATCCTTTCGGAGAACTCAGCGCGCGAGACCCGCGTGCCGTCGAATACGAAGGCGGTATCGGCGGCGGCCTCGGTCCGGATCAGCGATTGCAGTGAAAACGCGTTGGCACTCATGGCAAGGGGAGTAACCCGATCGCGCCAACCTGTCTACTTGGTGCCGAACATCCGGTCGCCGGCATCGCCCAGGCCCGGCACGATGTAGCCGTGGTCGTTGAGCCGCTCGTCGATCGCGGCGGTCCAGATCGGCACGTCAGGATGCTCGCCCTGGAATTGCGCGATGCCCTCGGGCGCGGCCAGGAGGCACGCGAAGCGGATGTCGCGGGCGCCGCGGGCCTTGAGCAGAGAGGCGCCGGCGCAGGCCGAGTTGCCGGTCGCCAGCATCGGATCCATCAGGATCACGGTGCGATCCGACAGGTCCTGCGGCGCCTTGAAGTAATATTCCACGGCTTGCAACGTCTCGGGGTCGCGGTAGAGCCCGATATGGGCGATGCGCGCCGATGGCATCAGCGCCAGCATGCCGTCGAGGAAGCCGACGCCGGCGCGCAGGATCGGCGCCAGCGTGAGCTTCTTGCCGGCGATCTTGGGCGCCCGCATCGGCGCGATCGGCGTCTCGATCTCGACCAGCTCCAGCGGCAAATCCCGGGTCACCTCATAGCCAAGCAGCATCCCGATCTCGTTCAGGATCTCGCGAAAGCTCTTGGTCGAGCGATCCTTCTCCCGCATCAGCGAGAGCTTGTGCTGGACCAGGGGGTGGGCGACGATGTTGACATTGCCAGTGCTCATGAAACCGCTCTACACGTTTCCCTAGAATTGCGCCAGATCGGCCCGGTTTTTTCCGCCGGACAGGCGGCGTCAACCGGGCATCGCCACCGCGCTGCGGGCCGGGTTGCTCGCGGCATAGGCAGCCATGGTCAGTTCGCGGTTGGAGCGGAGGAGCTAGACGCCGAGCCCGCGTGCGACGAGGATGAGTGCAGCGGTTGTTCAAAGCCATCTGTCAGCACCGGCATTTTCCAGGATCCTTCCGTCAGGCTGCCTAGCCGCAATTGTCGCAGGCGAGCGGCTCGTAAAGCGGAGCCGGCACAGGGCGAACGGAGGGAACGCTCGGCCGCGGCACGTCCGCGGCCAATGCCCGGACCTCGACGAGGGCCGACAGCAGAGCCAGCGCGAGGTCGGAATGGCGCGCCTCGACCGCGGCGTCCAGCCAGTCCGGCAGCTCACGCGCGCGCGACAGTGCACAATGCCACTCGCCCTCGTCATAGGCGATGCGGCGGACCTGCCACATCGGCAGCTCGAGCTCGATCAGCGCCAACGCCGCATCGGCCCAGGCCTCGACGTCGATCAGGCGCATGATGCGTGCGGGGCGTTCGCCTTGGCCGAGCGTGGGGACACGCCGGCAGGCGTGCGCGATGATGTCGAGCATCAGCGGCCGGGTCATCGCCGGTGCCGCGCGGAGCTGCTGGTCGAGGGAAGGTGGGGCGAGGCGTCGGAGAGCGGCGGTCATGTCAGGCCTCCTGGAGTTGGCGTCGGTCAGTCGGCCGGCCTTGCCAGGATGGCGGGCAGTGCATTTGAAAACGAGATGGGGAAGCGGGGGGAGATATAGGGATTTCATAAGTGGCGCGTGGGTGGGCGAGGGGCGCAATCGCCCCATTCTCCGCTGTCATCCCCGCGCGCGCGGGGATCCATAACCACAGGCAGTAGCTGAGGCGCAAATCAGGTCACTCCGAGTCCTCGCCCAACCTCTCCCTGTGGCTATGGATCCCGGATCTGCGCTGCGCTTGTCCGGGACGACGGGGGTTGTCTTCCGATCTCGGCCCGCGCCGGCCTTTATGAGATTCCTATATCTTCGCCATAGCCCTCATCTCGAAAACCTATGTCCGGGGTGGCACTTCAGCACGGTCGAGAATCCCGACTGTCGCCCGTGGAAATGCGTTCCATTTCCGGCGCGAGCCGCCGGGTCACCGTGAGAAAGTTGCGCCGGATCTTACGGCGCAATGAGGAGTATCGCCATGATGGACATCCTGATGCTGGCGCTGGGCTTCGTCTTCTTCGCCCTCGCGATCGGCTACACCTACGCCTGCGAACGGCTGTGACGGAGCAAACCATGATCTTCGATTATGCGCTCGCCGGTGCCGTCTCGTTCGGTCTGCTGGTCTACCTCACCTATGCGCTGCTGCGGCCCGAGCGGTTCTGACCCGTGCTGCTGCTCGTCGAATTGCTGCTGGCGGACGCGGTGCTCGTCGCCTGCCTGCTGACGGTGCTCCTGCCGCTGTTGCGGGCAAAAAGTCTGAAGGATTGCACCAAGCCTGAAGGGTTGATTCCATGACTGTGATCGGTTGGCTCCAGATCATTCTGTTCTGCGCCATTATTGTTGCGCTGACCAAGCCGCTCGGCTGGTACATGACGCGTGTGTTTGGCGGCGAGCGGACGTTCCTGTCGCCGGTGCTGCGCCCGATCGAGGCCGGCGTGTACTGGATCTCCGGCGTCGACGAGAAGCGCGAGCAGCATTGGCTGACCTACACGGTCGCCATGCTGCTGTTCCATGTCGGCGGCTTCCTCATCATCTACGGCGTGATGCGGCTTCAGGCCGTGCTGCCCTTCAATCCGGCCGGACAGGGCGCGGTCGCTGAGGATCTTTCCTTCAACACCGCGGTCTCCTTCATCACCAACACCAACTGGCAGAACTACGGCGGCGAGAGCACGCTGTCCTATCTCGTCCAGATGCTCGCCCTGACACATCAGAACTTCCTGTCGGCGGCAACCGGCATCGCGCTGGCGATGGCCCTGATCCGCGGCTTCTCGCGCGCTTCGATGCGCACGGTCGGCAATTTCTGGGTCGACGTGACCCGCTGCACGCTCTACGTGCTGCTGCCGATCTGCGTCGTCTACGCGCTGTTCCTGGTCTGGCAGGGCATGCCGCAGACGCTCGGCCCATATATCGAGGCGACCACGCTCGAAGGCGCCAGGCGGACCATTGCGGTCGGCCCGGTCGCTTCCCAGGTGGCGATCAAAATGCTCGGCACCAATGGCGGCGGCTTCTTCAACGCCAACGCCGCGCACCCGTTCGAGAATCCGACCGCGCTGTCGAATTTCGTGCAGATGCTGTCGATCTTCGCGCTCGGCGCCGCGATGACCAACGTGTTCGGCCGTATGGTCGGCAACCAGCGCCAGGGCTGGGCGATCCTGTCCGTGATGGGCGTGCTGTTCGTCGCAGGCGTCGCCATCACCTATTGGGCGGAGGCCAATGGCACCTCGACCATGCATGCGCTGGGCCTGACCGGCGGCAACATGGAGGGCAAGGAGGTCCGCTTCGGCATCGTCGCGTCCTCGCTGTTCGCCGTCGTCACCACGGCCGCCTCGTGCGGCGCGGTCAACGCCATGCATGACAGCTTCACCGCGCTCGGCGGCATGATCCCGCTGATCAACATGCAGCTCGGTGAGATCATCATCGGCGGCGTCGGCGCCGGCCTCTATGGCATGCTGCTGTTCGTCGTGCTCGCGATCTTCGTGGCGGGGCTGATGGTCGGCCGCACGCCGGAATATGTCGGCAAGAAGATCGAGGCACGCGAGGTCAAGATGGCGATGCTCGCGATCCTGGTGCTGCCGCTGATGTATCTCGGCTGGACCGCGGTCGGCGTGGTCTATCCGGCGGCGGTCGCCTCGATGGCCAATGCCGGCCCACACGGCTTCACCGAGGTGCTCTATGCCTTCACCTCGGCGACCGGCAACAACGGCTCGGCCTTCGCCGGCCTGACCGGCAACACCCTCTTCTACAACCTCACGCTGGCAAGCGCGATGTTCGTCGGCCGCTTCTTCATGATCGTCCCGGCGATGGCGATTGCGGGCTCGCTGGCCGCCAAGAAATCCATCCCGCCGTCGGCAGGCACCTTCCCGACCACGGGCGGGCTGTTCGTCGGCCTCGTCGTCGGCGTGATCCTGATCATCGGCGGCCTGACCTTCTTCCCGGCACTCGCGCTCGGCCCGATCGTCGAGCATCTGGCGATGAACGCTGGCAACCTCTTCTGATTGTCTGGAGTGACCTCCATGGATACGATGAAACTGCAAAAGCGTGCTGCCGTCTCGGCAATGCTCGATCCGAAGATCGTGCTGCCGGCGATCCGCGCCTCCTTCACCAAGCTCGATCCGCGGCTGATGGTCAAGAACCCCGTGATGTTCGTGGTCGAGGTCGTGGCCGCGCTGACGACGGTGATCTTCCTGCGCGACGTCGTCGCGGGCGGCGCTGGCCTCGGCTTCACCTTCCAGATCATCGTCTGGCTCTGGTTCACGGTGCTGTTCGCCAATTTCGCCGAAGCGGTGGCCGAAGGCCGCGGCAAGGCGCAGGCTGAATCGTTGCGCAAGACCCGCACCGAGAGCCAGGCCAAGCTGCTGACCGGCGCCGGCCAGGACTTCAATCTCGTGCCGGGGACCAGCCTCAAGGTCGGCGACATCGTGCTGGTCGAGGCCGGCGACACCATTCCCTCCGACGGCGAGGTGATCGAGGGCGTCGCGTCCGTGAACGAGGCCGCCATCACCGGCGAGTCCGCGCCCGTCATCCGCGAATCCGGCGGCGACCGTTCCGCGGTGACCGGCGGCACGCAGGTGCTGTCCGACTGGATCCGTGTCCGCATCACGGCGGCGCAAGGCTCGACCTTCATCGACCGCATGATCAAGCTGGTCGAAGGCGCCGAGCGGCAGAAGACGCCGAACGAGATCGCGCTCAATATCCTGCTCGCCGGTCTCACCATCATCTTCGTGTTCGCAACCGTGACCATTCCGAGCTATGCGGCCTATGCCGGCGGCTCGATCTCGGTGATCGTGCTGGTCGCGCTGTTCGTGACGCTGATCCCGACCACGATCGGCGCACTGTTGTCGGCGATCGGGATCGCCGGCATGGACCGCCTGGTGCGCTTCAACGTGCTGGCGATGTCCGGTCGCGCCGTCGAGGCCGCCGGCGATGTCGACACGCTGCTGCTGGACAAGACCGGCACCATCACGCTCGGCAACCGGCAGGCGACGGCGTTTCGCCCGGTGCGCGGCGTGACCGAGCAGGAGCTCGCCGACGCAGCCCAGCTCGCTTCCCTCGCCGACGAGACGCCGGAAGGCCGCTCCATCGTGGTGCTGGCGAAGGAGAAATACGGCATCCGCGGCCGCGACATGGCGGAGCTCGGCGCCACCTTCATTCCGTTCACGGCGCAGACCCGCATGAGCGGCGTCGATGCCGGCGGCTCGTCGGTGCGCAAAGGCGCGGTCGATGCGATGCTCAACTATGTCGGCGGCGGCGCGCAGCTGGCGGTTGCTTCGGGCAACGCGGCGCGCGCCATTCAGCCCAGCGGGCTCTCTGAGATCGGCCGCGAGATACAGACCATCGCGGATGAGATCGCCAAGGCCGGCGGCACGCCGCTGGCGGTCGCGAGGGACGGCAAGCTGCTCGGAATCATCCAGCTCAAGGACATCGTCAAAGGCGGTATCCGCGAGCGTTTTGCCGAGCTGCGCCGCATGGGCATTCGCACCATCATGATCACCGGCGACAACCCGATGACGGCGGCTGCCATCGCAGCGGAGGCAGGGGTCGACGACTTCCTGGCGCAGGCAACCCCCGAGGACAAGCTCAAGCTGATCCGCAACGAGCAGGCCAAGGGCAAGCTGGTTGCGATGTGCGGCGACGGCACCAACGACGCCCCGGCGCTTGCGCAGGCCGACGTCGGTGTCGCCATGAACACGGGTACGCAAGCTGCCCGCGAGGCCGGCAACATGGTCGACCTCGACTCCAACCCGACCAAGCTGATCGAGGTCGTCGAGATCGGCAAGCAGCTCCTGATGACGCGCGGCGCGCTGACGACGTTCTCGATCGCCAACGACGTCGCAAAATACTTTGCGATCATTCCGGCGATGTTCCTGGCGTTCTACCCCCAGCTCAACGTCCTCAACGTCATGAATCTGTCGAGCCCGCAGAGCGCCATCCTGTCGGCGATCATCTTCAACGCGTTGATCATCATTGCGCTGATCCCGCTCGCGCTGAAGGGCGTCGCCTATCGCGCCGTCGGTGCCGGCGCGCTGCTCCGGCGCAACCTCTTGATCTACGGCCTCGGCGGCATCGTCATTCCCTTCATCGGTATCAAGGCGATCGACCTCGTCGTCGTTGCTTTACACCTGGCTTGACCGTCCCCGCGCGGTGCAAGGCGCCGCGCGCCATGACGAAGACTTAGGAGACCAACATGCTCAGAGAAATCCGCCCCGCCATCGTCCTCTTGCTGGTGCTCACCGCCATCACCGGCCTTGCCTATCCGCTGGCGATGACGGCCATCGCCGGCGCGCTCTTCCCGGCGCAGGCTCAAGGCAGCCTGATCGAGAACGACGGCAAGGTGATCGGCTCCGCCCTGATCGGGCAGGAGTTCAGGGACAACAAATACTTCCACGGCCGTCTCTCGGCGACGGTGGCGCCCGACCCGAACGATCCGACCAAGACGGTGCCGGCGCCGTACAACGCCGCCAATTCCGGTGGCTCCAACCTCGGCCCGACCAGCAAGGCGCTGGCCGACCGGCTCAGGGAAGATGTAGACAAGCTCAAGGCTGAGAATCCGAACGCTGCCGTGCCGGTCGACCTGGTGACAACCTCCGCCAGCGGCCTCGATCCTGATATCTCGCCGGAAGCGGCGCAATTCCAGGTGCCGCGCGTGGCCAGGGCGCGGAATATGCCGGAGGATCAGGTCAAGCAGATCGTGACCGCCAATACCGAAGGCCGCTTGTTCGGTCTGATTGGCGAACCCAGGGTTAACGTTCTGGCACTGAATCTCTCGCTGGATCGCGCCGCCGCCAGGTAGCGGTCTAGGCTCGCGTCACGCAGATGATTATATTGGCAAAATGGTCCGAGAGCGCCGCGATCCCGAACAACGTCCGTCGCCCGAGGCGCTGCTGGAAGCGGCGCGGCGGGAAGGGAGCGCGAGCGGCAAGCTGAAGGTTTTCGTCGGCGCCGCCCCCGGCGTCGGCAAAACCTACGAGATGCTGCAAAGCGCCCACGCCAAGCGCAAGGCCGGCATCGACGTCGTGGTCGGCTTCGTCGAGACCCACGGCCGTGCCGAGACCGAGGCGCTGGTGCGCGGTCTCGAAGTGGTCCCGCGCAAGCGGCTCGACTATCGCGGGCAGATCGTCGAGGAGATGGATCTCGATGCGGTGATCGCGCGCCGGCCGCAGATCGCGTTGGTCGACGAGCTCGCCCACACCAATGCGCCCCTTTGCCGCCATCCCAAGCGCTATCTCGACGTCGAGGAATTGCTGTCCCACGGCATCGACGTCTACACCGCCGTCAACATCCAGCACATCGAGAGCCTGAACGACGTCGTGGCCCAGATCACCCATGTCAGGGTACGCGAGACCGTGCCGGACTCGGTGTTCGATCGCGCCGACGCGATCGAGCTGATCGACCTCACGCCCGACGATTTGATCCAGCGCCTGAAGGAGGGCAAGGTCTATGTGCCCAAGCAGGCCGAGCGTGCGCTGGAGCATTATTTCTCGCCGGGGAACCTGACGGCGTTGCGCGAGCTCGCTTTGCGCCGCACGGCGGAGCGGGTCGACGAGCAGCTCCTCAACCACATGCAGGCCAACGCGATTCCCGGGCCCTGGGCCGTCGGCGAGCGCATTCTCGTCTGCGTCAGCGAGGATCCGCGCGCCGCCGGTCTCGTCCGCTACACCAAGCGGCTGGCGGACCGGCTGCATGCCCCCTTCACCGCGGTTTCGATCGAGACGCGGCGATCGCTGCAATTGTCCGATGAGCAGCGCGACCGGCTGGCCGATACGCTGCGGCTCGCGGAATCGCTCGGCGGCGAGGCGTTGACCATTCCGGCGGTCGGTCGCCGCATCGCCGACGACGTCGTCAATTTCGCGCAAGGCAACAACGTCACCCAGATCGTGATCGGCAAATCGACCCGCTCGCGCTGGTTCGAGATGACACGCGGCTCCGTCGTCCATGATCTGGTTCGCCGCGCGGGCAATATCAGCGTTCACGTCATCCCCGGCGACGAGCTTCCGACCGAAGACGTGCCCAAGACGGCGGTACAGACCGCTGCGCGATCCGAGCCGTTCGATCCGCTGCCCTATCTCAAGGCACTCGGGGTTGTGCTGATCGGTCTTGGTGCCGCCGAGCTGATTCAGCCGCGGTTCGGCATCGAGAACGTCGACCTCGTGCTGCTGACGGCGGTGGTGGCGGTCGCGGTCCGCTACGGACTATGGCCGTCGCTGCTGGCGACTGTCGCGGCCTCGCTCTGTTACAATTTCTTCTTCCTGCCGCCGATCCACACCTTCACGATCACCGACCCGACCAACGTCGCCGCCTTCGTGCTGTTCATGGTGGTGGCCATGCTCGTCTCCAATGTTGCGGCGCGCGTGCGCACCCAGGCCGATGCCGCCATCGGCCGGATCAGGATGAGCGAGCAGCTCTACGCCTTCAGCCGCAAGCTCGCCGGCACCGCGACGCTCGACGACGTGCTGTGGGCGACGGCCTACCAGATCGCGTTGATGCTGAAAGTCCGGGTGGTTTTGCTGCTGCCGGAAGCAGGTCTGCTCACGGTGAAATCCGGCTATCCGCCCGAGGACGAGCTCGATCAGGCCGATCTCGCCGCCGCCAACTGGGCCTGGAGCAACGACCGCCCCGCCGGCCGCGGCTCGGACACGCTGCCGGGTGCAAAGCGGCTGTTCCTGCCGATGCGCACCGGGCGCGGCCCGATCGGGGTGATCGGCATTGACGACGACCGCACCGGTCCGCTGCTGACGCCGGACCAGCGCCGCCTGCTCGATGCGCTGGTCGACCAGGGCGCGCTCGCGATCGAGCGCGTGCTGCTGGTCGAGGACATGGACCGCGTCAAGCGCACCGTCGAATCCGAGCGGCTGCGCTCGGCGCTCCTGACCTCGATCTCGCACGATTTGAAGACGCCGCTCGCCTCGGTGCTCGGGGCGGCCTCCACCATGCGCGATCTCGCCGGCGCGCTTTCCGACAGCGAGAAGCGCGACCTGCTCGCGACCGTGATCGACGAATCCGAGCGGCTCAACCGCTTCATCGCCAATCTGCTCGACATGACCAAGCTCGAGTCGGGTGCCGTCGTGCCCAACGCGGCGCTGCACGATCTCAGTGAGATCGTGGGCAGCGCGCTGCGGCGTGCAGCCAAGATTCTCACCGCACACGAGGTCGAGCTGGTGCTGGCCGCCGATCTGCCGATGCTGCAGCTCGATGCGGTGCTGTTCGAGCAGGTGCTGTTCAACCTGCTCGACAACGCTGCGAGATATTCGCCACCCGAGACCACAATCTCGATCCGCAGCCGGCGTGACAGCGATCATGTCGTGCTCGAGATCGCGGACGAGGGGGCCGGCATCCCGCCTGATGAACTCGAGAGCGTGTTCGACAAGTTCTACCGCGTTCAGAAAGGCGATCACGTCCGTCCCGGCACGGGGCTCGGGCTCGCCATCTCGCGCGGCTTCGTCGAGGCGATGCGGGGCACGATCTCGGCCGCCAACCGCAGCGACCGCAGTGGCGCTGTCCTCACCATCCGTCTTCCCGTTCCGGCAGAGAGCCGCGCATTGGATACCGCCGCATGAGCGCTGCCCCGATCAAGGTCCTGGTCATCGACGACGAGCCGCCGATCCGCAAATTGCTGCGGATGGGGCTGACGACGCAAGGCTATGAGATCCTGGAAGCGTCGAACGGCAAGATCGCACTGGAGAAGCTCGTTGAGGAGCCGGCGCTGATCATCCTCGATCTCGGTCTGCCCGACGTGCAGGGACACGAGCTGCTGCGCACCATCCGCGCACGCAACGAAGGCGTGCCGATCGTGGTATTGTCGAGCCGTGGCGACGAAGCCGGCAAGGTACAGGCGCTCGATCTCGGCGCCGACGATTATCTGACCAAGCCGTTCGGCATGGACGAGCTGCTGGCCCGCCTGCGCGCGGCGCTGCGGCACCAGCTCCAGGTCCAGGGCGAGCGCCCGGTGTTTCGCAGCGGTGATCTCTCGGTCGATCTCGTGCGCCGCATCGTCAAGGTCGGCGAGCGCGAGGTGAAGCTGTCGCCGAAGGAATACGACCTCCTGCGCGTGCTGGTGCAGCACGCCGGCAAGGTCCTCACCCACCGCTTCCTGCTGAGGGAGCTCTGGGACGAATTGACCGACGCGCAATACTTACGCGTCTATGTCCGCCAGCTCCGCCAGAAGATCGAAGCCGACCCGGAGCGGCCGCAATTTGTGCTGACCGAGACGGGGATCGGGTACCGGTTGAAGGCGGGGGATTAGGCTCCGACTTCGACAGCCCGTAGGGTGGGCAAAGGCGCAAAGCGCCGTGCCCACCATTCTCGCGATTTTGATAAAGGTGGTGGGCACGCTCCGCTTTGCCCACCCTACGATATCGAGTGCCGGGCGAGCGATCCCCTCAACCCGCCTTCCGATGTCGCGCCGTGGACCGATGCGTCTTCTTCGCGGCCCGCTGCCGTCCAGTTGCCCGCCGCGCATGCGACTTCGCGGCCGTCTTCTTGCCGCCACGTCCTTTCAGGCTCTGCTTCAGCGCATCCATCAGGCTGACGACGTTGCTGGGGCGCTCCTCGGGCTCCGGCAGCTCGATCTTCTTGCCGCTGGCCTTGCGTTTCACCAGCGCCTTCAGCGCGTTCTCGTACTCGTCCTTGAACTTGCCGGGGTCGAAATGGGCGGCCTTGGTCTGGAGAATGTGGCCCGCGAGCTCGACCATGTCCTTGGTGATCTTCGGGCTCTTGATGTCTTCGAAGAACTGGTCCTCGTCGCGCAGTTCGTAAGGAAAGCGCAGCGTGGTGCCGAGCAGGCCCTTGCCGAGCGGCTCGATCGCCATGATGTGCTCGCGGTTGGTGAGCACGATCTTGGCGAGCGCCACGCGCTCCTGGTCCTTCATGGCGTCGCGGATCACCGCAAAGGCATCGACCGCGGCCTTGCCGTCGGGTGCAAGGTAATAGGGATGGTTGAGGTAACGCTGGTCGATCTCCTCGCTCGGCACGAAGCTCTCGATGTCGATGGTGTGGTTGCTCTCGATCTGGACCGCCTCGAGCTCTTCCGGCTCGATCTCGACGTATTTGCCCTTGCGCAGCTCATAGCCGCGGCCCTTCTGGTCGCTCTCGACGACATCGCCGGTCTCGGCATCGATCATCTGCTGCTTGAGCCGGTTGCCGGTCTCGCGGTTGATCAGATGAAACCGCGTCTTCTCGGCCGCCGTGGTCGCCGGATAAAGCACGACCGGGCAGCTGACCAGCGACAGCTTCAACGTTCCCTTCCAATAGGCGCGCGGGGCCATTCCATTCTCCAGCGTTCTCAAGGCGTTTTGGAACCCCAACCGCCCCGCGGGGTTTTGGTTCCGGATGGGACTTTGGCCGTGATAGGCTTGAATCCCCGAAAGAGAAGCGGGACCGGTCGTGCTGCAAAAACTCTCCACTTACCGACAGAAGCGTGATTTCGAGAAGACACCGGAGCCGTCGGGCAAGACGGCGGTGACGCCGTCGAAGCAGCGGCGCTTCGTGATCCAGAAGCACGACGCGAGCCGGCTGCATTACGATCTCAGGCTCGAATTCGACGGCGTGTTCAAGTCCTGGGCGGTGACCAAGGGTCCCTCGCTCGATCCGCACGACAAGCGGCTGGCGGTCGAGGTCGAGGACCATCCGCTCGACTATGGCGATTTCGAAGGCACGATTCCGGAAGGGCAATACGGCGGCGGCACGGTGATGCTGTGGGATCGCGGCACCTGGGAGTCGGAAGATCCCGAACGCGGCTTCAAGAAGGGCGATCTGAAGTTCACACTGCATGGGGACAAGCTGCAGGGAAGCTGGGTCCTGGTCCGCATGCGCAGCGACCGTACCGGCGGCAAGCGCACCAACTGGCTCTTGATCAAGCACCGCGACGAATTCGTCCGCGAAGGGGCCAAGAACGACATTCTCGACGAGGACAAATCCGTCGCCTCCGGCCGTGCGATGGAGCAGATCGCCGAGGGCAAGGGGCGCGCGCCAAAGCCGTTCATGCTGGCCAAGGGTGCCAAGACCAAGGCCGACGCGGTCTGGCAATCCAACCGGGCCGAGGAAGCGAAAGGGCAAACGGTCAAGCCGGCGCCACGTACGGCATTGAAGGGCGGCAAGATCTCTAAGAGCGGGGCGGCGAAGAAGGCCACAACTGCCATCAGTGGCAAGAAGGTCACCGAGATGCCGGACTTCGTGCCGCCGCAGCTCTGCACGTCGGTCGAGCGGCCGCCGGGTGGCGAGGGCTGGTGCCACGAGATCAAATTCGACGGCTACCGGGTGCAGCTCCGGGTCGAGGACGGCAAGGCGACGCTGAAGACGCGCAAGGGTCTCGACTGGACCGACAAGTTCGCCTCGATCGCGAAGGAGGCGGCTGCGCTGCCGGACGTGATGATCGACGGGGAGATCGTGGCGCTCGATCACGACGGTGCGCCGAATTTCTCCTCGCTCCAGGCCGCGCTGTCGGACGGCAAGACTGAAGAGCTGATCTTCTTTGCCTTTGACCTCCTGTTCGCGGAAGATCTCGATTTTCGGCGTCTGCCGCTCGGCGAGCGCAAGGCGCGGTTGAAGCAGCTGCTGGGAGCGCGCAAGCGGAAATCGGCTCAGATCCGCTATGTCGAGCATTTCGAGAGCGGCGGCGACGCGGTGCTGCAATCGGCCTGCAAACTCGAGCTGGAGGGCGTGGTGTCAAAGAAGCTGGAGGCGCCCTATCGCTCCGGCCGCACCGAGAGTTGGACCAAGGCAAAGTGCCGTGCTGGCCATGAGGTCGTGATCGGCGGCTACAAGACCACCAACGGCAAATTCCGCTCGCTGATGGCCGGCGTGCATCGCGGCGATCATCTTGTCTTCGTCGGCATGGTCGGCACCGGCTTCGGCGCGGACAAGGTCAAGCGCATCATGCCGTCCCTGAAGGCCATGGAGGCCAAGGAGAGCCCCTTCGGCGGCAAGAACGCGCCGAAGAAGAGCCGCGAGGTGCACTGGCTGAAGCCGGAGCTCGTCGCCGAGATCGAGTTCGCCGGCTTCACCGCCGACGGCAATATCCGCCAGGCCGCGTTCAAGGGCCTGCGGCAGGACAAGCCCGCCGAGGAAGTCGAGGCGGAGACGCCTGTCGACACCGAGCTCGCCGAGCCCACGCCCCGCAAGCGCGCGGCGGAGACAGCCAAGCGATCGAAGGACACCGGCACCGCCGAGGTGATGGGCGTCGTCATCTCCAAGCCGGACAAGGAGCTGTGGCCCGACGGCGGTGACGGCGAGGGCGTGACGAAGCTTGATCTCGCGCGCTATTTCGAGGCGGTCGGGACCTGGATGATCGAACATCTGAAAGGGCGCCCGTGCTCGATCGTGCGTGCGCCCGACGGCATCGGCGGCGAGACGTTCTTCCAGCGTCATGCCATGCAGGGCACCTCGAATTTGCTCGAGCTGGCCAAGGTCTCGGGCGATCGCAAGCCGTATTTGCAGATCGATCGCGTCGAAGGGCTGGCCGCCGTCGCGCAGATCGGCGGCGTCGAGCTGCATCCCTGGAACTGCGCGCCTGATGCCTACGATACGCCGGGCCGGCTGGTGTTCGATCTCGATCCGGCGCCGGATGTGGAGTTCGCCGATGTCGTCGAGGCCGCCAAGGACATGCGTCAGCGGCTCACGGACCTCGGCATGGAGAGCTTCTGCAAGACCACGGGCGGCAAGGGCCTGCACGTGGTGGTGCCGCTGCTCCACGGCGCGCGCGACAAGGTGAGCTGGAAGGAAGCCAAGGCCTTCGCGCAGGGCGTCTGCCAGTGGATGGCCGACGACGATCCAGAGCGCTATCTGCTCAACATGTCGAAGAAGCTACGCAAGGGGAAGATCTTCCTCGACTATCTCCGTAACGACCGGATGTCGACGGCGGTGGCCCCGCTGTCGCCGCGTGCGCGGGCCGGAGCCACGGTTTCGATGCCCGTCACGTGGGCGCAGGTCAAGAGCGATCTCGATCCGAAGCGCTATACGCTGCGGACCGTGCCGGGCCTGCTGCCGCGGTCGAAGGCGTGGGAGGGCTATGACGATGCGGCCGCGTCGATCAAGGCGACGATCAAGAAGCTTGCGGAGAAGATGAAGTAGGGTGGATTAGACGGCGCAGCCCCCGCTCCAGCCGCGACACTCGTAGGGTGGGCAAAGCGAAGCGTGCCCACCACCTTCTTGTTGCGGCGAGGGAAGGTGGGCACGGCGCAAGAGTGCCTTCCCACCCTACGAAGTCCTCGCTGTGTCGCTAGATCCGTCCCATCAGCAGCAGGATCAGCAGAATGACGATGACCAGTCCGAGGCCGCCGCCGCCGTAATAGCCGGTGCCGTAGAACGGGCCGCCGCCGATGCCGCTGAAACCGCCAAGCAGGGCGATGACCAGAATGATCAGAATGATCGTACCGATTGACATGCGAATCTCCTCAGCCCTTCGTTGCAAGGGTCGTTTGCACCTGTCCCCTCGTGCGAGGGCAACTTGCCGCAGGGTTTTAGGTTCCGTTTTTGAAACAGGGCCACAGGTCCAAGTTGCATGGAACCTTTGCCGCGTCGTCCGGCATGACTATGTGAGGATCGATCATCACGGGGCAGGGCCATGTCAGCACCGCTTGTCGTTTCAATTCCGCATCATCTCGGCCGCGAGGAGGCGGTCCGCCGGCTCAAGACCGGGCTCGGCCGGGCGGCAGCCAGCATTCCGGTGATGCAGGTCGAGGAGGAACGCTGGACCGGCGACAGCATGGCCTTTCGCATTCGCGCGCTCGGGCAGATCGCGACGGGTCAGGTCGACGTCGCCGAAGACCATGTCAAGGTCCAGGTGGTGTTGCCCTGGCTGTTGCAGCGCTTTGCCGAGATGGCGCAGGCCACGATCAGGAAGCGCGGGCAGTTGCTGCTGACCAAGGACGACGGAAAGTAGCTTCAGGCGCGCACGCGCGGGCGCGCGGGCCTGATGGCGCTTGCCGTGCGGGCCTCGATGACAGCGGCGGGAAAATCACGGAAAGCCTGCGTGACCGGCAGTTCGTGGCCCTCATGGCCTGTCGCGGCATAGCCCGTGATATCGACGGTCGCGTCAATTCCCTCCACCGCGGGCCATTCCCGGCCCGCTTGGGTAAACGGCGCGAACTGGCGCCCGACCACGACGATCGCCGCAGCGCGGCCATGGCGCCGGGCGTAGGCAATGACATGGTCGGCATGGGCGCCGCGCACCGCCAGCGGCTGATAGTCGCCTTGAGCGAAGACGTCGGCGAGTTCATTGCGCAGCTTGAGAAGACGCCGTGTCCAGGCCAGCTTGATCAGGCCGTCGGGCCAGCTCTTGGTCAGGCTACGCCAATCCGGATCGTCCAGTGACCTCAGCGCCGCGTGCCGCGCGCCAAAATCGACCGGGCGACGGTTGTCGGGGTCGACCAGTGACAGGTCCCAGAACTCGGTGCCCTGGTAGAAGTCGGGCACGCCGGGCAGGGTGGCCTTGAGGGTGAGCTGGCTCAGAGAATTCAAGGCGCCGAGCAGCGCCAGGCGCCGGGCCAGCGTTTGCAGTGAATCCAGGAATTCACCGGATAGTGCGGGATCGAGAATCTTGTCGATGAAGCTCTTGGCGCCGTTCTCATAGGCTTCATGCGGGTTGAGCCAGCTCGTCTCTTCCTTGCCCTCGCGCGCGGCCTTCAGCGCATAGGCCTGGATGCGCTCGACGAAGCCGGCATCGACCGGTCCCTGCAGCGGCCAGGCTCCGAGCAGGGTCTGGTAGAGCATGTATTCGAACGTCGCCGACGGCGCGCGGTAATTGCCATGGAGCGTGAGGTGTGGCGCGTTCAGCACCTTCCATCGCGCCACCGCGCTGGTCCATTCGCCGGGAATCTCGCTGATCGCCGCGATGCGCGCGCGGGCGTCCTCGCCGCGCTTGGTGTCGTGGGTGGCGGTCGCCGTCATTCCCAATGGCCATTCCTTGGCGCGGGCCTGCATGGTCTCGTGGAAGGCGGAAATCGTGAGCCCGGTGCTGGCGGGATCGCCGCCGACCTCGTTCAGCGCGAGCAGCCGGTGGAATTGATAGAACGCGGTGTCCTCCAGCGACTTCGCCATCATCGGCCCGGTGAATTGCTGCACCTTCAGCGCGAAACGACGCACGCGCGGGGCGCTGTGCGGGGGGCGGCCGGGCTTGAGCAGGTCCATGGTCAGCGCGTCGCGCAGGAAGTCGAAGATGCCTTCGTCCGCGGCGAACCATTCCGCGCGGGCGCGCGCGATGGTGTCATCGATCAGCTTGCGATCGGGCGCGGTCGGGCCGCTATTGGTCAGATAGGTGCGGTACACCGGGAAATGCAGCACATAGAGCTCCAGCGCCTGCCGCAAACTGTCGGCGGAGAAATCGCGCGTCGAATAATGCCCGTTGGCGATGCGCGCGAGCAGGCGGGTCAGCACGGTGAATTCGCTGGTGAGCAGCGTCTCCAGCACGCGCCGCTTGGCGTCCTTGACGTAAGGCGCAAGCCGCGGCGGCCGGTTGCTGACCTGCCGCCAGGTCTCGTCCAGCGCCCCCAGGCCCCCGGCCTCGACCAGCGCATGGGTGATGACGTTCATCCATTCATAGCCGGTGGTGCCCTGAACGCCGGCGAGGTGCGGCAGGCGTTCGTGCTCGCACAGGATCTTCTCGATCACGGTGTAGAACGGCTTTGTATTTCCTTGCGCGTCGCGCACCAGCCGGCGCAGCCGCTGGCAATATTGCGCGGGGTCGCGCAGGCCGTCGATGTGATCGAGCCGGATGCCCTGCAGCTTGCCGCTGGCGATGAGCTGCTTCACCAGCCGGTGCGTGGCGGCGAAGGTGCTCGCGTCCTCGACGCGCAGACCTGCGAGCCCGTTGACGTCGAAGAAGCGGCGATAGTTGATATCGCTGGAGGCAAGCCGCCAGTGCCCGAGCTTGTAGTGCTGGCGCTCCAGCAGATGGTGCAGCGCCAGCGTCTGCGCGGGACGATCCTTGGCGGCACGATAGGCGGCAAGGCCGCGTGCGATCACCTCGGCAGCACCAGGGATCTCCCTGAGCTCGGTCTTGAACGCCGGTGCCTCCTTGCGATTGGGACGACGCAATCCCGTATAGCGCGCCGCAAGCGACAGCAGAAGTTCGCCGGCCTCCGTCTCGGCGGCATCCGCTTCCTTCACGATCATGCGCAGCATCTCGCCATAGCGCTCCGGCGCGACGGGCAGGCGATGCTCGAAATACCAGGCGGAGAAGCTTCCCTGGTCCGGATCGTAGCGCAGCTCGATGTCGCCGCGCTCGAGCGCCTCGCCATAGGACGCGCCGAGGATGGGCAGCAGCACGCCGCCGCGGGCGCGGTAGGCGAGCTGATCCCAGTCGATGTCGAAGGAGACCGCGTGGGGCGAAGCCTGGCCCCATTCCAGCACGTCGAGCCACCAGGGATTGTCGGCAAAATGCACGCCGACATGGTTGGGCACGAAGTCGATGATGAGGCCGAGGTCGTGCTTGGTCAGCGCCTCGCTCAGCCGGGCGAAGCCGGCCTCGCCGCCAAGCTCCGGATTGAACTGGCTGTGATCGACGGTGTCGTAGCCATGGGTCGAGCCCTTGCGCGCCTTCATCACCGGCGAGGCATAGAGATGCGTGATCCCCAGCGCCTTCAGATAGGGGACCACCGCGGCCGCCTTGTCGAAGTCGAAATCCGCGGTGAGCTGAAGCCGATAGGTCGCGAGCGGAATGGCGGGAGGCATCCTAACCTCCGAGGCGCCAGATCACCGACCAGGGCGGAAGCCGGTCGCCGGTCTCGCCGCCCCAGATCGGCGTACCCGCGCTGACATTGGAGACGATCTCGTGGTCCGACAGGTTGGCGGACAGGCGCAGCACCGTGCCGTCGCCCATACGCCAATGCGCGGTGAGCAGGCCGCTGTCGGCCGCCTCGGCTTCGCCGAAACTCGCGCCCCTCAGCCGCGGCATGATCTCCTTGCGGCGAAGCGCAAGCAGCTCCCGGACCAGCGCGAGCCGCGCGTCCTGCTGCGGCGTGCGGCCGGTCCAGTCGAGCACGGCCGATTGCAGCGTTGCCGGATCGAGCGGGTCGGGCACCTCGTCGCCGTACTTCTCGTAAGCCCAGGCATATTCCTGCTTACGCCCCTTGCGGACGGCATCGGCGAGTTCGCCGTGGAAATCGCAGAAGAACGGAAAAGGCGCCCTGGAGCCCCATTCGTCGCCCTGAAACAGCATCGGCACCATCGGCGCGAGCAGTGTCACTGCAAGCGCCGCTTCGATCTGCTGCGATGATGCCAGGCTCTCGAGCCGGTCGCCGAGCGGACGATTGCCGATCTGGTCGTGGTTTTGCAGGAAATTGACGAAGGTCGCCGGCGGCAGCTTGCCGCTCGGCTCGCCGCGCGGCTTCTTGCCCCAGAACTCCGAAACCTCGCCCTGGTAGACGAAGCCGGAGGCCAGCGCGCGGGCGAGATCGAGCCGTGGCGTTTGATAATCCGCGTAGTATCCGGCGAGCTCGCCAGTCAGCATCACGTGCCAGACGTGGTGATAATCGTCGTTCCACTGTCCCCGATATTTGCCATTCGGCGGCTCCTGCGCCGCGTCGAGCAGGCTGGCGCGATTGTCGCCGTTCTCCAGCACGAGATGGATGCGCCGCCCCGTGGCCTTGGCAAGCTCGCCGGCGGCGACGCTGAGGTCCTGCAGCATCGACTGCTCGCCGGGGATTGCCATGATGTGATTGGCGGCATCCAGCCTCAGGCCGTCGAAACGGTAGTCGCTGAGCCAGGACAGCGCGTTCTCGACCGCGAATGCGCGCACCTGCGGCACGCGATAGTCGATCGCACTGCCCCAGGGCGTGTGAGCATCGGTGAAGAAGGTCGGCGCATAGCGGCCGAGATAATTCCCCTCGGGCCCGAAATGATTGTAGACGACGTCGAGGAATACCATCAGCCCGCGCAGATGCGCTTCGTCGATCAGCGTCTTCAGGTCTTCGGGCCGGCCATAGGCGCTGTCGGGCGCGTACCACAGCACGCCGTCATAGCCCCAGCCGCGGCGCCCGGCGAAATCGGCCAGCGGCATCAATTCCAGCGCGGTGATGCCGGTTGCGACAAGATGATCGAGCTTGTCGATCATGGCGCGGTAAGTGCCTTGGGAGGTGAAGGTGCCGACATGGGTCTCGATCAGCACCGTCTCTTCCCAGGGCCGGCCGCGCCAATCGCGCGCACGCCACGAAAAGGCGTCGTGATCGATCACCTCGCTCGGGCCGAACACATCCTCGGGCTGAAAGGCCGAGGCGGGATCGGGTACCTCGATCTCGTCGTCGATTCTGAACTTGTAGGGACTGCCGGCGGTGAGGCCGGAAATATCCGCCACGTACCAGCCATCCTGCCGGCGTTGCATCGCGTGTCTTCGGTCGAGCAGGAGGTCGACACGGCGAGCGCCAGGCGCCCACAGGCGGAACGACACGCCGTCCTTTGTCGGCCTCGCCCCGAAGGATGGCCTCATAGCGCCCCCGCGAAGGCGAGCACGGAGCGCGGCGGCGCCTTGCTATCGCTCCCGGGCGGGAACTCGACCGTATTCAGCTTGGCATCGGTCGTGTTCAAGATCTGTTGCCAGCTCTTGTATTCGGGCATTTTGGGCAATTTGAATGCGATCTCTTCGGGGGCGGCGTTCAGTACGATAAAGATCGCGGCCCCACCCGGTTCCATCGGGCCCATCACATAGGAGAGGAATCTTCCCTCCGGGAATTTCCAGTCGTTCTCCGTCATCTCGTCACCCGCAGGTGTCAGCCACAATGCGCCGTACGACACGCCGTCTGCGGGGCGGCCGTCGAGCCAGCGATGGCTGCGAAGTTGCGAGAACCGGCGGCGGATGTCGGCGAGATGGCCGACGAAATCGACCATGTCGTCGCCCTCTTTGCCGAGATTGTCCCAGCCGACCCAGCCGATCTCGTTGTCCTGGCAATAGGCGTTGTTGTTGCCGGATTGCGAGTTGCCGACCTCGTCGCCGGCGAGGATCAGCGGAACACCCTGCGCCAGCATCAGACAGGCCAGCACGTTCTTGCGAAGCTGGCGGCGCAGGGCGATGATATCAGGATCGTCGGTCGGACCCTCGACACCGCAATTGTTGCTGTGGTTGTCGTTGGAGCCGTCGCGGTTGTCCTCGCCGTTGGCCTCGTTGTGCTTCTCGTTGTAGCTGAAGAGGTCGGCGAGCGTGAAGCCGTCGTGGACCGTGATGTGATTGATGCTGGCGCGCGGCCGCCGTCCGTCATGGTTGAACAGGTCGGAGGATGCCGTCATCCGGCTTGAGATGTCGCCGATCAGGCTGCCTTCGCCGCTCCAGTAGCGGCGCATGGCGCTGCGATAGCGATCATTCCATTCCGACCATTGCGAGGGGAATGCTCCGACCTGGTAACCGCCGAGGCCAAGGTCCCAGGGTTCGGCGACGAGCTTGACCGTCGCGAGCACCGGATCCTGCCGGATCGCGGTCAGGAACGAGATGCCGCGATCATAACCGTTCGGTCCGCGCGCGAGCGTGGTGGCAAGGTCGAAGCGGAAGCCGTCGACGTGGCAGACCTCGACCCAGTAGCGCAAGGAATCCATCACCATCTGCAGCACGCGCGGATGGGTGAGATTGACCGACGAGCCGCAACCGGTGAAGTCGTCGTAATAGCGCGGGTTCTCGCGGTTGAGCCAGTAATAGGAGGCGTTGTCGATGCCGCGGTAGCACAGCGTCGGACCAAGATGGTTGCCTTCGGCGGTGTGGTTGTAGACGACGTCGAGCATCACCTCGATGCCGGCATCGTGCAGGCGCGCCACCGTGGTGCGGAAGGAGTCGAGCGCGTTGTCCTGGGCGTAGCGCAGCTCCGGCGCGAAGAACGAGAGCGAGTTGTAGCCCCAGTAATTGGCGAGCTTCTTCTCCACCAGGATGCGGTCGTCGACGAAGCTGTGCACCGGCAGCAGCTCGACCGTGGTGACGCCGAGCTTCTTCAGGTGCTCGATCATCGCCGGCGAAGACAGCCCGCCATAGGTGCCCCGCAGGTTCGGTGGCACGTCGTCGCGCTTCTGGGTCAAACCCTTGACGTGAGCCTCGTAGATGACGGTGTCTTCCCATGGGATGTTGGGACGGATCTCGCGGCGGCCCCAGTTGAAGGTCTCGTCGACCACGACGGCCTTGGGCATGCCGCGGGCATTGTCGCGCCGGTCGAAGGAGAGATCCTCGCGCGCGCTTCCGGTGCGGTAGGCAAAATGCGCATCGCTCCAGACCAGGCGTCCCGCGAGCCGCTTGGCATAGGGATCGAGCAGCAGCTTGTTCGCGTTGAAGCGGTGGCCGTGCTCGGGCTCGTAGGGGCCGTGCACGCGATAGCCGTAGAGCTGGCCGGGCGAGACGTCGTTGAGATAGCCGTGCCAGACATCCTCGGTTCTTTCAGGCAGCTCGATGCGTTCGAGCTCGCGGCGGCCTTGCGCGTCGAACAGGCAGAGTTCCACCTTCTGTGCGTTCGCGGAGAACAGCGCGAAATTGGTGCCGCGTCCGTCCCAGCTTGCGCCGAGGCGTGCAGGCGATCCAGCAGTCAGGCGCATGTGTCAGCTTTCCGGAACGAGGAAGATCGCGGCGAGCGGCGGAATGGTGAGGCGGAGCTCGGGCGCCTTGCCTTCAACGGCATGAACCTCGCCGATGTTCCCGACATTGCTGCCGCCATAATGGGCGGAGTCCGAATTGAACACTTCCTTCCATTTGCCGGCAAAGGGCACGCGAACGCGATAGTTGCGATAGACATTGGGAGAGAAGTTGATGATGACGAGACACCGCGCCTGCTCGTCGAATCCCTTGCGCAGCCAGGCGAACACGTTGCGGTTGGCATCATCCGTGATCAGCCATTCGAAGCCGGCCTGGTCGCAGTCCATCTGGTGCAGCGCCGGCACCGCGCGGTAGAGCCGGTTGAGGTCGCGGATCAGTGACTGGATGCCGGAATGATACTTGTATTCGAGCAGGTGCCAGTCGAGCGACTGGTCGTGATTCCATTCGCGGCTCTGGGCGATTTCCGCGCCCATGAACAACAGCTTCTTGCCGGGATGGCCGAACATGAAACTGTAATAGGCGCGCAAATTCGCAAAGCGCTGCCACTCGTCGCCGGGCATGCGGCCGAGGATCGAGCGCTTGCCGTGCACGACCTCGTCATGCGAGAGCGGCAGGATGAAGTTTTCCGAGAAGGCGTAGTGCAGGCCGAACAGGATGTCGCCGTGATGGTGCTTGCGATGGATCGGATCCTTGCTGATGTAGTTCAGCGTGTCGTGCATCCAGCCCATGTTCCACTTGTAGCCGAAGCCGAGCCCGCCGAATTCGACCGGGCGTGAGACCTGCGGCCAGGCCGTGGATTCCTCGGCCGCCGTGGTCGCCTGCGGGAAGCGCGCGAATACTTCCGTGTTGAAGCGGCGCAGGAAGTTGATCGCCTCGATGTTTTCGCGGCCGCCATATTGGTTCGGGATCCAGGCGCCGGGCGGCCGGCTGTAGTCGAGATAGAGCATGGACGCGACGGCATCGACGCGTAAGCCGTCAATGGCATAACGCTCCATCCAGAACAGCGCGTTCGACACCAGGAAGTTCGTCACTTCGGTGCGGCCGTAATTATAGATCAAGGTGCCCCAGTCGAGATGGCGGCCCTGGAGCGGGTTGGCGTGCTCGTAGAGCGCGGTGCCGTCGAAGCTGCCGAGCCCGTGGGGATCGTCGGGGAAGTGACCGGGCACCCAATCGAGCAGCACGCCGACGCCTTCGCGGTGGCAGGCATCGACGAGGGCGGCAAAATCCTCCGGCGTGCCGAAGCGGCTGGTCGGCGCATAGAGGCCGGTCGGCTGATAGCCCCAGGAGCCATCGAAGGGATGCTCGCTCACGGGCAGGAATTCGAGATGGGTGAAGCCCATGTCGCGGGCATAGGCCGGCAACTGTTCGGCCAGCTCGCGATAGGTCAGCCATTCATCGCCGTTCTTGCGACGCCACGAGCCGAGATGGACCTCGTAGATCGACATCGGCGCCGACAGCGCGTTGATGCCATCAGGCGCCGGGCGCGGGCGCGCCAGATCCGCCTCGTCGAACACGATGGAGGCCGTCTTCGGCCGGACTTCGCTGGCAAAGGCCATCGGGTCTGATTTCAGCGGAAGCAGATGGCCGTGCGGCCCGATGATCTCGAACTTGTAGTGATCGCCGGCTTTGGCATGCGGAATGAACAATTCCCAATACCCGGCGCCGCGCACCCGCATCGGATGGCGACGTCCGTCCCAGAAATTGAAATCGCCGACCACGGAAACGCGGCGTGCGTTCGGCGCCAGCACCACGAAGCCGATGCCGTCGATGCCCTCGAGCCGCATCGGATGCGCCCCGAGCTTGTCGTAAAGGCGCTGATCGGTGCCTTCGCCCAGCAAATAGAGGTCGAAATCGGTCAGGATCGGCGGAAAGCGGTAGGCGTCCTCGAACTCGACGACGTTGCCGCCGAATTTTGCGCGCAGCTGATAGTGCTTCGAGCCATTGGGCAGGGCCCCGATGAACAGGCCGGAATCGTGCACGCGGTCGAGCGGAGCGACTTCGCCACGCTCGCCGACTGCCTCGACATTCGAGGCCTCGGGGAGAAAGGCGCGCACCACGCTTTTACCGCCCTCGGGATGCAGCCCGAGATAGTGGAAGGGGTCGGAGTGGCGGCCCTCGATGATCGCATAGGCCTCGGCAGGCAGTTTAGGCATGGGCTTCGCTCCCGGCATTGGACAGAATGCGAAGCAGTCCGGTCAGCGGCGCATGGAGCCCCTCAGGCCGGTTGGACAGCTCGTACTCTACTTCATCGAAGGCGTGATCAAGCAGGAAAAACCTTAACAGGCCTTCTGCGGATTGCCGATCCTCCGGCCACAGCCGTCGATCGGTCACGGCCTCGCGATAGGCGGACAGGAAGGTTGCGGCGGTTCGCTCGCGCCATTCGTCGAGCGCTGCGGTGATCCGGCCCTGCTCGTCGGAGGCACCCGTGAGTGCGCGGCTCAGCGCAGCGTTAACCGAAAGATCGATCGAGCGGATCAGGCCGGCGACGTCGCGCGCGGCAGGCAGCTTGCGCCGCTTGTCGGCCAGCGGCACACGGGGATTGCCGTCAAAGTCGATGATGAAGATATCGTCCTTCACGATCAGAGTCTGCCCGAGGCGGAAGTCGCCATGATGACGGATGTTCAGCCCGCCGATCCCGGAAGGCAATAGCGCATTCAGGGTGGCGGGCAGGGACGCGCGCACGGCGGCGAGCTGGTCGATCAGCGGCCGGTCCGCCTCCCGCAGGCCGTCGCGGCTGTCGGCCAGCCGTTCGAAAATCCGCTCGGCCCGCGCCTTGAGGTCGGACACGAGGCGTTTGACGTGCGCAGAGCCGATCGGCTCCGGGGCGAGATCGTCCGGCTTTGCCGCCGCCAGGGCAACATGCAACTCGCCGAGCCGCCGGCCGATCTGCGCGATGAAGTGCAGATAAGGCGCTTGCTCCTGGGTCTCGCGCGGCGCTTCGCCTGCCGACAACACGCGTTGCTCGTCGATATAGCGATCGAGATAACCCGTGGTCACGGTCCAGCCGTCACCCTGGTTCTCGACATAGGCATGGAGCACGCCGAGCGTGCTGCGCTGATCACCTTCGACCAGCTCGACGCTGCCGAGCAACGCCGGCGTATTGGCAAAGCGCGCGACCTCGGTGAGATAATGGCCGATCTCGATCTCGGGATTGATGCCACTTTCGAGCTGGCGGTAGAGCTTGGCGACGTACTGGTTGTCGACCAGCGCGGTGCTGTTCGATTGCTCGATCGCGCGGATGCGTTCGGGCTCCTTGATGGTGTAATCGGCGAATCGGCTGGTCGCCTTGAACTCCAGCCGCAGATTGTTCTCTTCCACCACCAGGTTCTGCGACAGGTTGCGCAGGAACAGGCCGATGAAGATCTGATCGGTCGCCACGTCGAGCAGCGTGCCCTCGCGCGCGCCCTGGCGCACGGCGGCGAGCGCCTTCGGGTTGAACCGCTCGCGGTCGAAGCGCACCCACTCGATCTGCATCGGCAGCACGTAACGCGGCGCAGCGTCCTGGTCCGGCCTCTCAAAGAACGCGATCCAGGGCCTGTTGTCGCCGATGTCGCAGAACGGCACCGCCGAGGTCAGCGCGGTCTTGATGTGCTTGGGATTGTGCTCGGGATACCACCGCGTCCGCGACAAGAATCCCGGCAGCACGTCGCGCTCGAACACGCCGCGCTCGCGGGCGAGCGACACCCAGTTCGAGTTCACCGGCACCACCAGCGTCTCGAACTCTGGCACCGCGCGCGGCGTCACCGGCTCGGACTTGTCGCGCTCCTGGAGCTGGAACCAGTAGAAGCCGTAGGGCCCCAGCGTGATCATGTAGGGCAGTTCGCCGATCGCCGGAAAACGCGTCCGTCCCAGCATCTCCTGCGGGATGCGGTCCTTCCAAGGCGACAGGTCGAGCTCGGTCGCTTGCGCTGCGCGCGACAAATTGGCGACGCAGAGGATCACCTCGTCGCGGTATTGGCGGACATAGGCGAGCACGGCGCGATTGGCCGGGCGGATGAAGGTCATGGTGCCGCGGCCGAAAGCGAGCGTCGACTTGCGCACCGAGATCAGCCGCTTGGTGGCGCTGAGCAACGACGACAGGCTGCGCGACTGCGCCTCCACATTCACCGATTCGTAGCCGTAGACGGGATCCATGATCAGCGGCGCGTAGAGGCGGGCCGGGTCGCAGCGTGAGAAGCCGCCGTTGCGGTCAGGGCTCCACTGCATCGGCGTGCGGACGCCGTTGCGGTCGCCGAGATAGATGTTGTCGCCCATCCCGATCTCGTCGCCGTAATAGATGATCGGCGTGCCGGGGAAGGACAGCAGCAGCGAGTTCATCAGCTCGATCTTGCGCCGGTCATTGTCCATCAGCGGCGCAAGGCGCCTGCGGATGCCGACATTGATGCGGGCACGGGGATCGTTGGCGTAGGTGGTCCAGAGATAATCGCGCTCGACGTCGGTGACCATCTCCAGCGTCAGCTCGTCATGGTTGCGCAGGAACAGCGCCCATTGGCAGCTTGCCGGAATATCCGGCGTCTGGCGCAGAATGTCGGTGATCGGAAAGCGGTCCTCCTGCGCGATCGCCATGTAGATGCGCGGCATCAGCGGGAAGTGGTAGGCCATGTGGCACTCGTCGCCGCGGCCGAAATATTCCTGCACGTCCTCCGGCCATTGATTGGCCTCCGCGAGCAGCAGCTTGCCCTTGGAGTAGGAATCCAGCTCGTGGCGCAGGCGCTTGATGATCGCATGCGTCTCGGGGAGGTTCTCGTTGTTGGTGCCGTCGCGTTCGCACAGATAGGGAATGGCGTCGAGCCGGAAGCCGTCGACGCCGGCGTCCAGCCAGCGCTTCATCACCTGGATGAGCGCGCTGACCACGCGCGGATTGTCGAAATTGAGATCGGGTTGGTGCGAGAAGAAGCGGTGCCAGTAGAACGCGCCGGCCTCGTGATCCCAGGTCCAGTTCGACTTTTCGGTGTCGGTGAAGATGATGCGCGTGCCCTGGTATTTCTGGTCGGTGTCGCTCCAAACATACCAGTTGCGGGCGCTGGAGCCGGGATGGCTGCGGCGCGCGCGCTTGAACCATTTGTGCTGGTCCGAGGTGTGGTTGACGACGAGTTCGGTGATGACGCGCAGGCCGCGCTTCTGCGCTTCCTGGATGAAACGCTTGAAGTCCTTCATCGTCCCGAAATCGGGATTGACCGAGCCGTAGTCGGCGATGTCGTAGCCGTCGTCGCGGCCGGGCGAGGGGTAGAACGGCAAAAGCCACAGCGCGGTGACGCCGAGTTCCTGGAGATAGGGCAGCTTCTCGGTTAGGCCGGCGAAATCGCCGATCCCGTCATTGTTGCTGTCGGCGAAGGCTTTGACGTGGAGCTGATAGATAATGGCGTCCTTGTACCAGAGCTCATCCACGATCTCAGCAGCCTCAAGCTTCTTGGTGTCGACGGAAGACAGAACATTCATGGCGTGGCCCCTTACGCCAGGCAGCGGAACAAGAGCGCCGGATCGCGGTCGGGATCGATACGCAACCTGATCCCGCCCCATTCGATGCGGGACTGTTCGCCGGTGAGAAGGTTTTCGAGTGTCGTCACATGGTGCCGCTGCCCGCCGGCGTCAACGGTGACGTCGCCGAGCGGCAGCCAGCACTCGCGCAAATGGCCCGAAAGCGCGATCACGATGAGGACGGTGTTGGCCGGCTCGGCCGCCTCCTTGACGAAGGCGATCGTCTCGCCGTCCTCAATGCCGAGAAACCGCAAATTTGCCGTTTGCTGGAGCGCGGCATTGTCGTTGCGGATGCGGTTGAGACCGGCAATGTAGGACTTGATGTTGCCGGGCCGGTCCCAGTCGCGTTGCCGGATCTGGTATTTCTCGGAATCCAGATATTCCTCGCGGCCGGGCATCGCCTCGTGTTCCAGCAGCTCGAAGCCGCTGTAAACGCCGTAGCTGCCCGACAATGTCGCCGCCAGCGCAACGCGCGACTTGAACGCCCAGGCTTCGCCGCCCTGGAGATGATAGGGCAGCAGGTCGGGCGTGTTGACGAACAGGTTCGGGCGATAGAAGTCGCGCTCGGGATAGCGCGTCATCTCGCCGAGATATTGCTCCAGCTCCCACTTTGTCGTGCGCCAGGGGAAGTAGGTGAAGGACTGCGCAAAGCCGAGCTTGGCGAGGCCCTTCATCAGCTTCGGCCGTGCAAACGTCTTGGAGAACAGGATCACCTCGGGATGCCGGCGGCGGATGTCGCGGATCAGCCAGTCCCAGAACGCAAGCGGCGCGGTGTCGTGGTTGTCGATGGCGAAGATGGTGACGCCTTGGTCGATCCAGAACAGCATGGCATCGCGAAACCCGTTCCACAGCCCGGCCCTGTCGACGGAGTCGAAATCGGGGATCACGATGTCCGAATAGGGTCCATCCGCGGTCCGCACCGAGCGGTCCGGCCGCCATTTGAACCATTCCGGATGCAGCGTCAGCCAGGGATGGTCGGGCGAGCATTGCACGGCGAAATCGAGCGCGAGCTCGAGACCGTATTCCAGGCAGGTCGCAACCAGCGCGCGGAAATCCTCGATGGTGCCGAGATCGGGATGCAGCGCATCGTGGCCGCCCTCGGCGGCTCCGATCGCGTAGGGCGAGCCGGGCTCGCCGTCGGTTGCCACCGGCGCATTGTTGCGGCCCTTGCGACGGCTGCGGCCGATCGGCTGGATCGGCGTGAAATAGAGCACGTCAAAACCCATCGCGGCGATATCGGGCACGCGGGCGATGCAGTCGCGCAGCGTCCCGTGCTGGCCGGCGACCTGGCTCTGGCTGCGCGGCATCATCTGATACCAGGCGCCGAAGCGCGCCTTGTCGCGGTCGACGGTCAGCGGGAAAGGCTGCGAGCGGGTCAGGTCTGGCCGGGACTGGCTCTCTGCCATGGCATTGCCGAGCTCGGCCGCAAGCAGCGAGGCGACGTCGCCGGTCTGAAGATAATCCTCGCACTGTCTGACGATGACCGCCGCCGCGTCCTGTCGCGCGCCATGCGCCTTGGTCAGGAGCCCGGCCCCCTCGATCGCATCGAGGCTGACATCGGCACCCATTCGCTGCTTGCGCGCGACCCCGTGCGACCAGGTGGCGAACTCGTCGGTCCAGGCCTCGATCGCGTAGACATGTTGGCCGGGCTCAACGGGTGTGAATCCGCCGGACCAGCGGTCATTGCCCCGATGGTCCATCGGCTCGCGCTTCCAGTCGCGGTCCTGCTCGCGGCGCCAGATCAGCGCGGCCCCGACCACGGCGTCGCCATCGCGGTAGACATCGGCCCACACCTCCATGCGCTCACCCGCGATCCGCTTCACCGCGAAGCGGCCGGCGTCGATTGCGGGATAGACGTCCTCGATCAGGAAAGCGCTGCCGGCTGCGGCACTTTCGACAGTTTGAATTGTCTTGTTCACGGTGATGCCATTGACAAGAAAGCAGGAGCCCGTTTCCCTTGTCGGGAACCTACGCTTGGTACCTATATAGAAAGCCGGTTGTGTGTCATTAGTTCCCTCGGGAACGGGTGGCGCGGTCTGCGAGTTAGGGCTGACTAACGTCTTCCACCGTCTCGTTAAAATCGATGCCCCCGGCAAAAGGGTGGCCTGCAAGCTGCGTGCCGAATGGATCTTTTAGCTCAAGCCCGGATCAAGGGCGTTCAATCCGAATTCATCGACGCCCTCGGAAAGCTGCGGGTCACCGATCCCGTGGCCCTCAAATCCATTCTCGATGCCCTGCCGGAGAAGCGGGTTTACCGCTTCGTCAGCGGGCCGGTCGTGGTCCGCGCCTTGGGGCATCCGCGCACGGAATTGGCGACGATCGGCGCGCCGCCGCTGAAGTGGAAATTGGCCGCAAAGGGGGAGGTGACCGCCGAGGGCGAAACGCGCGAGCCCGTGATCGCCTGGCCTGCCGGCCTGCCGCTCGGCTATCACCGGTTGACACTGACCGATGCCGAAGGTGTGACGGAAGAGGTGCCGATGATCGTGGCTCCCGAGCGCGCCTTCGGCGGCGATTTCGATCGCGGCTGGCTGCTTGCCGTGCAGCTCTACAGCGTCCGTTCGGACCGCAATTGGGGCATCGGCGATTTCACCGATCTCGCCGATCTCGTCCGGCTCGCAAAGCAGCTGGGGGCTGACGGTGTCGGACTCAATCCGTTGCATGTCCTGTTCGACGACCACCCGGCCGATTGCAGTCCCTACTCGCCGAATAGCCGGCTGTTCCTCAATCCGCTCTATATCGACGTCGAAGCCATTCCCGAATTCTCCGCAGACCTCGTGCCCGACGCGGCCGCGACCGCGGCCCGTCTGCGCCAAGGCGATCGCGTCCCCTATGCCGACATGGCGGCGTTGAAATGGCTGGGCCTGCGCGCCGCCTTTGACAGCTTCGTGACGACGGCAAGCGCGGCGCGCCGCAAGGCGTTCGACGCCTTCCGCGCCGCCCGCGCGCCGCTATTGTCCCGCTTCGCCTGCTTCGAGGTGCTGCGCCATCGTTTCACCGCGCCATGGTGGGAATGGCCGGTTGAATGGCAGCAACCGGACGAGGCGAAATGCGCCAGCTTGCGCAATGGGCCTGACAAGCGCGAGGTCGAGTTCGTCGAATTCGTGCAATGGACCGCAGATAGCCAGCTGCATGCTGCCAAGGAGCTTGCCAGCCAGCTCGGCATGCGCGTCGGGCTCTATCTCGACGTCGCCGTCGGCGTGCAGTCCAACGGCTTCGATGCCTGGAACGAGCAGATGGCGATCTCCCGTCATCTCGCCGTCGGCGCGCCGCCCGACGTGCTCAACACCATCGGCCAGGACTGGGGCCTTGCCGGCTTCAACGCCGGCGGCCTGGAAGCGCAATCCTTCGTGCCGTTCGCCGACATGCTGGCGGCCTCGATGCGCCATGCCGGCGCGATCAGGCTTGATCACGTGCTGGGCCTGAAGCGGCTTTATCTCGTGCCGCGCGGCTTCAAGCCGGATAACGGCGCCTATGTGCAGATGCCGTTCGAGGCGCTGCTTGGCGCCGTGGCGCGCGAGAGCGCGGCCCACAAATGCATCGTGATCGGCGAGGACCTCGGCACCGTGCCGGAAGGTTTTCGCGAGACCATGCAGGATTTCGGCATCTGGTCCTATCTGGTCATGATGTTCGAGCGCGACGATGCCGGCCATTTCCGCAATGTCGACCATTACCGGCCTAACGCGCTGGTCACGCTGAACACGCATGACCTGTCGACCTATGCCGGCTGGCGCTCCTTCGGCGACCTGAAGATGAAGCGCTCGCTCGGGCTCGATCCCGGCGAGAACGACCAGGCGCGCTGGGATGCGCTCGGCAGGCTCGACGAGATCCTGCGCCAGAACGGCATTCGTGCCAACGACCTCTATTCGGTGCTCGCCTTCCTGTCGCGCACGCCGTCGCGGCTGCTCGCGGTCTCGATGGAGGATCTGCTCGGCGTGATCGACCAGCCCAACATTCCCGGCACGATCGACGAACATCCGAACTGGCGCCAGCGCCTGCCTGTTGCGCTCGACAAGATCGCCGCGAAGGTCGATCTCACGGCCTTGCGAGCAGCGACGCGGGAACGTTCGTTGAATGGCGGGAGTTGACGGCGTAAAGGGCTTCCAGGGGCTGTTTTCAAGGCTCGCACCACATTGTCTCAGAGGATCGAGGACTATGCGCTGATCGGTGATTGCGAGACCGCGGCGCTGGTCGGGCGCAACGGCTCGATCGACTGGCTGTGCTGGCCCGCCTTCGATTCCGATGCCTGCTTTGCCGCCATCCTCGGCAGCGATAAGAACGGCCGCTGGCTGGTTACGCCGGCCGAGGACGTCACCAGCATCTCACGCCGCTATCTCGGCAACACTCTCATCCTCGAAACGCGTTTCAAGACGAAGAGCGGCACCGTCGCGCTGATCGATTTCATGCCGCCGCGCGGCAAGGCGTCCGACATCGTGCGGCTGGTCCGCGGCGTCAGCGGCGCGGTGAAGATGCGGATGGAGCTCGTCATCCGCTTCGGCTTCGGCATCGATATCCCCTGGGTGCGGCGGATCGACCATTCGCTGATGGCCATCGCCGGCCAGGATATGACCGTGCTGCGCACGCCTGTCGAAACTCGCGGCGAGGATCTGACCACGGTTGCCGATTTTGAGGTGAAGGCCGGCGAGACGGTACCCTTCGTGCTGACCTACGGCCCCTCGCATCTGGAGCCGCCCGCGCCGATCGATCCGGAGATCGCGCTTCAGGACACCGAAAAGTTCTGGCAGGATTGGTGCGGCCATTGCACCCGCGACGGCGACTATCAAGACCTCGTCATGCGCTCGCTGATCACGCTGAAGGCGCTGACCTTCGCGCCGACCGGCGGCATCGTCGCGGCACCCACCACCTCGCTGCCGGAAAAGCTCGGGGGCAGCAGGAACTGGGACTATCGCTTCTGCTGGCTGCGCGATGCCACCTTCACGCTGCTGGCGCTGATGAACTCGGGATACACCGAGGAAGCCCTGGCTTGGCACAATTGGCTGCTGCGCGCGGCGGCCGGCTCGCCGGCGAACATGCAGATCATGTACGGCATCTGGGGCCAGCGGAGGCTCTTGGAATGGGAGGCGGGCTGGCTCAAGGGCTATGAGGGCGCCAAGCCGGTGCGCGTCGGCAATGCCGCCCATGCGCAGCTCCAGCTCGACGTCTATGGCGAATTGATCGACGCCTTCCACCAGTCGCGCATGGCCAAGCTCAAGCTGGACGACGAAACGACATGGGCGCTGGAATGTGCCGTGCTCAATCATCTGGCCGAAGTCTGGGACCGGCCCGATCACGGCATCTGGGAGCGGCGCGGCCAGCCCAGGCACTACGTCTTCTCCAAGGTGATGACCTGGGTCGCCTTCGACCGCGGCATCAAGAGCGCCGAGACCTTCGGCTTCAAGGCGCCGCTGCTGCACTGGCGTACGTTGCGCGAGGCCATTCATCGCGACGTCTGCAACCGGGGGTTCGACGTGGAGGAAAATGCCTTCGTCGAATCCTACGGCTCGAAATTGCTCGATGCCAGCGTGCTGCTGCTGCCGGCCGTGGGCTTTTTGCCGCCGTCGGACCCGCGCATCCGTGGCACCATCGCCGCGGTCGAGACATGTCTGGTGCGCGACGGCTTCGTGCTGCGGCACGATCCGCGCGAGCTGCCTGCAGGGCAGCCGCCGCTCGAAGGCGCGTTCCTGGCCTGCAGCCTGTGGCTCGCCGATGCCCATGTGCTCGCCGGCGATCTCGACAAGGCGCAGATCTTGCTCGATCGCGTGGCCGGCATCGCGAACGACGTCGGGCTGCTGGCCGAGGAATACGATTCAGTCGCCCGGCGCCAGACCGGCAATTTCCCGCAGGCGCTGACCCACATCGCGCTGATCAACACCGCGCACAATCTGTCGGCGGCAAGGCAACAGTGCGACAAGCCGGCGGTGCAGCGGTCGAAGTAGTAGCGCTCTCTCCGTTCTCTCCCCCACAAGAGGGGAGGGAACGCACCGCAGTGGAGGAGCCTGTCGAGGCTCTTCACATCAAGCTCAGCCCACCCCATTCCACTTCAAGATCATCTCCATCGCCTCGGCAAAGCCATCCTGCTCGTTGCTCGCAGTGACGTGCGTCGCCTGGTCCTTGACGTAGTCGGTGGCGTTGCCCATGGCGATCGAGATGCCGCTGACGGCGAACATCGCAAGGTCGTTCTGCATGTCGCCGATGGTGGCGACGGCGCCGGTCGCAATGCCCAGGCGCCTGGCCATCGCCTCCACGAATGTGCCCTTGTTGAAGCCCGGCGGGGTGATGTCGAGATAATAGGTCTGCGAGCGCACCGCGGTGGCCTCGCTGCCGAGCGCCTCCTGCATCGCCTTCTCGCAAGCCTCGAGGCCGGCGGCGTCGGTGCTGGCGCCGACGATCTTGCATGCGCTCGACAGGTAAGGCGAAAAGTCCGTCACGATGGTGGGATCGGAGCGGATCGTATGCTGCTCGTGCGCGACGTATTTACCGCTGGGGTTGTCGATCAGCCACTTGTCGGTGGTGAACAGCCAGATGTCGGCGCCGAATTCGCGGAGGATCTGCAAGGACCGCTCGGCCGCACTGGCCGGGATCAGGTGCTGTTCGACCGGCCGCATCTCGGGATCGACGATCGAGGAGCCGTTGAAGGGGCCGACCGGCAGCCAGAGCGCCAGCGGCTCGATCAGGAAGCGCATGCCGATGGCGGGACGGCTGGAGGTGATGGTGAAGCCGATGCCGGCCTTGTGCAGCCGCTGCACCGCACCCCTCGCGCGTTCCGTCAGCGTCTTGTCCTTGGTCAGCAGCGTGCCGTCGACGTCGGAGACCACGAGGGAGATTTGCGTCATGACAGAACCTTCAGGTTTCCAAATCTCAGCGCTTCGCCCCGCCCAGCTTCAGCTGCCGTACGATCCCGTCCACGATCGCTTCGACGGTTTCGTCGATCGAGACGGTGATGACGTGCTCGCCCGCCTCCGGCGGCTCCAGCGTGTCGAACTGGCTCGTCAGTAGCCCAGGCGGCATGAAATGACCCTTGCGCCGCGCGAGCCGTTCGGCGATCAGCTCCTTGGTGCCCTTCAGGAACACGAAGCGGACGTCGTCGCGTCCACGCAGCAGCACGTCACGATAGGTGTGCTTCAGCGCCGAGCAGGCGATGATGATATGCCCGCCCTCGTCGCACACCCGTGCGATCTCGTCTGCGATGGCGTTGAGCCAGGGCCAGCGGTCCTCGTCGGTGAGGGGATGGCCGGCCCGCATCTTCTCGACGTTGCTGGCGGGATGAAAGCTGTCACCGTCCTCGAAGCGCCAGCCGAGCCGCTCGCCGAGCGCTTCCGCAACCGTGCTCTTGCCCGAACCCGACACGCCCATCACGATCAATGCACAAGGTGCTTCAGCGCCCGCCACGAATGTCCTCCGGAAGCGCGGCCCTGTCGACCAGCCAGACGGTCTCACCATTCGAGCGCGCGCGTAAGGCCGGCAGAGTCTCGCCATTGACGATGCGCGTCAAGATCGGCTGCTTGTCATGCCCGGCAATCTCGAACAGCATTTCGCGGCAGGACGCCAAAGCGGGCAAAGTGAGCGAGACCCGCGGCACGAAAGGCGCGACATTGGCCTTGGGCACCCCGACGACCCAGCGTTCGGTCTCCTCGATTTCGGGGAAGCCCGGGAAGAGCGAGGCGGTGTGGCCGTCGGGGCCGGCGCCCATCAGCACCAGGTCGAACAGCGGCCGCGCCGGATCGAGCCTTTCAGAACGGTAGAAGGCCTGCAGCTCGCGCGCATAGGCCTCAGCGCTTCGGTCCGGATTGTCGGCCGTGGTCGGGATCGGGTGGATATGGCCGGACGGCGCATTGCGGTCGAGAAAGGTCGCGCGCGCGACCGCCATGTTGTTGAGGGGATCGCTGTCGGGCACGAAGCGTTCGTCGCCGATGAACCAGTGCACGCGGTCCCACGGGATCTTGCCCCGCCAGGGCTCGCTGCCGAGCAATTGATAGAGCTTCTTCGGGCTGGAGCCGCCGGTGAGGCAGATCGCGATGCGGGAGGGGTTGGCCGTGACCCGCGCCATCACCCGTTCGGCCGCGGCCTGCGCCAGCGCCCCGGCGTCGGCCGCGACGATCAGCTCCGGCGGTCCGGCCGCCGCCATCACGAAAATTTCCGCCAGCTTCGTCCGTCGCGCCGCAGCAGCTCGTCGGCGCAGGCCGGGCCGTCGCTGCCGGCTTCGTAGGTCTCGATGCCGTTGGTGCCCGCGCTTTTCCAGGCGTCCAGGAACGGCTGCACCGCCTGCCATCCGGCCTCGATGCCGTCGGCGCGCTGGAACAGGATGTTGTCGCCGATCATGCAGTCGTAGATCAGCGTCTCGTAGCCGGTCGAGGGATCGGCCCGAAAATAATCGCCATAGCGGAATTTCATCTCGACGCCGTCGATGGTGACGCTCGGTCCGGGGATCTTGGCGTTGAACTGCAGCTCGATGGTCTCGGTCGGTGCGATGCCGATGGTGAGAAAATTCTGCGACAGGCGATCGACTGTCGTGCCTGAGAACATCGACAGCGGCGCCTGCTTGAACTTGATCGCGACCTCGGTGCGCTTGTGGCCCAGCGCCTTGCCGGTGCGTAAATAGAAGGGCACGCCGGCCCAGCGCCAATTGTCGATCATAAGCTTCAGCGCAACGAAGGTTTCGGTGCTGCTCCCGGGCTTGACGTCCTCGGTCTTGCGGTAGTCCGGGATCTCGTCATCGCCGACGCGGCCTGCGAGATATTGCGCGCGGACCGAGTTCTTCAGCGCATCCTCCCGGCTCGGCTGCTGGATCGACGTGAGCACCTCGGCCTTCTCGGAGCGCACGGAATGGGCGTCGAAGCGCGCCGGCGGCTCCATCGCCACCAGCGACATCAGCTGGAACAGATGGTTCGGCACCATGTCGCGCAGCGCCCCGGTGGCATCGTAGAAGCCGCCGCGGTGGCCGACGCCGAGCTTCTCCTCCACCGTGATCTGGATGTGGTCGATGTGGTTGCGATTCCAGATCGGCTCGAACATGCCGTTGGCAAAGCGCAGCACCAGGATGTTCTGCACGGTCTCCTTGCCGAGATAATGATCGATCCGGTAGATCTGGTGCTCGTCCATGATCTTCAGCAACTCGGCGTTCAGCGCCTTGGCCGAGGCGAGGTCGGTCCCGAACGGCTTTTCGATCACCAGCCGCCGCCAGGCGCCGTTCTCCTTCGTCATGCCGGTGCGGCCGAGCTCGCGCGCCGTCGGTGCGAACGCAGTGGGCGGCGTCGCCAGATAGAACAGTCGGTTGCCGCCGGTTTCCTGCGCGCATTCCAGCGAATCCAGGTGCTCGCGCAGGCGATCGAACGACGGCGGGTCCTTCGGATCGGCCTCGACGAAGGTCACGCATTCCAGCAGCTTCTTTGCGATGTCGTCGTCCACGGGACGGGTCGCGAACTGGCGCAGTCCCTTCAACAGGCTGTTGCGCAGTTCGTCATCCGACTGCCCCCTGCGGGCCACGCCGACGACGCAGAACTTTTCCGGCAACAGATGCTCGGCCGCCAGATTGTAGAGCGACGGCATCACCAGCCGATGAGTGAGGTCGCCGGTCACGCCAAAGATGACGAAGGCGCAATTTTCCGGCTTGCGCTTTACTTGCGGGTCTTTTGTCACGAATTGTCGGCCTTCGCTTGGTACGCTTACTGAGCTCTTATTTGGACTTCGCGGCGCCCGGCTGCTTCGGCTCCTTGTGGCCGCCAAAACCTGCGCGCATCGCGGAGAGAATTTTTTCGGCGAAGGTGTGTTCCTGGCGGGAACGGAAACGTGTGTAGAGCGCCGCGGTCAAAACTTCGGCCGGCACGGCCTCGTCGATCGCCGCGTTCACGGTCCAGCGTCCTTCGCCGGAATCTTCCACGAAGCCGGAATATTCCGTCAGCTGCGGACTGTCGGCGAGGGCCGTCGAGGTGAGGTCGAGCAGCCAGGACGGGATCACGCTGCCGCGCCGCCACACTTCGGCGATGTCGGCGAGATCGAAATCGTAGCGGTGATCCGCCGGGAGAGCCTCGATATTGGCGTTCTTGAGGATGTCGAAACCTTCGGCATAGGCCTGCATCAGGCCGTATTCGATGCCGTTGTGGATCATCTTGACGAAGTGGCCGGCGCCGACGGGGCCGGCATGGATGTAGCCCTGCTCGATGCGGGGATCGCGGCCCTCGCGTCCTTCCGTGCGTGGAATGTCGCCGGCGCCGGGCGCCAGCGCGGCGAAGATCGGATCGAGCCGGTCGACCACCTGCTTCTCGCCGCCGATCATCATGCAATAGCCGCGGTCGAGGCCCCAGACGCCGCCCGACGTGCCGACGTCGACATAGTGGATGCCGCGTTCCTTCAGCGCCTTGCCGCGGCGGACATCGTCCTGCCAGAAGGTGTTGCCGCCATCGATGATGACGTCGCCCGCCTGCATCACGCCCGCGATGGTGTCGATCGTGGTCTGGGTGATGTGCCCCGCAGGCAGCATCACCCAGGCCGTGCGCGGCCGCTCGAGCTTCGAGATGAAGTCTTCGAGCGTCGAGGAGCCGACCGCACCGTCCGCGGCAAGGCCCGCGACGGCCTTGGCGTCCTTGTCATAGACCACGGTCGAATGTCCCTGGCGCATCAGGCGGCGAACGATGTTGCCGCCCATCCGGCCGAGGCCGATCATGCCGAGTTGCATCTGCAATATTCCCTTAGTTCAGCGCGTCGTTGAGCGCCGCATTGAGTGCCGCGAGACCCTTCTTGAGCCCGCCCTTGAGGTGGACGCGCAGCGCGCGCCGGCCGCGTTCGGTGAGCACGTCGAAATCGCCGCGTGCCTGCGCCGCCTTGATCACGCCGAAGCTTGCCTTCTGGCCGGGTACCGCCAGGTCCTTGGCATCATCAGCGGTGATCTGGAGGAACACGCCGCTGTCGGGTCCGCCCTTGTAGGCCTGCCCCGTGGAGTGCAGGAAGCGCGGTCCGAACTCGGCACAGGTTGCGACCTGCCGCTTCTCACGGACTTCGAGCCGCATGGCCTGGAGCGCGTCGATGGTCAGCTTGTCCCGCGCGACATAGCCGAGCAGGGCGACGTAATCGCCGTCGCCGGAGCGCGACAGATGCGCCTTCAGCCACGAGGTGAGGTCGCCGTTGGCGCCGGCGGCGCGCAGCGCGGTGGCGTTGGCCTCGTCGGTGTAGAGATCGGCCTCATCGGTGCTGACCACCGGCTGCTCTTCCGGCAACGCGCCGGTCTTCTCGAACGACGCGGTAAGCTCGCGGGTCTTGATCTTGGCGGCTTCCACGTCCGGCTGGTCGAACGGGTTGATGCCGAGGACCGAGCCCGCCACAGCGGTCGCCATCTCGAAGCGGAAGAACTCCTGGCCGAGATGGTCGATCGACTTCATCACGATGTGCACCACGGGATGGCCGGCCGCCTCGATCGCGGCAAGCTTGGAGTCGTGGGCGGCGTCCGCTTCGCCTTCGACGCGGATGTCGATGAAGAACCGGTCGTTGCCGTAGACGGAAGGGTCGCCCAGCGGCTCGCCCTCGATCGGGATCAGGCCCTTGCCCTCCTTGCCGGTCGATTCCGCGATGAGCTGCTCGGCCCAGGCTCCGAAATCGGCGATCTTCTTCGACGACAGGATCGTCACCTTGTCGCGGCCTTCGAGGCCGGCGAGGCCGATGGCAAGGCCAAGCTGCACGCCCGGGTTTTCGCTCGGCGGCACGTCCGGTCCGCAGGAGCGCGCCATGGCGAGCGCGTGCTTGACGAAGGTCTTGACGTCGATGCCGGCGGTCGCCGCCGGCACGAGGCCGAACGGCGACAGCACGGAATAGCGTCCGCCGATCGAGGGCTCGCCATGGAAGATGCGGGCGTAGTTCAGCTTCTTGGCGGCCTTCTCCAGCGATGAGCCGGGATCGGTCACCGCGATGAAGCGGAAGCCCGTCTTCGCCTTCGGGCCGAGCGCTTGCGCAACGCGCTCATGGAAATAGTCCTTCATCGCGTTCGGCTCGGTGGTGCCGCCCGACTTGCTGGAGACGATGAACACGGTGTTGGCGATGTCGATCCGGGCCTCCATCGCCCGCACCTGCGCCGGATCGGTGGAGTCGAGCACATGCAGCTTCGGGAAGCCGGGCTTTTTCCCGAAAGTCTCGGCCAGCACCTCCGGCCCGAGGCTCGATCCGCCCATGCCGAGCACGACGGCGTCGGAGAACTTTTGCCCCTTCACGCGGCCGGCATAGTCCTCGTAATCGGCGACGTCGGCCTTGGCGGCGCTGTCGAGCCAGCCGAGCCATTTGTCCTCGTCCGCGCCGGTCCAGACCGACTTGTCGTGCTGCCACAGCCTGCGGATCTTGGCCGATGCACGCCATTCCTCCGTACTCTTGGCCATCGCCTTGCCGAGCCCGTCGCCGAGCGAGAGAGACTGGCGGTCGAGCGCGGGCCCAAGCACCGTGGCGCGCTTGTGGGCGACGGCGCCGTAGAGCTTGTCGGCGGCGTCCGCGAACAGCTTGACGCCGTCCTTGACGAGCTCTTCGGTGATGGCGTCGAGCGAGACGCCGGAGCGCTCCAGCTCTTCCAGCACGCGGTAGGCGTCCTCGACGTTCTCTTCCAGGCTGTCGCGCGGCTTGCCATGGTCGCGGAACGCATCCAGCGTTGCCGGCGGCACGGTGTTGATGGTGTCGGGGCCGATCAATTCTTCGACATAGAGGACGTCGCTGTAATCCTTGTTCTTGGTGCCGGTGGAGGCCCACAGCATCCGCTGCGGTTTGGCGCCCTTGGCGGCGAGCTTGTCCCAGCGGGGACCCGAGAACAGGCGCTTGTAGTCCTGGTAGGCGACCTTGGCGTTGGCGATCGCAACCTTGCCCTTGAGCGCGGCCAGCCGCTCCTTCTCGGACGGATCGTTGGCGCGGGCGATCTTGTCGTCGAGCTGCTTGTCGACCACGGAGTCGATACGGCTGACGAAGAAGCTGGCCACGCTCGCGACATGCGAGGGATCGCCGCCGCCTGCGACGTATTTTTCGAGCCCGGCGATGTAGGCTTCGGCCACCTGGAGGTAGACTGCCTTGGAGAACAGCAGCGTGATGTTGATGCTGATGCCGTCGCCGATCAGCTGCTCGATCGCCGGCAGGCCCTCCGGCGTCGCCGGCACCTTCACCATCAGGTTCTTGCGGCCAACGTCCTTCCAGAGCCGGCGCGCCTCAGTGACCGTGCCTGATGTGTCCATGGCGAGATAGGGCGAGACCTCCAGGCTGACATAGCCGTCACCGCCCTCGAGGCGGTCATAGACCGGGCGAAGCACGTCGGCCGCGTTCTGGATGTCCTCGATCGCGACGGCCTCGAACAGGTCGGCCACGGTCCGGTCGCCGCGCTTCAGCGCCTTGCCGATCGGGGCGTCATATTCGTCCGAGCTGCCGATCGCCTTCTCGAAGATCGAGGGGTTGGAGGTGACGCCCTTGACGCCGTCGGTCTCGATCAGCCGCTTCAGGTCGCCCTTGGCGATGAAGCCGCGGGCCAGGAAGTCCAGCCAGACGGCTTGTCCGTGCTTTTCCAGTTCTTTGACGGGATTCATGATGCTTATTTATCTCCAAGCCTGCGGGCGAGGGGTTTCCGCGCCGGTCCTGACGCGCTATCCTCTAGCTTACATGCTCCCGGGAGGGAACCAATCAAGGGTACAGGCGTCATACCCTCCAGTGTAACTCCGTCGCGATCATGGCGATCCGGGCGGCAGTAGCGGTTGTTGCGTAAAAAGTCGTTGGCCGAAGGTTCGGCCGGGTCTCCTTGCGTAACGCCGGCCGCTTCGTCGTCAGCCAGTGGCTGCGTGGAGTGCCATCAGCGGATTCCGGTCCGTCTGGTGCATCGTGGTTCGGCCGCGAATGGCCATGCTGGGGAAGAGCATGCACGCCCATCCTGAAGGTCTGGCGTTTGCTGTCGCCGACAGCCAGCAATCTGCCATGACCATCGACGCATCCCGCGATCTCGAAATCAGGCGATGCGCGACGCAGTTGCGGCTGCTGGTTGCAGCGGGGTTTGCGATGACCCTGCTCAGCGCGAGCCTCGCCTTCGACTTGTGGGACGGTTTGGGCGACTACGACACGACGCTCGGCTATGCCGGCGTCGTGCTGTTCGGCCTGGTGACCTGCCGGCTGATCTGGATGCTGCCCGCCGAACGGGGGGCGGTCGTGGTCGTCACCCCCTACGGCATCCGCGATCTGCGCATCGGCAATGAATTTCTGCCTTGGGATTCGATTGCAGAGATTTCGGCTGAGGAAAGCCGCGGCCACAAGATGATCGTGCTGACGCCGACGCCGGCTTTGCAGCAGCAGCTCTGCGGCATCCGCGATCTGGCCCGTTGCGCGCGAAACGATCGCATCGTCATCCTGTCGGACGGCCTGGCGACCGATTTTGATACATTGCTGCGCGCTTGCCGCGACTGTCACGCTGCCAGCACTCCGCGCGCCGCATTGCAGCAGGAAGATGAACGCGGCACCCAAGGTGGTAACCAAGGCGGCGCTCAAGGCTTCGCCGTACAAGCGTCATAAGATCGCCGCTCGCAGATCGCTATGCTGCAACGCCGGATGGTCTCATCCCCGGTAACGCCCGGATGTTGCGACCGAGTGACATTTTGTGGAAATGAGCCAATATAGACAGGGATTCGCACAAAATACGGGCAGGTGCCTGTTCGTAACTCAACGAGTGCCTACGTTGTGCGTTGCGTCGTGTCTGCACCCGGGTGTCCAATGATCGTCATGTGCTCACGCTGATTCGAAACGGCCTGAGGAACGGTCCGGCAACTGCTTTCGTTTCAGCTTGTAGCGGAACTCACGCGGAGAGGGATCATGTACAACGATTCTCTATTCAACGCTTTCGCTAAGTCGTTCGAGGCGAGAAGCCAACACGACATGTCGATGGCGGAATATCTGGAATCGTGTCGAAGCGATCCCATGAAATACGCGAACGCGGCCGAGCGACTGCTAGCGGCGATCGGTGACCCCCAGACGATTGACACGGCCAAGGATACCCGCCTTGGCCGTATTTTTTTGAACCGTACGATCCGTACCTATCCGGCCTTCGCCGGCTTCTACGGCATGGAAGAAACCATCGAGCGCATCGTCGGTTTCTTCCGCCATGCGGCGCAAGGTCTCGAAGAGCGCAAGCAGATCCTCTATCTGCTCGGCCCGGTCGGCGGCGGCAAATCCTCGCTCGCCGAGCGGCTGAAGTCGCTGATGGAAGTGCATCCGATCTACGTGCTCAAGGCCGGCGATGAACTCTCGCCCGTGTTCGAGAGCCCGCTCAGCCTGTTCGATCCCGATCAGCTCGGCCCGATGCTGGAAGAGAAATACGGCATTCCGCGCCGTCGTCTCACCGGCCTGATGAGCCCGTGGTGCTACAAGCGGCTGGAAGCCTTCGGCGGCGATATCTCCCAGTTTCGTGTCGCAAAAATCCAGCCGTCGCGGCTGCGCCAGATTGCGATCTCCAAGACCGAGCCCGGTGACGAGAACAACCAGGACATCTCCTCGCTGGTCGGCAAGGTCGATATCCGCAAGCTTGAGACCTACGCGCAGAACGACCCCGACGCCTACAGCTATTCCGGCGGCCTCAATCGCGCCAACCAGGGCGTGCTCGAGTTCGTCGAGATGTTCAAGGCGCCGATCAAGATGCTGCACCCGCTGCTGACTGCGACGCAGGAAGGCAACTATATCGGCACCGAAAACATCGGAGCGATCCCGTTCACCGGCGTCATCCTCGCGCATTCCAACGAGGCCGAGTGGTCGAGCTTCAAGGCCAACAAGAACAACGAGGCCTTCATCGACCGCATCTGCGTCATCAAGGTGCCGTACTGCCTGCGCGTCACCGAGGAGCAGAAGATCTACGAGAAGCTGATCCAGGGCTCCGAGCTCGCGTCGGCGCCTTGCGCGCCTTCGACGCTGGAGACGCTGGCGCGGTTCTCGGTGATGTCGCGCCTTCGCAAGCACGAGAACTCCACCCTGTTCGGCAAGATGCGGGTCTATGACGGCGAGAGCCTGAAGGAATCCGATCCGAAGGCGCGCAGCGTCCAGGAATACCGCGACGCCGCCGGCGTCGACGAGGGCATGGACGGCGTCTCCACCCGCTTTGCCTTCAAGATCCTGGCCGCGACCTTCAACCACGATCCGCAGGAGGTCGCCGCCGACGCCGTGCATCTGATGTACGCGCTGGAGCAGTCGATCCGCCGCGAGCAGCTGCCGGAGGAGGTCGAGAAGCGTTATCTCGAATTCATCAAGGCGGATCTGGCGCCGCGCTACGCCGAGTTCATCGGCAACGAGATCCAGAAGGCCTACCTGGAATCCTACTCGGATTACGGCCAGAATCTGTTCGACCGCTACGTCGACTATGCCGACGCCTGGATCGAGGACCAGGACTTCAAGGATCCGGACACCGGCCAGCTGCTCGATCGCGAGCTTTTGAACCAGGAGCTGACCAAAATCGAGAAGCCGGCGGGCATCGCCAACCCCAAGGACTTCCGCAACGAGGTCGTCAAATTCTCGTTACGGTCGCGAGCCCAGCACGGTGGCAAAAATCCGACCTGGACCTCCTACGAGAAGATTCGCGACGTGATCGAAAAGAGGATATTCTCGCAAGTCGAGGACCTGCTTCCGGTCATCTCTTTCGGATCGAAGAAGGACGGCGAGACGGAGAAGAAGCACGGCGAGTTCGTCGCACGCATGGTGGAGCGTGGCTACACCGAGCGTCAGGTTCGCCGGCTCGTCGAATGGTACATGCGTGTGAAGCAGGCCGGTTGAGGCGGATGGTAAAGTGCCCATTCACATTATTGACAGGCGCCTGAATCCAGGCGGCAAGAGTCTTGAGAACCGCCAGCGGTTCTTGCGTCGGGCCAAATCCCTGGTGCAGGGCGCCGTCAAGAAGACCTCGCAGGAACGCGACATCAAGGACGTCCTGGAGGGTGGTGAGGTCACGATCCCGCTCGACGGCATGCACGAGCCGCGCTTCCGCCGCGAAGGTGGAACGCGCGACATGGTGCTGCCCGGGAACAAGAAGTTCATCGAGGGCGACTATCTGCAGCGCTCCGGCCAGGGCAGTGCCAAGAATTCCGGCCCGGGCGAAGGCGACAGCGAGGACGCCTTCCGCTTCGTGCTCTCCCGCGACGAGTTCGTCGATCTCTTCCTCGACGATCTCGAACTGCCGGATCTCGCCAAGCGCAAGATCGCGCAGACCGAGAGCGAGGGCATCCAGCGCGCCGGCTACACCACGTCGGGCTCGCCCGCCAACATCTCGGTGAGCCGGACGGTGAAGCTGGCGCTCGCCCGCCGCATCGCGCTCAAGCGTCCCCGCAAGGAGGAGATCGAGGAACTGGAAGCCGCGCTCGCCGCGTGTACGGACGAGGACGAGCGCGTGGAGCTTCTCGCCCAGCTCGAGAAGCTGAAGGCGAAGTCCAAGCGGATTCCCTTCATCGATCCGCTCGACATCCGCTACCGCCGCTTCGAGACGGTGCCGAAGCCGGTGGCGCAGGCGGTGATGTTCTGCCTGATGGACGTGTCGGGCTCGATGTCCGAGCACATGAAGGATCTCGCCAAGCGCTTCTACATGCTGCTCTACGTGTTCCTGAAGCGCCGCTACAAGCACGTCGAGATCGTCTTCATCCGTCACACCGACCGCGCCGAGGAGGTGGACGAGCAGACCTTCTTCTATGGCCCGGCCTCGGGCGGCACGCTGGTCTCGAGCGCGCTGCAGGCGATGCACGAGATCGTGCGCGAGCGCTTCAACCCGTCGGACTGGAACATCTACGCCGCGCAGGCCTCCGACGGCGACAATTCCTATTCCGACGGCGAGCTCACAGGGCTCCTGCTGACCGACAAGATCCTGCCGGTCTGTCAGTTCTTCGCCTATCTCGAGGTCGGGGAATCCGGCGGCAGCGCCTTCGATCTCTCCGACTCCTCGCTCTGGACCCTTTACGAGCGCCTGCGCAACGGCGGCGCACCGCTCTCGATGCGCAAGGTCAGCGAGCGCAGCGAGATCTTTCCGGTGTTCCACGATCTGTTCCAGCGCCGCGAAACTGCCCAGGAGAAAGCCGCTCCATGACGGAACGATTGTTCGAAGGCGCGGATTGGGATTTCCACACCTTGCAGCGCATCACCGATGCCTGCGAGATGGTGGCGACGAAAGATCTCGGGCTCGACGTCTACCCGAACCAGATCGAGGTCATCACCGCCGAGCAGATGCTGGATGCCTACTCCTCCGTCGGCATGCCGCTGTTCTACAAGCACTGGTCGTTCGGCAAGCAATTCGCTTTCCATGAGGCATCCTATCGCAAGGGCCTGATGGGGCTCGCCTATGAGATCGTGATCAACTCCTCGCCCTGCATCTCCTATCTGATGGAGGAGAACACGGCGACGATGCAGACCCTCGTGATCGCGCACGCCGCTTTCGGCCACAACCACTTCTTCAAGAACAACTACCTGTTCAAGCAGTGGACCGACGCCGACGGCATCCTGGATTATCTCGACTTCGCCAAGACGTATGTCATGCAATGCGAGGAGCGCTACGGCCGCGTCGAGGTCGAGCGCACGCTCGATGCCGCGCATGCGCTGATGTCGCACGGCATCGACCGCTATCCCGGCAAGAAGAAGCTGGACTTGCGCGCCGAGGAGAAGCGGGCAGGGCGGCGCCGCCAGCACGAGGAGGAGGTCTTCAACGACCTCTGGCGCACAGTCCCCAAGGGCGCGGCCAAGAGCCGGTCCGCGCTCAGCATCGAGCGCCGCCGCAAGCTGCTCGGCCTGCCGCAGGAAAACCTGCTCTACTTCCTGGAGAAGAGTGCGCCGCGGCTGGCGCCGTGGCAACGCGAGCTGCTGCGCATCGTCCGCCACATCGCGCAATATTTCTATCCGCAGAGCCAGACCAAGGTGATGAACGAGGGGACGGCCACCTACGTCCACTATCGCATCATGACCAAGCTGCACGAGCAGGGCCGCATCACCGACGGCAATTTCCTGGAATTCCTGGGATCCCACACCAACGTGGTGTTCCAGCCCGAATTCGACGACCCGCGCTTCTCCGGATTCAACCCCTATGCGCTCGGCTTTGCCGTGATGCAGGACATCGAGCGCATCGTCACCAAACCGGAGGACGAGGACCGCGAATGGTTCCCCGACATCGCCGGCAAGGGCGACGTGATGGGCGTGCTGCGCGACGTCTGGGCCAACTACCGCGATGAAAGCTTCATCGCCCAGTTCCTGAGCCCGAAGCTGATGCGGCACTTTCGCATGTTCCATCTGCACGACGATCCCGAGGAGCGTGCCGGCATCCGGGTCGATGCCATCCACGACGAGCGCGGCTTCCGCCGCGTCCGCCGCGAGCTGGCGCGGCAGCACGATGTCGGCTTCATCGACGCCAATATCGAGGTCGTCGACGTCGATCTCTCCGGCGACCGCCGGCTGATCCTGCACCACCACGTCATCAAGGGCTCGCAGCTCAACGAGACCGATGCCAAGCGGGTGCTGCAGCACCTGGCCGATCTCTGGACCTACGACGTCGCGCTGATCGAGGTCGATGCCAACGACAAGGTCATGCGCGAATACGTCGTCAGCCCGCGCCCGATCCCGGCGGCGGTGGCTTGAGGCGGCTGACTGTGCCGGACGTCTGATGGGTTACCCTCAACTAGCGCACCGGCGGAGGTGCGTTCCCTCCCCCCTTGTGGGGGAGGGTTAGGGAGAGGGGTACCCAGCAAAAGGTGCTGGTTGTTGATGATGCACCGAGTGTGATCGCGCGACGGAAAGAATCCCCGTGTCGCACCCCCCTCCCTGCCCCTCCCCCACAAGGGGGGAGGGAACGGAGAGAGGCTCCGAACTCGCTTTGAACTCGCTACCCCTTAGCGCTTCGCCGGCTTCTTCACCTTGCTCATATTCAACTCCACCGCCGCGCGGATCAGTGCCTTCAACGCCTTCTCGTTGATCTTCTCGCCCTCGCGAATGTCGATCGTGCGCCGGACATTGCCCTCGAGGCTGGAATTGAACAGGCCGGCCGGGTCGTCCAGCGCGGCGCCCTTGGCAAAGGTCATCTTCACCACTTCCTTGTAGGTCTCGCCGGTGCAGATGATGCCGTCGTGCTCCCAGACGGGAACGCCGCGCCACTTCCATTCCTCGACGACCTCGGGATCCGCCTGCTTGATCAGGCCGCGGACCCGCGCCAGCATTTCGCCGCGCCAGTCGCCGAGCTCCTTGATCCTGCCGTCGATCAGCTTGGCGGGTGACGGCCCAGTCGCGTCTTTCGTGCTGGTCTTCTTCGCCGCTACTGCCTTCTTCATCGTCTCGCCTCGTGTCACGCGTTGCCGCGGCGGCCGAGATAGGGCAGCGCGAACAGATAGAGCCCGGTCGCCAGCAGCGGGATCAGCGGGACCAGCGCCAGGAAGCCGATCCAGACGGCCTGGAGCTGCATGGTCATGGCGACGATGTTGGCGATGACGGCAAGCGTGAAAGCCATCGACAGCCAGCGATGGATCTGACGAATCCGCATGTCTGTGCTCACTGGGGTCTCCTTCTAGAGATGATTGGAATGGATATGGCCGGCCGGAGCTATTCTCCCCGCGCCAGCACCTCGTCCAGCTTGGCAAGGAACTGCTTCCAGCCGGCATGCGCGCCGCCGTAAGCCTGCTTCTGCGTCGGGCTGAAGCCCGCCTGCTCGACGCGTAAGTGCGTACCCGCGCCGGTCGGAGTCAGCGTGAAGGTGACGACGCTCTTGAGGTCGAACGCGGCGTCCTCATGCGAGAAATTCCAGGTGTAGGCGAGCGTCTTCTGCGGCTCGATGGTGAGCACCTCGCAGTCCAGCACGCCGCCCCATTCGCCGCGAAGATTGAAGCGATGACCGACTGACGGCTTGAAGTCGTTCTTCATCAGCCATTCCTCGATCAGATGCGGTTGCGTCAGCGCGCGCCAGAGCCGCTCGGCCGGGAAGGCGAATTCGCGCTCGATCACGACGGAGCGCGTTTCGCTTGAGGCTTCGGTCATTGGTCCATCCTCTTCAGGAGATCGTTGAGTGCGTCGAGCCGCCTCTGCCAGAATCCGGTCATCTGGCTGGTCCAGTCGAGCAGCGGATCGAGTGCGCCGGGCTGCGCGCTGTAATGGGTCTGCCGTCCCTCATGGCGGTCGCGCACCAGGCCGGCCAGCTTCAACGCGCCGAGATGTTTTGAGACTGCCGGCTGGGAAACGCCGGATCTCACGGTCAGGGCCCCGACCGTCTGCTCCCCCTCGCGGCACAGCCGCTCGAAGATCGCCCGCCTTGTGGGGTCGGCGAGCGTCCGGAACAGGAGGTCGGGGGCGAGGGACATGGGAATCCATAACCGGGAAGTTATGGTTTAACTCATAACCGTTGGGTTATGGGTAAGTCAAGCATGATGGCGGCGGCGGGAGCTTTGAAGCGGAAGGCATCCGCGGGCGCGACTTACCTCTCTCGCTTGCGGGAGAGGTCGACGCGAAGCGTCGGGTGAGGGTTCTCTCCTCTGGGGGTTCTTCATTGCGGAGACACCCTCTCCCCAACCCTCCCCCGCAAGCGGGGGGAAGGGGCGCACCTTTCTCGTGGCAACCGCAATGCCCTAGGGCCGCAGATACAGATACCCCTGCGACTGCAGCTCAGCCAAACGAACCACGCCGCCCTTTTCCGCGCTCACGAAGCCCGGCAGCAGCTCGGTGAGCGTCACGTTCTGCGCCTTCATCGTGTTGCCGCACGCGGCGAGCTCGACGCCATCCTTGGAGAATTCGCCCACGCGCTTGCTGATGTCGGGGTTGGCCTGCGCCGAGTGGAATGCCTTCAGCGCCGGCCCGTGGATCACCAGCGCGATCGTGACGTGATCAGGACCGCCGACGCCGTCGATGTGGTTCTGGATGTTGCCCAGCACGAAATTGACCTTCTCGGCATCGCTGAGATGGTAGACCACTTTGAGCTTGTTACCCGCGCCCGCTTCCGTCGCGGCTTTCGCGCTGGAGGCACCGAATGCTGCGCCCAGGGCCGAGATAGCGCTCCACACGATGTTCCGCCGGTTCATGGCGATCTCCCTCGACTGGACTGAATTCGCCGGGGACATATCATCATTTGTGGCGGAGCGCTGCGAGTTCCTTGCGGTCGGTCACCAGCGAAGCGCACTCGCTGTTGTCGGTGCGGTCGAGGCGGAAAATCCGGTCGTCGGCACCGCCGACCAGCGACTGCTCGGCCTCGTCATCCGGCTTGTTGTTCTGCCAGACGCGGACCCGTTCGAGCCGCACGATCGCCGATCTGTCGTCTTTGGACAGTGCAACGCCGATGCCACCGCCCTCGCAATCGACACCGCAACCGAGGCGAACCTCGTTGCCGTCCTTGGTGAATACGGCGTGGTTACAAGAACCGCTGGAGTCGAAATCGCCGGAGCGATGGCGGTACCTGAAGCCCAGGCGGAAGGAATTGTGCAGCTCCCTGTCTTCCTTGTCCAACTCGGCTGAGATCAGCAGCTTCATCGAAGCGACCTTCTGTTTCGGATGCCGCGCCAGATGCTCCGCATCGTAGCGGCGGACGAAGCAGGCATAGGCCTTGTTGCCGGGGGTGCCCGCATACATCCGCGTGTTGAAGGTCTCGGCCTCGGCCTTGCTGGCTTCGCGGATGTCGTCAGCCTCATCCGCGTGGGCCGCGCTGATGAGTGCGGCAACGGCGAGGGCAGTCAGGAGAGAGAGCTTCATGATGGCCTCGAGCGCAATAGCTGAGCTGTAGGCTTTAGACGCGGCCCAGGTGCGACGCGTTCAACGCGCGCAAGTCGCGCATGATCATCGCAGCGCGGAGTGGGATGGATAGTTCCAGGCACGGCGTTAGTCACCGGGAGGGCGAGGAAGGTTCAACCGATGCGACGCCTTCGCCGTCCGGAACTCGATCCCTGCGAGTCGTTCGACATTGCTCCATTTCATCAATGTGATAGCCTTCACAGACGATCGCCTTTAGCGGTCGTAAGCTGGGGCTGCCTTTGTAGGTTTGTGGAGTCCCCCCGCAATGGGCGAAATTCGCAACTTCAGACCCGGAAGTCAGGATGAGCCGCCTCCGCACGGCTCAATGCCTCGTCGTCTCGCAGCCATCATCGTCGGTGACATCGCCTCCTACAGCCGCATGATGCAGGCCGACGAGGAGGGCACGCATGTCCGCGTCAAGCGGATCGAGCGTGATCTCATCCAGCCCAGCATCGTCGAACATCACGGGGCGCTGGTGAAGACGACGGGCGATGGCTTCATCGCGATCTTCGACAGTCCTGTCGAGGCCGTTCGCTGCAGCATCGTCATCCAGCAGAACCTAATCGGCCGCAATGCCTCGCTTCCGAAGCACTCCCGGCTCGAATACCGGATCGGCGTTAATCTCGGTGACGTGATCGTGGAGCCGGACGATGTCTATGGCGACGGAGTCAACATCGCCACACGTATCGAGGGTATCGCCGAGCCCGGTCACGTCTATATCTCGGGCGCGATCTACGAGCAGATCAAGCACAAGGTGGTGTGCGGCTATGAGTCGCTCGGGGACCGCAAGGTCAAGAACATCACGGATCCGGTGCGCGTCTATCGCGTGCTGCCGGACGCAGATGCCGTCGGAAGGACGCGAGGACGGCGCGAGAATACTCTGATCTTTCTCCTTGGCATCACGCTGCTGGTGATTGCGACCGGCGCGCTGTGGTATCTGCTGGCGCAGCCGCGGGGTAGAGTGGGCGAGCAGGCCGCCACGCCGGCCGCATCCCCGGTCGCTTCCCCGAGCCCGCTGGCTCCGCCGCGCGAAGCGGCGACGCAAACGCCGCAACCATCTCCGTCATTGGCGTCGTCTCCGGCACCGGCGCCCAGCCCGTCGGTCGCGCCGCCCAGCCCATCGGCCACGCCGCCCCGCGAACCCGAGATGATCGCCATTCGCGGCGGCAGCTTTGCGATGGGAAGCAATGACGATCCGACCGAACGTCCTGTCCACCAGGTCACGGTCAAGCCGTTCTCGATCGGCAAATATCCGGTGACCGTGCAGGAATGGAACGAATGCGCGGCCGCAAAGGCGTGCAGCTTCACCGCTACCGGCAAAGACGATGCGCCGATCAGCAATGTGAGCTGGACCGACGCGCAGCAATATGCGGGGTATCTGGCGCAGGCGACCAAGAAGCCCTACCGGCTTCCGAGCGAAGCCGAATGGGAATACGCCGCGCGCGGCGGCACGCAGAGCAAATATTGGTGGGGCGACAAGCTCCAGCCAGGCATGGCCGGATGCAAGGATTGCGGTGACCTCGCGGCCGAGCAGCCGGCGAAGGTCGGCAGCTTCAAGCCGAACCCGTTCGGCCTCCACGACATGGGTGGCGGTATCGATCAATGGGTCGAGGACTGCTGGCACAAGACCTATCAGGGCGCGCCCACCGACGGCTCGGCATGGAGTGGCGGGGACTGCAGCTCGCACGTCCTGCGCTCGGGCTCGTGGAAGAACGATGCGAGATATGTGAGGCCATCCAATCGCGATGGTTACGACACCAATGTCCGTTATCCCACGCATGGATTCCGCGTCGCGCTCGGTCCGTAAGTGCTGGAGTGGATTTGATGAAGATCATTCATTGTGTCGCATTGGCGACGGCGATCGCAGTGCACCCGGGCGCAGCCTACTCGCAGGGAAAGACCGCGCCAAAGGACGCAAAGCTCTATTTCATTACGCCGCACGATGGGCAGAAGGTTCGCGGTGGATTCTGGGTCCGGTTCGGGCTGCGCAACATGGGCGTGACGCATGCCGGCGACGATTACCAGAATGCCGGTCATCATCATCTGCTGGTCGACGTCAACGATCCCATCGATCCCAAGGAGCCGATCCCGCAGGACAAGTCGCACCTGCATTTCGGCGCAGGGCAGACCGAGACCATGCTGGACCTTGCGCCGGGCACTCACACCCTGCAGCTGGTGCTCGGCGACGCCAAGCACTATCCGTTCGAACCGCCGGTCGTGTCGGAGAAGATCACCATACGCGTCAGGTCGCCGGCTGCGGCCCGGAGCAAATGATCACCGCAGGCTGGCGTTGATCTTGTCCAGCACGGCCGAACCCGGGCACAGCGTGTCCGCTTCCAGCGTGTTGAGCGGCGTCTCGACCGTGTTGAGATGCTCGTGCAGATCTTCGGCGTCGGGGTCGACGTAAAGGAGACCGGTGACGATCTGCCCCTTGGCGGCGTGCCGCGCGAGGAAGGTCTGGGCGCCCAGCCGGTCATGCGGATCGTAGTCGGCGTCGATCTTGCGCAGCGCGATCTTGCTACCGTCATGCTGCTCGACCATTTGCACCGTGCCCGGCGCATAGTCCACCGCGATGGGGTCGCGGCCGACCAGCACGTCGAGCCGGTTCACGGCGTCGTTGTGCTCGCGGACATAATCAAAGCTCTTGGTCGAGCCGGCGTGGTTGTTGAAGGCGATGCAGGGGCTGATGACGTCGATGAAGGACGCGCCCTTGTGGCGGATCGCGGCGGCGATCAGCGGCACCAGCTGGGTCTTGTCGCCGGAAAAGCTGCGCGCGACGAAGGTGGCGCCCAGCTGCAGCGCGATCGCAACGAGGTCGATGGCGTTGTCGGTGTTGGTGACGCCCTTCTTGGACTTCGAGCCGCGGTCGGCGGTGGCCGAGAACTGGCCCTTGGTCAGCCCGTAGACGCCGTTGTTCTCGACGATGTAGGTCATGTTGACGCCGCGCCGGATCGAGTGTGCGAACTGGCCGAACCCGATCGAGGCGGAATCGCCGTCGCCGGAGACGCCGAGATAGATCAGATCGCGGTTGGCGAGGTTGGCGCCGGTGAGCACGGATGGCATGCGGCCGTGCACGGAGTTGAAGCCGTGCGAATTGCCGAGGAAATAGTCCGGCGTCTTCGACGAGCAGCCGATCCCGGAGATCTTCGCCACCCGGTGCGGCTCGATCGAGAGCTCGTAGCAGGCCTCGATGATCGAAGCCGTGATCGAATCGTGACCGCAGCCGGCGCACAGCGTCGAGATCTTGCCCTCGTAGTCGCGATGCGTGTAGCCGAGCTCGTTCTTCTTGAGGCCGGGATGATGGAATTTCGGCTTTGCGATGTAGGTCATGAGAGCACCTGCGATCCCAAGCCCGTCATGGCCGGGCTTGTCCCGGCCATCCACGTCTTGGCCGGGAAGAAGAAAGGCGTGGATGCCCGGATCAAGTCCGGGCATGACGATGGAGAGAGCAACGCGTCGGTCATGACACGGCCTTGCGGAGCGGGGTCACCTTGAGGTGATCCTGGTGGTCGCCAATGGCTTTTGCGATGAAACGGGCGGTGATCGGCGAGCCGTCATAGTGCACGATCGGCACGAGGCGCACCGGGTCGATGCCGTTCTCGTTGACGATCAGCTGGCGGAGCTGGCTGTCGCGGTTCTGCTCGACGACGTAGACGAAATCGTGCTCGGCGAGGAAGCTCGCCACGCTCGAATGGAACGGGAAGGCGCGGATGCGCAGGCGGTCGAGCTGATGCCCGCGCGCTTCCAAAAGGCCGATCGCCTCGTCCATTGCCGGCGAGGTCGAGCCGAAATAGATCACGCCGTATTTGGTCGGCCGTTCCGCATTGGCCTGCAGCGGTCGCGGCACGAGGTCCTGCGCGGTCTCGAACTTGCGCATCAGGCGCTGCATGTTGTCGGCGTAGACCGAGCCTTCCTCGGAGTAGCGCGCATAGCGGTCCCGCGAGGTGCCGCGGGTGAAATAGGAGCCCTTGGTCGGGTGCGTGCCGGGATAGGTGCGGTAGGGGATGCCATCGCCGTCGACGTCGAGATAGCGGCCGAAGTCGCGCCCCTCTTCCAGCATCTCCTCGGTCATCACCTTGCCGCGGTCGTATTGCCTTGCGTCGTCCCATTTCAGCGGGCGGCAGAGCCGGTGGTTCATGCCGATATCGAGGTCGAGCATCAGGAAGATCGTGGTCTGGATACGCTCGGCGAGATCGAACGCGGCGGCCGCGAATTCGAAGGCCTCGGCGGGATCCTCGGGGAACAGCAGCACATGCTTGGTGTCGCCGTGCGAAGCATAGGCGCAGGCGATGATGTCGCATTGCTGGGTGCGGGTCGGCATGCCCGTCGAGGGGCCGGCGCGCTGGATGTTCATGATCACGGCCGGGATCTCGGCGAAGTATGAGAGGCCGATGAACTCGGTCATCAGGGAGATGCCGGGGCCCGACGTCGCGGTGAAGGCGCGGGCGCCGTTCCAGGACGCGCCGATGACGATGCCGATCGAGGCCAGCTCGTCCTCCCCCTGGACGATGGCGTATTTCGCCTTGCCGGTCTCAGGATCGTGCCGGTATTTCTTGCAGTGCGCGGTGAAGGCTTCGGCCACCGAGGAGGACGGCGTGATCGGATACCACGCGCATACCGTGGCGCCGCCATAGACGGCGCCGAGCGCGGCGGCGCTGTTGCCCTCGATGAAGATCCGGTCGCCGACCTTGTCCGACTTTTTCACCCTGAGGCCAATCGGGCATTTCAAATTCTGCAGCGCCCAGTCGCGCCCCAAATGCAGCGCATGGACGTTGGAGGAGAGCAGCTTTTCCTTGCCCTTGTATTGCTCGCCGATCAGCTGCTCGATCAGCTTCGGGTCCATGTCGAGCAGCGCCGAGAGCGCGCCGAGGTAGATGATGTTCTTGAACAGCTGGCGCTGGCGCGGATCGGTGTAGGTCGAGTTGGTGATGGCGGTGAGCGGCACGCCGATTACGGTGATATCGTCGCGGAATTTGGTCGACGGCATCGGCTTGGTGGAATCGTAGAACAGATAGCCGCCGGGCTCGATGCCGGCCACGTCCTTGTCCCAGGTCTGCGGGTTCATCGCCACCATCATGTCGACGCCGCCGCGGGCGCCGAGATGGCCGTCCTCGGTCACCCGCACCTCGTACCAGGTCGGCAGGCCCTGGATGTTGGAGGGGAAGATGTTGCGTGGGGACACCGGGACGCCGTGCCGCAGGATCGCGCGCGCGAACATCTCGTTGGCGCTGGCCGAGCCCGAGCCGTTGACGTTGGCGAAGCGGACGACGAAGTCGTTTACGCTGCTGATCGGCTTTTTGTCGGGCATGTCGAACCTGCGTGGGTCATCTCGATGAAATATTTTTGCATGTCCCAGGCGCCGGTGGGACAACGCTCGGCGCACAGCCCGCAATGCAGGCAGACGTCCTCGTCCTTCACCATTACGCGCCCGGTTTTGAGATCCGAGGAGACGTAGAGGTCCTGGTCCGGATGCGGCGAGGGTGCCTTCAGGCGCTGGCGCAAATCGCTTTCCTCGCCGTTGCCGGTGAATGTGATGCAATCCATCGGGCAGATGTCGGCGCAGGCATCGCACTCGATGCAGAGCGAGGTCGAGAACACGGTCTGGACGTCACAATTCAGGCAGCGCTCGGCTTCGCCCAACGCCAGCTTGACGTCGTAGCCGAGCTCGACCTCGGCGCGGATGTCCTTCAGCGCGATCACCTTGTCGCGATGCGGCACCTTGTAGCGTTTGTCGATCGAGATGTCGTTGTCATAGCTCCATTCGTGGATGCCCATCTTCTGCGATGAGACATGCACGTCGGGCAGCGGACGCTCGGTAATGTCCTCGCCCGAGAGCATCTTGTGGATCGACAGCGCGGCGTCATGGCCGTGCGCCACCGCCCAGATGATGTTCTTCGGGCCGAATGCAGCATCGCCGCCGAAGAACACCTTTGGATTGGTCGAGGCGAATGTCTTGGGATCGACTTTGGGCATGTGCCATTTGTCGAACTCGATGCCGCAATCCTGCTCGATCCAGGGGAAGGCGTTCTCCTGGCCGACCGCGACCAGCACGTCGTCGCAGGGAATGGTCTGATCGGGGTCGCCCGAAGGCACGAGGTTACGGCGGCCCTTGGCGTCAAATTCGGCTTTGACGTGCTGGAAGGTGACGCCGATGAGCTTGCCGGCGACGTGCTTGAATGCCACCGGCACCATGTAATTGAGAATCGGAATATCCTCGTGGATTGCGTCCTCCTTCTCCCACGGCGAGGCCTTCATCTCCTCGAAGCCGGAGCGCACGATCACCGTGACTTTCTCGCCGCCGAGGCGGCGCGCGGTGCGGCAGCAATCCATCGCGGTGTTGCCGCCGCCGAGCACGATCACGCGCTTGCCGATCTTGTCGACATGGCCGAATGACACGTTGGCCAGCCATTCGATACCGATATGGATGTTGCCCGCCGCTTCCTTGCGGCCGGGAATGTCGAGCTCGCGGCCGCGCGGTGCGCCGGAGCCGACGAAGATCGCGTCGTATTTCTCCGCGAGCAGCGACTTCATGCTCTCGATGCGGTGGCCGCCCTTGAAGTCGACGCCGAGACCCAGGATGTAGCCGGTCTCCTCGTCGATCACCGAATTGGGCAGGCGGAATTTCGGGATCTGCGTGCGCATCATGCCGCCGGCTTCGGGATCGGCATCGAACACGGTGCAGTGATAGCCGAGCGGCGCCAGATCTCGCGCCACCGTCAGCGAGGCGGGGCCGCCACCGACGAAGGCAACGCGCTTGCCGTTCTTCGGCGAGGGGCGCGGCAGGCGCTGCCTGATGTCGTCCTTGAAATCGGCGGCGACGCGCTTGAGCCGGCAGATCGCGACCGGCGTCTCCTCGACGCGTCCGCGGCGGCACGCCGGCTCGCATGGACGATCGCAGGTGCGTCCCAGAATTCCGGGAAACACGTTCGATTTCCAATTGATCATATAGGCGTCGCTGTAGCGGCCTTGTGCGATCAGTCGGATATATTCGGGAACCGGGGTGTGCGCAGGACAGGCCCATTGGCAATCGACCACTTTGTGAAAGTAGTCGGGGGCCGCGATATCGGTCGGTTTCATTCCTACCCTGTCCGCGCAGGCTCAAAGACCCGGCGGCCTCTTCTGAGCTTGGCGAACGCTTAACGCGCTGCGATCTGGTTTCTGAATGACGTCATTGGGTTAGCTTATTAGAACCTTTCCGAAGTACAACGGCAAAGTTCGGCGCGTCCCCGCTTTCATGGGAGCTACGCGCGCACAGCATTAACGGCCGCGCGCGATGCGCGTGCGGTGCAATATGTTGCGATGCAGATGGTTGTTCAGCCGCGCGCGATATCGCTCTTCGCGAGATCCCACATCAGACCGTATGTGCCGACGGAGACGGGCAGCGGGAAGGGCGATGCGGCAGGGCCGGTGAAGCGCTCGGCAATCACGGCCGAGACCGCGCCAACATGCGTGCCGTCGATCAGCACGAACCAGTCGCGGACGCCTTCGTTGCGCACCGCCGGAATGTCCGCTGTCGCGCCGGACAATTCCGGCTCGCTCTCGAGCAGATGCATGGAGATGATGCCGTCGCGCTTCTCCGGCGCCAGCTTTTCTTGCAGTGCATCACGCCATGCGCCGGCATTGTCGGGCGTCGGCCGCAGGCGCACCACGCCGAGCGCAGCGCCGCGGCCGGTGCCGTTGCTGATGGTAATGCGCGCGACGACACGGAGCATGTCCTTGAAATGCGCCATGCTCCGCCGCGACCATTCGGTCTGGTTGGCCAGCCGCGCCCGATAGGCGGGACTGTCGAGCACGTCGAGCGTCGCGGTCGAGTACAGCGAGAGATATTTGGGATTGGCGGCATGCGCGACATAGCGCCGCGCTTCCAGAAAGCCCTCGATCGCGACGCGCTCTTCCAGATGTTCGCGATCGTACCAGCGGTTGAAATCGGCCTCATTGGCTGCGTCGATATTCATCGACGTCAGCAGCATGCCCTTTCCGGCGAGCGGCATTTTCTTGTTGTCCTTTTTCGCGCATTAGCGCGCGGCCTTCGACGCAAGGTCGGCAATCGACTTCATGACCGCATCCCTCACGCCGGCATCATAGAGCGAATGTCCGGCTTCTTCCACGAGGCGAAGCTCGGAACCCGGCCAAACTTTCGCGAGCGCGTGTGATGTCTCAGGGGGGCACAACAGGTCGTAGCGGCCCTGCACGATAATGCCGGGAATGCCGGCGAGCCGGTCCGTGTTCCGCAGCAGCTGGTCTTGGTTCATGAAGCTGTCGTTGCTGAAGTAATGCGCCTCCATGAATGGCGTCGCCGGCAGCGTGCGCCAGACGTTCAGTGACGCCAGGTCCAGCCGCGTCTTGGCCGCCTTGTGCTCCGACAATGCGCGCTCGGTGTCGTGCCAGGCGCGGGCCGCGGGTCCGTGAACGGCCGGATCGGCATCGAGGATGCGGCGATAATAGGCTTCCACCGGATGCGCGCGTTCCCCGGGCGGCAGCACGCTCAGAAAATCCTCGTAGAGCGCGGGATAGAATTGCGGCAGGCGTACCGTGAAGGCCGTCTCGACCTCCGCCCGCGTGCCCAGAAAGGTTGCACGCAGCGCGATGCCGCAGACGCGCTCGGGATGGGCCTGCGCGTACGCCAGCGCCAGCGTCGCGCCCCAGGAGCCGCCGACCACCATCCAGCGCTCGAAGCCGAACTTGTCGCGGATTTTCTCCATGTCGGCGATCAGATGGGCCGTGGTGTTGTGCTCGCGCGATCCCTTGGGACGGCTGCGGCCGCAGCCGCGCTGGTCGAACAGCACGGCGCAGAAGCGATCAGGGTCGAACAGCCGGCGATGATCGGGCTGGCATCCGCTGCCGGGCCCGCCGTGCAGGTAGACCGCGGGAATGCCGCCGCTGCGACCGACGCTCTCGACATAGAGCTCATGGCCGTCGCCGACGTCGAGCATGTCGGAGGTCAGCGGCGCAAACGGATCGGCGCGCCTCGCGGCTGTGCCAGCGTCGGCGTCAGGCCCCATTCTCGGATTCCAGGGTGCCGCCGGCGAAGTTGCGATAGAGGAAGCGGCTGGTCTCGCCCTCGGCCTCACGCTCGGCCTGCTTGAAGATGGTTTCGTGCAGCGGCGACAGTGCGCAGGCGGGATCGGTGTTGGCGGCATCGCCGGTCAGCGCAAAGGCCTGGCAGCGGCAGCCGCCGAAATCGATCTCGCGGAATTCGCAAGACTTGCACGGCTCCTTCATCCAGCCGGTGCCGCGATAGCGGTTGAAGGCCTCGGAGTTCTGCCAGATCCAGGCGATCGAATGGTTGGAGCGCACCGACTCGAAGTCGAGCCCGGTGATGCTCTCGGCGGCGTGGCAGGGCAGCACCTTGCCGGCGGGCGAGATGTTGAAGAACTGACGGCCCCAGCCGCCCATGCATTTCTTCGGCCGCAGCGCGTAGTAATCGGGAACGACGTAGTCGATCGCAAGCGTGCCCTTCAGCCGTTCGCGCGCCTCCTCGACGAGGCGGGTACATTCGTCGAGCTGCGCCACCGTCGGCATCAGCGCGGCGCGGTTCTTCAACGCCCAGCCGTAATACTGCACATTGGCGACCTCGAGCCGGTCGGCGTCGAGATCGACGGACATCTGGATGATGTCAGGCAGCTGGTGCAAATTCTGCCGGTGCATCACCGCGTTCACGGTGAGCGGCAAATCGAGCTCGCGCGTCCACTTTGCGACCTCGAGCTTCTTGCGGTGGCCGCCCTTGTAGCCGGCGACGCGATCGGCGAGGCCTTCCTCGATGCCCTGGAACGAGATCTGCACATGGCAGAGCCCGGCATCGGCGAGATCGCTGAGCTTCTCGCGCGTCAGCAGTACGGCCGAGGTGATCAGGTTGGTGTAGAGGCCGACGTCGCTGGCATGCTTGACGAGGTCGACGAGGTCCTTGCGCGCCGTCGGCTCGCCGCCGGAGAAATGCACCTGCAGCACGCCGATCTCGGCGAGCTCGCTCAAGACCTTCTTCCATTCCTCGGTGGTCAGCTCCTTGCCCGAGCGATCGAGCTCCACCGGGTTGGAGCAGTAGGGGCATTGCAGCGGGCAGCGATGGGTGATCTCCAGCAGCACCGCGAGCGGAATGCCAAAAGTCTCCGCTGTTGAGCGCTGCTTCTCCAGCACCGCGAGGCTGTCGCTGGCGTTGGGCGGGACGGTGGGATTGCCGAGCACATCGCTCATGACGTCTTCTCCCGGGCTTCCGTGAGAAAGCCCTTGTCGGCGAGATCCTGCAGCATGACGATGACATCGGCCAGGATCGCCTCGCGCGGCGCGGCGTATTTGACCGCCAACGCGTCCGCAATGTCGCCGACGCTGCGCTCGCCGTTGCAGAGCTGCAGGACCTCGACTGCGATCTCGTCCGGGGCCAGCACACGTTCCGGCGCCAGGATCACCCAGACCTTCCGCGTCTCATCATATTTCAGCTTGGCATGCCGCGGCAGCACCGGGCGGCTTGCCTCGCTGACGCTGATGTTCCGCGGCCCGGCCATTCCAGTTCCTCTTCAGCTCGCTTTGGGCACGAACGCGCCCGGCGGAATGTTGCCCTCGACATAGGCGTGCTGGAGCGCGTCGAGCTGCACCCATAGCACGTTGGTCTTGAAGATCAGCGCGTTGCAGACGGAGGCGCGCTCTTCCGGCGTCCTTGCATGCGCCTTGACATAGTCGAGCGCAAAGCCGGCATCGCGCGGCGCCTGGGTCAGGCGACGCTTGAAGTAGCTCATGATGTCAGGATTGACGAAATCATAGTGCTCCAGCATGCCGGAGATGCGTTCTTCATGCAGATTTGGCGCGAACAGCTCGGTGAGCGAGGAGGCGATCGCCTCCAGCGGGCTCTTCTCGCGGCAGTAGTGGACGTAGGCTTCGACCGCGAAGCGCGTCGCCGGCAAGATGCCTTCGGTCGATTCCACGTAAGCCGTGTCGAGCCCGAGTCCTTCCGTCAGCTTGATCCAGCGCTCGATGCCGCCCTCGGAGCCGACATCGCCGTCATGGTCCTCGATGCGATGGCGCCATTCCAGGCGCGTGGCGCGGTCGCGGAAGCGCGAGATCACCACCGCGTCCTTGATCGGGATGGTGCTCTGGTAATAGTAGCGGTTCAGCGCCCAGGCCTGCACCTGGCCCTTGTTCAGCTTGCCGCCGTGCAGCAGCTTGTGGAACGGATGCAGGCTGTGATAGCGCGTCGCCCCGATATGGCGCAGCGCCGCCTCCAGCTCCTCGGCGCTCGTGAGCTTGATGTCCTTGCCGATCGAGAGCGCAGTCATTCCAGTCATTGACGCCGCATTCACAGCACGATCTCCGTTCCATCCGCCGGTATCTGCCAGCCCGCCTGCTCAGCGGCCTTGCGCTCGGGTGAGGCAGGCAGCAGCGCCGGGTTCGAGTTATTGATATGCAGAAATATCTTCCTGTCGATAGCAAGGTCGGCCAGCCGTGCGATGGCGCCGTCGTCGCCGGACATGGCGACATGTCCCATGCTCTTGCCGGTCTTGTGGCCGAGGCCGCATTTGATCATCTCGTCGTCCTGCCAGACCGTGCCGTCGAAGAACACGAGCGAAGCGCCGTCGATCTCGGCCTTCAGCGCGTCGGTCACCTCGGCGCACGCCGCGATGAAGTAGAAGCACTTGCCGGTCGCCTTGTCGGTGATCTTCAGGCCCAGCGTGTCGCCGTCGCCGCTCTCGCCACCGGGATGCGCCTTGCCTTCCAGATACCAGGCCGACTTGCCCGGGACTGCGAAGGCCAGCACTTCCAGCCCGGAGCGCGCGCCATCCGGTAGCCGCGGTTCGAACGGCTCGCTGATGTCGATCGGCTGGCGCCGCACGTTCTTTTCGTTCAGCACGTCGAAGATGCTGTTGCTCTTCAGGATCGCCAGCACCTTCTCGTGCGCATAGACCGTGAAGGGCGAGCCCTCGCGCATCGAGAGCAGGCCTGCCACCGCATCCACCTCGCTGTTGGTCAGGATAACGCCTGCGATCGGCGTATGGCGCAGCGCGCCCGCTTTGGGGTGCAGCTGCGGCGTGGCATTCAATTGCTGCCGCAGGTCCGGGGAGGCATTGATCAGGAACCAGTACTCGCCGTCGCCGCTGAAGGCGACCGAGGCTTGGGTTCTCAAGAGTTCATGGCCGTTCTCACGGGCCGCCCGGCAGCCCTCGCAGCCGCAATTCCATTGCGGCACTCCGCCGCCGGCTGCGGCGCCCAGGACGACGACGCGAAGCATGATCCGTCTCCTGGAAGCAATGTCACGGAGGTGGATCTCAGGCCGACACGATTTCCATCATTCGGAAACCGGTCGTGACCGAAAGACCCACCTGCGCTGAACGCAGATCACCAACCGCTTACTTGCGGTTGGCGCTCACATACATGTTGATTTCCATGCCGCAGGGCACTTCGACGATCTTCGGGGCTTTCCAGGCCATTTTGGCACTCCATTTTCGCGAATTCGGACGTATCCGCCCACCCGTTAAATTAATGCGCGCCGAGAAGTTCGCCAGTGAAATTTTCCCGAGAAGCCCATGTTGCGCCGCGAAAAAAAGCCCTCGGGAACGCCACTTCTGGGGCGCTGCCTTGCGTTCGGCGCATTCGGTCGCGAACCCTGTCCTGATAAAGCAGTTGTGAGTGCAGTGCAGCTTTCAATCCGGTACAGGCGACCCAACTGGATTTCGATGATGCCCAGATACTACTTCAACACCCGTATCGGCGACGAACTGATCGTGGATCCCGAAGGCGAGGACCTGCGCAACCCCGACCGCGCCTGGGAGGTCGCCCGCCAGATGATCCTGGAGGTGGTGAAATCCGAGGGCACCCAGCGCGCCCTGCTGGACGCCGTGATCGAGGTGACCGACGCCGAAGGCGAGATCGTGCTGGAGTTCCCCTTCACCGAGGCGCTGCTGGACATCCCGGACGCGTCCGCGACGCGGCACTAGCCCACACTCCCTCCCCGTCATTGGCCCTTGCGACGAAGCAATCCAGACTGCCTCCGCGGAGGGATTTCTCGATTGCTTCGCTGCGCTCAGGATTCAATGACGAGGCGCCACCCGGCACCCCAGCGCCTTCGCCCCTGCGAAATCCGCATGGCTTTGCCGCGTTCCCGGCGCTAAAAGACGCGGGTTACACGGAGCAAGCCATGCAAGATCTCTGGCGCCTGTCGGCTGCCGACCTCGCCATCCTCGTCAAGTCCAAAAAGGTGTCCGCCAAGGAGGCCGCCAAGGCCGGTCTCGCCCGCCTGGACGCCGTCAATCCCCAGCTCAATGCGGTGATCGACCACCGGCCGGACGACGTGCTCAAGCAGGCCGACGCCGTCGATGCCGCCATCGCGCGGGGCGAGGACCCCGGCGTGCTCGCGGGCGTGCCCGTCACCATCAAGGCCAATGTCGACCAGGAGGGCTTTGCAACCACCAACGGCCTCAAGCTCCAGCGCGATTTGATCGCGCGCGAGGACAATCCGGTGGTCGCCAATTTCCGCAAAGCCGGCGCCATCCTGCTCGGCCGCACCAATTGCCCGGCCTTCTCCTATCGCTGGTTCACCACCAACCTCGTCCATGGCGACACCAAGAACCCGCGCGATGCTTCGCTGACCCCGGGCGGTTCGTCCGGCGGCGCCGGTTCGGCGGTCGCGGCCGGCATTGGCCACATCGCCCACGGCACCGACATCGCCGGCTCGATCCGCTATCCCGCCTATGCCTGCGGCGTGCACGGCCTGCGCCCGACGCTGGGCCGCATCCCCGCCTTCAATCCGGCACTGCCGGAGCGCCCGATCGGACCGCAGATCATGGCGGTCTCGGGTCCGCTGGCGCGCACCGTCAACGACCTCAGGATTTCACTGGCTGCGATGTCGGCCCGCGACATCCGCGACCCCTGGTTCGCACCGGTGCCGCTCGAAGGCCCGGCGCGGGACAAGCGCGCCGCGCTCTGCCTCAATCCGGACGGCCTTGCCACCACGCCCGAAGTGAAGGCGGCGGTGAGCGATGCGGGCAAGCGCCTCGAGCGTGCCGGCTGGACGGTCGAGGCGATCGAAAACACGCCGTCGATGCGCGAGGCGGTCGAGTGGCAGATCAAGCTTTGGCTCGGCGACGGCTATGAAGCGCAGCTGGAGATGGCCGAGCGCGAGGGCGATCCCGGCGCGCTGGCGTGCCTGCGCGGCAATCGCGGCAGGGTCACGCCGATGGATCAGGCCAATTACGCCAAGGCGCTGACGCGGCGGGCCACTCTGACCCGCGACTGGATGCTGTTCTTCGAAAAATACGCGGTGCTGCTGACGCCGGTGTCCGGCGAGCTGCCGTTCCCCGATCATCTCGATCGCAAGGACGATGAGTCCTTCAAGCGCGTCTGGGAAGCGCAGCTGCCGCAGATCGCCATTCCCTTCATGGGTCTGCCGGGCCTCGTGGTCTCCACGGGTCTGGTCGGCCAGGCGCCCGTCGGCGTGCACATCGTCTCCGGCCGCTACCGCGAAGACCTCTGCCTGCTCGCAGGCGAAGCGATCGAGGCGGGCGGCGTGCCGCCGTCGCCGATCGATCCCGTGGGTTAGCGATGTCCGCGATCTACGATTTCAAGGCCAACTCGCTTGCGGGTGAGGAGGTTGCGCTCCGCCGCTTCGAGGGGCAGGTGCTCCTGATCGTCAACACCGCGAGCAAATGCGGCTTCACGCCGCAATATCGCGGTCTGGAGGATCTGCATCGCGATCTCTCGCCGCGCGGCTTCTCCGTGCTCGGCTTTCCCTGCAACCAGTTCGGCGCGCAGGAGCCGGGGCAGGCGAGCGAGATCCAGGCGTTCTGCTCGACCAATTACGACGTCACCTTTCCCCTGTTCGAGAAGATCGACGTCAACGGCGCCCATGCGCACCCTCTGTATGAGTACCTGAAACACCAGCAATCGGGCCTGTTAGGGGCCTCCATCAAATGGAATTTCACCAAATTCCTGGTGGACCGTACCGGCAAGGTGATCGCGCGCTACGCGCCGACCGCACGGCCGGAAGGATTGCGGAATCAAATCGAGACCCTGTTATGAGCGAGACAATCATGAGCGATGAATTTCCGGACCGCCTGTCGGTCGATCCGAACAGCCCCTATTACAACGCAGACATCCTGGCGCGCGACGTCGGCATCCGCTTCAAGGGCGTCGAGAAGACCAATGTCGAGGAATACTGCATCAGCGAAGGCTGGGTCCGCGTCACCGCCGGCAACGCCAAGGACCGCCACGGCAACCCGCTGACCATCAAGGTGCACGGGCCGGTGGAGCCGTATTTCAGGGATAAGAAGTGACGGCGAAGCCGTCATTCCCGGGCGATGCGAAGCATCGAACCCGGAATCTCGAGATTTCCCGGTGCGCAATTGCGCACCTGAGGTCAGGTCCTTCGGACCATCCCGGAATGACGGGCTAACAAATCGAAAGGCCCCCCATGTCCGTCCGCATCGTCGACGTCCGCGAGATCACCAAGCCGATCTCATCGCCGATCCGCAACGCCTATATCGACTTCACCAAGATGACGACGAGCCTCGTCGCCGTCGTCACCGACGTCGTTCGCGACGGCAAGCGCGTGATCGGCTACGGCTTCAACTCCAACGGCCGTTACGGGCAGGGCGGCCTGATCCGCGAGCGTTTTGCCTCGCGCATCACCGAGGCCGATCCGAAGTCGGTGCTGAATGCGGCCGGCGACAATCTCGACCCCGACAAGGTCTGGGGCGCGATGATGACCAACGAGAAGCCCGGCGGCCACGGCGAGCGCTCGGTCGCAGTCGGCACCATCGACATGGCGGTGTGGGACGCGGTGGCGAAGATCGCGGGCAAGCCGCTGTTCCGCCTGCTCGCCGAACGGCACGGCGTCAAAGCCAATCCGCGCGTGTTCGTCTACGCCGCCGGCGGCTATTACTATCCCGGCAAGGACCTCTCGATGCTGCGCGGTGAGATGCGCGGCTATCTCGATCGCGGCTACAACGTCGTGAAGATGAAGATCGGCGGCGCGCCAATTGAAGAAGACCGCACCCGCATCGAGGCGGTGCTGAAGGAGATCGGCAAGGACGCGCAGCTCGCCGTCGACGCCAATGGCCGCTTCAACCTGGAGACCGGCATCGCCTATGCCAAGATGCTGCGCGACTATCCCTTGTTCTGGTACGAGGAAGTCGGCGATCCCCTCGACTACGCGCTGCAGGCCGCGCTCGCCGAATTCTATCCAGGCCCGATGGCCACAGGCGAGAATCTCTTCAGCCACCAGGACGCCCGCAATCTGATCCGCTACGGCGGCATGCGCCCCGATCGCGACTGGCTGCAATTCGACTGCGCGCTGTCCTACGGCCTGTGCGAATACCAGCGCACGCTGGAGGTGCTGAAAACCCACGGCTGGTCCCCCAGCCGCTGCATCCCGCATGGCGGCCACCAGATGTCGCTCAACATCGCCGCCGGCCTCGGCTTAGGCGGCAACGAGAGCTACCCCGACCTGTTCCAGCCCTACGGCGGCTTCCCGGATGGCGTTGGCGTCGAGAACGGCCACATCACCATGCCGGACCTTCCGGGCATCGGTTTTGAAGGCAAGTCGGATCTCTACAAGGAGATGAAGGCGCTGGCGGAGTAGGGTCGACGGCGTCTCCAACAACTCGGTGTCGTCCCCGCGAACGCGGGGACCCATAACCCCAGGGAGAGGTTATGGAGCGGGCCGGCAACTCCGAATCTTCGCCAAACCCAACCCTGTGGCTTTGGGTCCCGGATCAGCGCTTCGCTTGTCCGGGACGACGACTGAGTTTGCGGCTTACGACAATCGCATGTCCAGCAGCCGCCTTCCTTCGCCCTTCAGCAGCTTCTTCACCGCGCTCGACGCCACCACCTCGCCGTCATTCGCGTAGGCCTCGTGGTTTTTCTCGATGTCGTCGAGGCGATAGAGGTAGTTGACCATCACGCCGGCGGATTCCCGCACGCCCTTCGGCGAGAGATCGCCGAGCCAGTTGATGCGCTCCAGCCTTGCGCCGTTGCCGAGATGGAAGCGGGCGACGGAATCGATCAGCTTGCCCTTCGGCGTGCGCGCCTTGAGGAAGTAGTGCGCCGCGAGCGGCTCGATCACGGCGCGGAGCTGTGCCGTCGTCTCGGGGCTCTCGAACCATTTGGGGTCGTCGAGGCGCTTCAGCACCTCGCGGTCCTCGTCCGACAGCGGCAGGTCCTTGTCCTGCTTCAGCCATGGCATGAAACCCGGCACCGGCGACAGCGTCACGAAAGTGTCGAGCTTGGGCGTTTCGCGGCGCAGCTCCTCGACCACCTGCTTGATCAGGAAGCTGCCGAAGGAGATGCCGCCAAGACCGCGCTGGGTGTTGGAGATCGAATAGAACACGGCGGTGCGCGCGCGCTCGATCGGCAGATACTGGCGATCGACCGCGAGCAGCGGCGCGATCGCGCCGGGGATCGTCTCGGTCAGCGCCACCTCGACGAAAATCAAGGGCTCGTCGACCATCGCGGGATGGAAGAAGGCGTAGCAGCGGCGGTCGACCGGATCGATGCGGCGGCGCAGATCGTCCCAGTCGGAGATCTCGTGCACGGCCTCGTAGCGGATGATTTTTTCGAGGATGTTGGCCGGGGTCGACCAGTCAATCCTGCGCAGCACGAGAAACCCCCTGTTGAACCACGAAGAGAGAAGATGCGAGACGTCGCGATCGAGCGCGGCGAGCTCGGTGTGGCCGTTCATCATGCCGAGCAGATCGGCGCGCATGTTGACGAGATCGCCGGTGCCGCCGGGCGCGCGGTTGAGGCGGCGGATCAGCTCCTGCCGCCGCGGCTCCGAGGCGAAATGCAGCGAGCTCGCGTCCTCGTCGCTCGGCGCGGCGCGCCATTTCTCGATCGCCTTGGACAGGCGCTCCCGGTCCGGGCCGAAATCGCGCACCAGTCCGTCGAAGAAGGCGCGGCGTCCCGCCGCATCCAGCTCCCGGTAGATGTCGAGCACCTCACGCGCGATGGCGATGCCCGATGCCTCGCCCCGGCCCGACAGCAGCGCGTCGCAGAGATCGATCAGCCCGTCGGCGTCCCGTCTGGTGTCGGCGGAATCTCCCCGACGAAGCAGCGTGCGGCCGCGCTCGGAGATCGTGGCGAGCAGGTCGGAGAAGAAGGCGTTGGCCATCGGGACTTTCGTGTCGGGTTTGTGCGTTGCGGAAGCTTACACGGGATTTGGGCAGAAACCGATCACAATCAAGCCGAGGAATGCGGCAACTTTAGTTGGGCCGTGCGTCTGGAGAATGCCGGCATGCCTGCCTCCGCGGCAATGCCACCGAGGGCACCGCTACCGTAGGGTGGGCAAAGGCGCACTTGCGCCGTGCCCACGATCTCTCTCGATTGCGAAAAATGCGTGGGCACGCTCCGCTTTGCCCACCCTACGAGTTCTGCGCTCGTATCGACGAGCTACCCTTTCCCCGCAAACTCCGTCGGCGTCCGCCCCGTCACCTGGCGGAACGCGGCCGAGAACGCCGGCACGCTGGCATAGCCGAGCTGCGTCGCGAGCTGCTTCACCGAGACATTCGCATCCGTGGAGAGCCGCTGGATCGCCGCCGCAATCCGCGCGCGCTGGCACCAGCTTTTGAAGCTCAGCTGCGTTTCCGTCGAGAACAGCCGCGACAGCGTCCGCGCGGAAGTTCCAACCTCGCGCGCCAGCGTGTCGATGTCGTGCAGGCCGGTGGGATCGTCGAGCACGATCATGGCGGCGCGGCGGCAGCGCACTTCGCGCGGCAGCGGCACGAAGGTCGCGGAATCCTCGGCCTGGTGCAATTCCAGCATGACGAGGCGCACCAGCAGCTCGGTCCGCTCCTCCGTGTTGCGCGCGTCGAACAGCGCCAGGATCGCCTGATTGAGCAGCGGCGACACCCGCACCACGAATTCCCGGGTCAGGCCGTCATAGCGCTGCTCGCGCTTCAGCCAGGACAGGTCGAAATACAGCGTGCGCATCTCGATGTCGGCGAGCAGATCGATGGCATGCTCGAGCCCGGCCGGGACCCAGACCGCGCGGTCCGGCGGCACCAGCCATCGCCCCCCGGGCGTCGTCACCTGCATCGTGCCCTTGGCCGCATAGATCAGCTGTGCCTCGCGGTGCAAATGCGGATCGATCCGCATGCCCTTGGGATAGTCGCGCGCGACCAGGTGCACGCCCGCGGGCGAGCGGTGGTTGCTCCGGACCTCCCTCAGGATTGGCGTTTCCAAGATTGGCGTTTCCAAGACAGTCATTGGCAGCATCCCGTCATGGGGAGGACATATAACTCATTTCGGAGCAGGAGAGGATTCGTATGAACAGCCCCAACCGGGTCATCAGTTTCGTCAACGCAGGCCATTTCATCGACCATTATTCGATGCTGATCTTCGCCGCCGCCGTCATCATCATGGGGCCGGCGCTCGGCATGGCCTATTCGGAACTTCTGCCCTACGCGACACCGGGCTTTGTGGCTTTCGGCGCCGGCTCGCTGCTCACCGGCTGGCTCGGCGACCGCTGGAGCCGCCGCCACATGATGCTGATCTTCTTCGTCGGCATTGGTGCCTCCATGATCTCGGTCGGCTTCGTGCAGACGCCCGTGCAGCTCGGCGCCGCGCTGCTCGCCATCGGCATCTTCGCCTCGATCTATCATCCCGTCGGCACCGCCATGATCGTGTCGTATGCCGACCGGCTCGGCCGCGAGATGGGCATCAACGGCGTCTGGGGCAATCTCGGCGTTGCCTCCTCGGCGCTGGTCACCGGCGTGATCGGCCAATATCTCGGCTGGCGTTTCGCCTTCATCGTTCCCGGCGTGGTCACGATCCTGATCGGTATCGCCTTTGCGATGCTGGTCGTGCACGAGGACCGCAAGGGCTCGAAGCAGGCGGCGGCGCAGGCGCGGGTGGCAAAACAGGACATGTGGCGCGTGGTGCTGTCGCTGCTGATCGTGGTGATCGCGATCTCCACCACGTTCAACGCCGTCACCGTCGCGCTGCCAAAACTGTTCGCGGAGCGTCTCGCCGATTTGACCAAGAGCCCGGCGTTGCTCGGCGTCATCGCGGCCTGCGTCTACGTGTTCGGCGCGATGACGCAGTACACGATCGGCCGGCTGCTCGACCGTTACTCGCTGAAGACGGTGGCGTTGCCGCTGTCCTTCATGCTGGCGCCGTTCCTCTATCTCGCCGCCAGCCTGAACAATCTGCCGCTGATCCTGGTCTCGATCGGCATCGTCATGGGTGCGTTCGGACAGGTCACGGTGAACGATGCCATGGTCGGCAAGTACACCAGCGAGGAATGGCGCTCGCGCGCCTACGCGGTGCGCTATTTCATCGGCTTCACCGCGGCCGGCGCCTCGGTCGGCCTGGTCGCCTGGCTCTACGAGCAGGGCGGCTTCGTCACCATGCTGCACGCCTTCGCCGCGCTCTGCCTGCTGGCAATCGCGGCGGCGATCATCCTGCCGCGCGAAATCAGGACGCCGGCTGCAGTGTGAGGGTCCGTGTCCCGGACAAGCTGCAACGCGTAAGCGTTGCGGCGCAGAGCCGGGACCGAGAAAATTGCGGGCAAGTTTCTCGGCGGCATAGGCCCCGGCTCTGCAGCGCACCGCCGAAGAGGCGCTGCGCTGCGTCCGGTGCACCAGCGGGGTGGAACCCGCCCCACCTCCCGTGGGTTCTATCCCCGTGGCCCCGACGCCGGGGGTGAAGGGGGAAAGACACCAGCATGCCATGGCGCCTGCTCCGACCGGTCGGCCTCGTCCCCGCGGCGCTTGTCCTCACCACCATTGCGGCCGGTGCCGAGGGCGGCAAATCGGCTGGCCCATCCGAATTCCTGTTGGTGGCGCAAATCGTGCTGTTGATCGCGGTCGGTCGCGGTCTCGGCGAGATCATGCAGCGCGTCGGCCAGCCCTCGGTGATCGGCGAGTTGCTCGCCGGCATTCTCCTCGGACCGTCGCTGTTCGGCTGGATCTGGCCCGAAGCGCAGCACGCGATCTTCCCGAAGGCACCCGAGCAGAAGGCGATGCTCGACGGCATCGCGCAAGTGGGCATCCTGCTCCTGCTGCTGCTCACCGGCATGGAGACCGACCTCAAGCTGGTCAGGAAGGTCGGCAAGGCCGCGATCGCGATCTCGATCGCCGGCATCCTCGTGCCCTTCGCCTGCGGCTTTGCGCTCGGCGAGTTCCTGCCCGATGCGCTGCTGCCCAATCCGCAACAGCGCCTGGTCGCTTCGCTGTTCATGGGCACGGCGCTGTCGATTTCGTCCGTGAAGATCGTCGCCGTGGTGGTGCGCGAGATGAATTTCATGCGCCGCAATGTCGGTCAGATCATCGTCGCGACCGCCGTGATCGACGACACCATCGGCTGGATCATCATCGCCGTCATCTTCAGCCTGGCCTCGCACGGTACGCTGGACATCGCCTCGGTGACGAAAGCCGTGCTGGGCACGCTCGCCTTCCTCGCCGTCAGCTTCACCATCGGCCGCCGCCTGGTGTTCCAGCTGATCCGCTGGGCCAACGACAATCTCGTCAGCGCGGCCGCAGTCATCACGGTGATCCTGCTGTTGATGAGCGTGATGGCGCTGATCACGCATCTGATCGGCGTGCATACGGTGTTAGGTGCCTTCGTCGCCGGCATCCTGGTCGGGGAATCACCGATCCTGACGCGGCAGATCGACGAGCGCCTGCGCGGGCTGATCTCCAGCTTCTTCATGCCCGTGTTTTTCGGCCTCGCCGGCCTCAGTGCCGATCTCTCGGTGCTGCGCGATCCCAATCTGCTGATGCTCACCGGCCTCCTGGTCGTGATCGCCAGCGTCGGCAAGTTCGGCGGCGCCTTCGTCGGCGGCACGTTGGGCGGCCTGAACAATCGGGAGTCGCTGGCGCTGGCGAGCGGCATGAATGCCCGCGGCTCGACCGAGGTGATCATCGCGACCATTGGCCTGTCCATCGGCGTGCTGAGCCAGAACCTGTTCACGATGATCGTGACCATGGCGATCGTGACCACGATGGCGATGCCGCCGATGCTGCGCGCCGCGCTGGCAAGGCTGCCGATGAACAAGGACGAGAAGGAACGGCTGGAGCGGGAGGAATTCGAGAAGCGCGGCTTTCTCGCCAATCTCGAGCGTCCTCTGCTGGCGGTGGACGAAAGCGTCAACGCCACCTTTGCCGCCCACATCGCCGGCCTGATCGCCGGCATGAGGGGCTTGCCGATCACCGTGCTGCATATCGGCAAGAGCGCCAAGGAACAGGAGAAGGGCCGCGACCAGGAGGAGAGCCACGAAGCGGTGGTGAAGAAGGCCGCCGAAGTCGTGTCCGCCCATGGCGACGGCGAGGCCGGCAACGTCGATGTCGTCACCCGTGCGAGGCAGGCGGAACTCGGCGAGACCATCGCCGACGAGGCGCGCAAGGGTTTTGATCTCCTGGTCGTTGGCATCGACAAGGTCGTGACGGCCAAGGACCGTTTCGACCGGAGGATCGACGACATCGCCGCGAAGTTCGAAGGACCGCTTGCGATCGTCGCGGCCAAGGGCAAGCACCTGAAGCAGCCGGCGCCCGAGGCGCTCAACATCCTCGTTCCCGTCTCCGGCAGCGGCATCTCCAAGCGCGGCGCCGAGGTGGCGGTCGCGCTGGCGCAGGCCGGGTCAGGCTCGCTCCGGGTGATCTATGTCGCGACGACGCGCGACAAGGGCGCGCAGCGCGGCGCCTCCCGTGGCCTCGGCCAGGAGGCGGGCATCCTCAAGGACGCCAGCGATCTCGCCGCCCGCTACGACGTCGACATCACCACTACGCTGCGGGTGAACCGGGCGCCGGAGGCCGCGATCCTGCGCGAGATCGACACCACCGACGTCGATCTCGTCGTCATGGGCGTCGACCGCATCCAGGCCGACCATCTCTCCTTCGGCGGCGTCGCCGACGCCGTGCTCAGGCAGTCGAAAGTCTCGGTGCTGCTGGTGTCGAGCGGCGAGGCGCGGCAGGCGCCGGTGGAGAAGGCTTAGGATGTGGCTGTAGCCGCGTGGACGGTGCGCTCCCTCTCCCGCTTGCGGGAGAGGGTTGGGGAGAGGGTGTTTCCGCAGTGGACTCTTAGGGCTTCACCTCCGCCGCCGTCTCCACCTTCGCCACCTTCTTGCTCGCCCGCCAGTTCTCGAAGCGCTGCACCACCACGAAGAAGGCCGGCACGAACAGCACGGCGAGGCAGGTCGAGGCCAGCATGCCTGAGAACACCGTGATGCCGATCGACTTGCGCGCGCTGGCGCCGGCGCCGGTCGCGAGCACCAGGGGCACCACGCCGAGGATGAAGGCGAACGAGGTCATCAGGATCGGGCGGAAGCGGGCGCGCGCCGCCTCGATCGCGGCCTCAAGCACCGGCTTGCCGTCGCGGCCGTGCAGCTCGAGCCCGACCTCGACGATCAGGATCGCGTTCTTGGCCGACAGCGCGATCAGGAGGATCAGCCCGATCTGGCAATACAGGTTATTGTCGATCTTGAGCCCGGAGAGGATCAGCATCGGCCCGAGCAGCGACAGCGGCACCGCGAGGATCACCGAGATCGGCGCGTACCAGCTTTCATACTGGCCGGCGAGCACGAGATAGACCAGCAGCATGGCGAGGCCGAACACCCAGTAGATCTGGTTCGAGACCGCCTTCTCCTGATAGGACATCGCGGTCCATTCATAGCCGGTGCCCGGCGGCAGCGTCTTGTCCGCGATCTCCTCCATCAGCTTCAACGACTGGCCGGAGGAGTAGCCCTGCGCCGGCAGGCCGATCACGGTCGAGGACGGATAGAGGTTGTAGAGGCTGATCAGCGAGGGGCCGGTGGCCGGCGTGATCTTGGCGACGGTGCCGATCGGGATCATGTCGCCGTTCGAGTTGCGCACCTGCATGTTGGCGATGTCGCTCTCGGTGACGCGGAAGGCGGGATCGGCCTGGGTGTAGACCTGGAACACACGGCCGAACTTGTTGAACTGGTTGACATAGGACGAGCCGAGATAGGTCGACAGCGCCGAGAACACCTGATCGGTCGTGACGTGCAGCGTCTGGGTCTTGACCCGGTCGATCTCGACGTTGAATTGCGGCACCGAGGAGCGGAACGAGGACTGCACGCGCTGCAGCGCGCTCTGGCTCTGGCCGTTACTGACCATCGCGCCGGTGATCGCCTGCAGCTTGGCGAAATCGCTGTTGCCGTCGCGCAGCTCGACCTGCATCGAGAAGCCGGCGGCGTTGCCGATGCCCTGGATCGGCGGCGGCGGCAGCACCAGCGTGCGCGCCTCCATGATGGTCGCGAGCTTGTCGTTGAGCCCATACACCAGCGAGCGCAGATCCTCGCCGGGTCCTTTGCGTGCGTCCCAATCCTTCAGGATGATGTAGGCGACGCCGGCATTGGCCAGGCTTGCGCTGTTGTCGAGCGCGGAGATGCCGGCGATGGTGATGACCTGCGCCACGCCCGGCGTCTCCTTGATCAGCCCGCTCGCTCTATCGAGCACGGCTTGGGTCCGCTCCAGCGCGGCGCCGTCGGGCAGCTGCACGGCGGCGATCAGATAGCCCTGGTCCTCGATCGGCAGGAAGCCGGTCGGCACCCGCGACAGGCCGTAGCCGCTGGCTCCGATGACCAGCAGCGCGAACGCAACCGAGACGGTGGCGTGCCGGCACAGGAAGGTGATCAGCCTTGTATAGCCGCGCTCGACCCGGTCATAGACCGCGTTGAAACCGCGATAGAAGAAGTTGCGCTGCTCCGGCGGCACCGTCGGTCGCAGCCACAGCGCGCATTGCGTCGGCTTCAGCGTCGCCGCGTTGATGGCGGAGAGCAGCGCAGTCGCCGCGATCACCAGCGCGAATTGCGAATAGATGCGCCCGGTGAGCCCCGCGAGGAACGAGGCCGGCAAAAACACCGAGATCAGCACCAGCGTGATGCCGACGATCGGCGCGAACAGCTGGTCCATCGCCTTGATCGCTGCATCGTGGCCGTTCATGCCCTGCTCGATGTTGTGCGCGGCGCCTTCGACCACGACGATTGCGTCGTCGACCACGATGCCGATCGCCAGCACGATCGCGAACAGCGTCGACATGTTGATGGTGAAGCCGAGCGCCGCCATCGCCGCAAAGGCGCCGATGATGGTGACAGGCACGGTCGTCGCCGGCACCAGCATCGCGCGCCAGTCCTGCAGGAACACCAGGATCACGACCAGCACCAAAAGGCCGGCCTCGATCAGGGTCATGTAGACCTCGTGCACCGAGGCCTCGACGAATTTGGTGGTGTCGAACGGCGTGTCGTATTTGATGCCTTCCGGAAACCGCTTGGCGAGGTCCGCCATCTTCTTCTCGACGGCCTGCTCGACCTGGAGCGCGTTGGCGCCGGGCGACTGGAACACGCCGATGCCGACGGCCGGCTGCTTGTTGAGCGAGAAGATCTGGCTGTAGGTCTGCGCGCCCAATTCGACCCAGCCGACATCGCGCACCCGCGTGACGTCGCCGCTGGTGCCTGACTTGACGATGATGTTCTCGAACTGGCTGGTGTCGTCGAGCCGTCCGTTGACGTTGAGCGTGTACTGGAACGCCTGGCCCGGCGGCGTCGGCGGCGCACCGACCTGGCCGGCGGAGACCTGCTGGCTCTGCTGCTGGATGGCGTTGATGACGTCCTGCGGCACGAGACCGCGAACCTGCAGCTTGTTGGGATCGAGCCAGACCCGCATCGAATACTGGCCGGCGCCGAACACGGTGACGTTGCCGACGCCGGGCAGGCGGGAGAGCTCGTCGCGGATGTTGATGGTGGCGTAGTTGCTAAGATACAGGCTGTCGTATCTGGAGTCCGGCGAGGTCAGCGTCACGAACAGGAGGATCGAGGTCGACCGCTTCTGCACGGTGACGCCCTGGTTCTGCACCGCGCTCGGCAATTGCGACAATGCGCTGGAGACGCGGTTCTGCACCAGCACCTGCGCGAAATTGAGGTCGGTGCCGATCTTGAAGGTCACGGTCAGCGTATAGGTGCCGTCGGAGCCGCTGTAGGACTGCATGTAGAGCATGTCCTCGACGCCGTTGACCTGCTGCTCGATCGGCAAGGCAACGGTGTCGATCACGGTCTTGGCGCTGGCGCCGGGATAGCGCGTGGTGACCTGCACGGTCGGCGGCACCACATCGGGGTATTGCGCGATGGCGAGATTGAACAACGCGACGCCGCCGATCAGGATCATCAACAGCGCGATGACGTTCGACAGGACCGGCCGCTCGATGAAGAACTTTGAGATCATGGCAGGCAGCTCCCTACTTGGCAGACGCCTGCGGCTGCTCGATCTTCGTTGTTTGCGGATCGATCTTCTGGCCCGGGATCACCCGCAGCAGCCCCGCGATGACGACGCGGTCGTCCGGCTTCAAGCCGCTTTCGATGACGCGCAGCCCGTTGTCGACCGGGCCGATCTGCACCTTGCGCTGCTCGACGACGTTGTCGCCGTTCACCACCAGCAGATAGCGGCCGCCCTGGTCACTGCCGAGCGCGGTGTCGGGGACGAGCAGGGCGCTCTTCTCCTGGTCGAAGGGCACGCGCACCCGGACGAAATAACCGGGCAGCAGCACCCGCTTGTCATTGGGCACGACGCCGCGCACCGCGAGCGTGCCGGTTGACGTATTGAGGGTCGGCGAGACGTAGTCGAGCTTGCCCTCATGCGGATAGCCGGTCTCGGTCTGCAGTCCCACCTGAATCGGGAATTGCTTCATGTCGGCGGGGGTCAGTCCGCGGCGGGCCGCTTCGGCGCGGATGCGCAGCACGTCCTGCTCGTTGACCGTGAAGTTCACCCAGATCGGATCCATCGCGACGATGGTCGCGAGCTGGGTCGGCGAGGAGACGCCGACGAGCTCGCCGATCGAGACCAGGTGGGCGCTGACGATGCCGTCGAACGGCGCTGTCACCCTGGTGTAGCCGTAATTGACCTCGGCCAGCCTCGTATTGACCTGGGCCTGCTGGAGGTTGGCCTGGGCGTTGTCGCGGGTCGATGTCGAGGTGTCCAGGGTGGACTGCGAGACCGCCTGGCGCTGCACGAGCTCGACCTGCCGCTTGAAATCGGCTTCGGCCTGCTTGACCGTGGCTTGCGCACCGACCTCGGCCGCCTTCGCCTGCTCGACCTTGAGCTTGTAGGTCTCGGGCTCGATCGTGAACAGCTGGGTGCCCTGCTTGACGAAGGTGCCGTCCTGATAGTCGATCGATTGCAGGAAACCCTGCACCCGCGCCACGAGATCGACGCTCTTGATCGGCGCGGTGTTGCCCGTGGCTTCGATGTAGCGCGTCACCGGACGCTGCACCGGCGTTGCCACGTCCACCTTGGGCGGCGGCGGTGCCACGAACGTGTTCTTGTCCTCGCAACCCGCCAGTGCGACCACGGTCGCAGCGGCGGCCAGTGCCCGCCCGGCCTGTCTCCACGCTTCATTGCGCCGTGCAGCAGATGCGGGATTCGATGAGGTCATTCGGTAGCCCCCGAGTATCGTCTGTCGGTGCGGCAGGCTACCAACAAATGTCCGGCCGTGGAACACCATAGCCATGGCAGTCGCCGGCCTTGCGCTGCAAAGGGCGGTGTGGCCTTTGACAGATTTGTCACGACAAACCGCTTTTCACCGAGCGCACGATCGACCAGAATTGTGCCAAAGACCGTGTGACGGTGCGCGAGCCAGCCGGGAAGAAGCCAAGAAGAAAAGGTGAGGAGAACATGACATGCCCACGTCCCTCCGCTCGGGCCTTGCCGGCCTCGTTCTCGCAGCGATGGTCGCCATGCCGGCGCTAGCAGACGGTCTGAAGGACGAGATCGCGCCGACCGGCAAGCTGCGCGTCGCGATCGCAATCAGCCCCGCAGGCGGCGCATTCTGGTCGACCAAGATCGAAGCCGGCTATGCCGGCGTTCCCGTCGATCTCGGCAAGGCGATGGCCGCCAAGCTCGGCGTCCCCGTCGAATATGTCGTCCACCAGAACTCCGGACAGATCACCGACGCGGCTGGCAAAGGCACGTGGGACGTCACCTGGCTCCCCAGGGATCCCGAGCGCGAGACCAAAATGTTGTTTGGCCCGATCTACGAGGTCGCCGACGCCACCTACATCGTCAAGCCCGGCTCCGCCGTCACCAATTTTGCGACGCTCGACCAACCCGGAATCAAGGTCGCGGCCGTCAACGCCACCACCACCATGCGCGGCGCGATCGCGCATCTGAAGCATGCAACGGTCACCGGCTATCAGACCTATGACGAGATCTTCGGCTTGCTGAAGAGCGGCGAGATCGACGCCTTCGCATTGTCGCGCGACCAGCTCAACAAGATGGCGCAGAAGATTCCGGGGACAAAGGTGCTGGACGAGACGTTCAAGAAGACAGTGACCGCCGTCGCCGTGCCGCTCGGCCACGGCCAGGCACTGGCCTTCGTCACCAAATTCATGACCGAGGCCACGACGAACGGCACTCTGCGCAAGGCCTATGATGACAACGGCCTGAAGGATTCGTCGATCCGGACGGAGTAGACTGTCAGCCGGCTTGCGCGATTGGGCTAGGTTCCGGTTGCCGGTGTCCTTTCGGCATGCCAGGCCGCCAGCACGTCCCGCTCTTCATCGGCGGAAAGCCCGACGACCGGGCCGCCGCTGACGTGAAGCCAATGCAGCGTGTCGCGCGCGGTGTCTCCCGCTGGTCGCGAGGTCAGTCCGGCCTCGCGCGCCGGCGAGGTGTCGCGCGTCAGGAAGCCCGCGAAGTCGGGCAGGGGCAGCCACATCGGCAACGACCGCGGACCGGCCCAGCGCCGCACGTCGTGTGCCTCGAGGAAGGCGCGATCGATCCAGGTGAACGTGCAGGACGTATTCAGCGCTGCCGCGCATTCGATCAGAAGCTCGCCGCGCCTGCGGATTGGTCCAATCCCGTCATAGATGCCGGTGAGACGAATTTCCGCCGCATGCACGATCCATTGCGCGAGGTCGCGGACATCGATGAACTGGACGGCATCGTCAGGCGATCCCGGCGCCAGCACCTCGCCGCCGCGTGCAAGCCGTGTCGGCCAATAGGCGAAGCGTCCGGTCGGGTCCTCCGGGCCTGCGATCAGGCCGGCGCGGCAGATGAAGGCATCGCCGCCGACCGCCTGTTCGCAGGCGACCTTGGCCGCGCCGTAAATGGCATCGGTGCTGTGCTCCACATCCTCGGCCACAGGCTCGCGCAGCGGCGCCCTGTCGGCACGTTGTCCGGGTATCCGATTGTCCGCATACACGCTGATGGTCGAGACGAAGGTCCAATGCACATTTGGTCGCTTCAGCGCCGCGACCGCGCGGCGAACCTGGCGGGGACGACGCGAGACGTCGACCACGGCATCGAACGACTCGCCTGCGAGCGGCGCAAGCCCGTCGGCCACATCACGGTCGATCCGGACGAGACGCGCGCCTGCCGCAATCGGACCCGCGAGACCGCGGGCGGCGCAGGTCACCTCATGACCGGCAGCACATGCATGGGCTGCGATCGCCCGCCCGAGAAACTGGCTGCCGCCGAGAATGAGAATGCGCATGTGACGGTCCGTGCTGCAAAGGAGATCCCGCAATAATACAATTACTGGTTGTCGCTGCAACTCCGTCAGCGCGGCTTGATCTCCGCATATTTCGCCATCGCCTTCTCGAACTTGCGGTTGAACAGCCACATCGCGGCGAGGATCTCGCGGAAGCTTGCCGAGGTGCGCGCCCGGTCGGCCTGTCCGAAGGCAAAGATGCTGTTGTTGCGCAGATGCTTCATGATCGTCGGGCTCGACACCCTGTAGTTCAGGAGGTCGCCGGACTTGAGCGCCGATCTCGTCGGCGTGGGAACGATCTGGATCAGCTCGAACAGCTTCATCTGGTCGATCGGGTCGGGCAGCGTCTTCACGATGCCAGGGATCTCGCGGAACACATCCGCATGTGCGTTCATCAGGCCGTCGCGCACGTTGGTCCAGTGATTGAAGCGGAGATCGGTGCCGCGGGCCCGCGCCTCTTCCTTGTCGTCGCGCGCGCTTAAGGCGGGATCGATCGCGGCGATCTCGCCCTTGATGGTGCCCCACTTCCTGCGGCCGTTGCGGTCCTCGGACGGGCCGGTCTGGAAGCTGCCCATATAGGTGTTCGAGCGTCCGTTGCGGACGTTCTGCTTGCCGTTGGTCTCGGCAAAGAATAGCCCGAGGCTGATGCGCCCCGCAGCGGCTGCGTGGTCAGGCGCAAGCCCCTTGGCGCGCGCGATCACCGTCGCGAGATCGACGACGTCCTTGAATGGCGTCGGCGAGTTCTGCGCATTGGCGGGCGGCGCCTCCATCACGTCGAAGAGCTCAGAATATTCGTCGATCAAGGGCTCGATCTCGGCGTCGAAATAGGCCGGAGGAATCTCGAACTTGTTGGGCCTGCCGATCCGCGACGGCATGGCGTCGGTGAGATCCTTGTAAGAACTGATGACGGCGACGCGGGCGAGGTAGAGCGCCTGTCCCGGCAGGTTCGGCAGCGGCTGCTTCGCCTCGATCTGGCGCCGCCGCTCGGCGAGGATCGATTTGAACTCGGCGAGCGCCTTGTCATAGGTGGCGACCGCCTCGGATTGGCGAGGCGTGAGCGCGCGCTGTTGTCCGACGGCGGGCGCCGCGACGAAGAAGGCAACAGCCGCAAGGGCGGCAAGACGTCTCGATCCCATGGCCGGTTCCTGTCGATTCGGTGGCCAGGGAGATCGTAAGCATCAGAGGCGAGGGCTGGCGAGACGCAAATCCCGCTCAGCCGGAATTCTTATGCCGCCCGGTAGTCCGGCGCCGTCGCCAGGAATTTCGCATAGGCATCCGCATCCGGCGGCTGGAAGCGCCCTTTGAGCCCGCCGCGCTTCTGGTTCTTGGCGCCGATGTCGGCCATCAGCTCGTCGAAATGGCGGTAGTGATAGGGCGCGACGCAGAGGCCGCCATAGACGCCGGCGGCCGGCCGCTCGACGCGCTTGAAGTGCAGCATCATCTCGATGTTGTCGTGCATTTGCTGCGCCGTCGGCTGGTTGGCGAGCCGGCCGTCGGCATAGCGTACCAGCCAGTTGGCGGCGAGGTCGGCGCAGAGCACGGTGCAGAAAGACGAGTTGAAGCCGACGAAGCCGAGCTCGGGCAGATCAGGGTTGGCGATCAGGCGGTAGAGCCGGTACTGGCCGTCGGCATCGACCAGCTTCTGCTTGTAAGCCGCGGGCAGGAACGGCACGCCGAGCTTGTAGCCGATCGCGAGCACCGCGACGTCGGCGCTCACGCGCTCGCCGCCGTTCATCACGATGCTATCGCCGTCGTAATGGTCGAAGGTGCCGAACACCGCCTTGATGCGGCCGTCGGCGACCATCGGATAGAAGCCCGGCGTTGCGATCGGCACCGAGCAGTTGACGCCGTCCTCGATCCGCTCCTTCGGCACCATCTTGCAGCGGCCGAGCTTGAGCTGCGCCTTGAGCAGGCTCTCCAGCCCGCGCCAGTTCGCCCACACCAGCGGCGCGGCGATGCGGTGCGCGAGCCGCGTCATCGCGCCGATGCCCCAGCCCGGAAACATCTCCTCCTGCGCGCGGATGTAGAGGATGCGCTTGAAGTTCACGAGCCCGCCGATGAAATAGGGGATGCGCCAGACCGGCTCGCGCATCACGATGGTGACCTCGCGCGCGCCCGATTTCACCGCGTTCACGGCGATGTCGGTCGCCGATTTCGAGCCGCCGAGCACGACGATTCGGCGTCCTTTCGCCAGCGTGGGATCGCCGTATTTCGACGAATGCAGGATCTGGCCGCCCTGGGCGAGGAATTCATCCTCGCCAGGGCAATGCAGCTCGCGCGGCTCGTTGAATTGGCCGGTGCAGACCGCGACAAAATCGAAATCCTCGCTCGTGCTCGTGCCGTGCTTGTCCTTCAGCGCGAGCGTCCAGCCGGGCTTGCCGTCGGCGCGGCGCGCCATGCCGGCGACCTCGGTGCCAAGGCGCAGCATGCGGTCGAGACCAAAACTCCTGGCGTAGTCGGCGAGATAGGCGTGGACCTGCGGCCCGGTTGGCCATTCCGGATAGGCCTCCGGCATGGCGCGGTCGGTGTAGCGGTAGAGTTCTTTCGGGCTCTGCGTCTGCACGTCGGGATAGGAGCGCGCCGGCTCCCAGACGCCGCCGAGATCGGCGCTGCGCTCGACGATGGTGACGCGGTGGCCACGGCTGGAGAACGCCTTGGCGGCAGCAAGGCCGGAGACGCCGGCGCCGATCACGCAGATATGCTTGGGGCTGACCATGGGATTGCTCGCAATCGATGTGTTTCGCGCGCAAGCGGTCTCGTTCGGCCGCAAGGCGCGGCCGGCGGACCTGCAAGCAGATGAAAGTGGACGAGGGGGCCGCGCCTAGTCGTTGGCCTCGGGCGGCAGGAAGTCGACCTCATGCAGCGCCGAGACGCGCACGACTTCGGCAGGGTCCGTCAGATTGTGCAGCTGGTTGAACAGCGCCTCCAGCTTCTGCATCGGCGAGACCCAGAACAGCGCGCGGCACGGCTTGTCGGACTTGTTGAAATAGCCGTGCGGAATGCCGCGGGGCATGCGCACGAGGTCGCCGGCATGGGCCTTGACCCATTTGCCGTCGAGCTTGAGGTCGAGCGTGCCCTCCTGCACCAGGATGAATTCGTCCTGGGTCGGATGGATGTGCACCGGCACGAACTGGCCGGGATCGCTGTTGGTCTCGAACGCGAAGGTGGAGTCGGTGACGGCCTTGGGGAAGTAGACCTGGCCAAGAATGTTCCAGCTCTTGCCGCCGTAGCCTGTGCCGCTAGCGGTAATGCCCTTTTCGAGTGCAGTCATGGCGCGCTCCTGTTGGATTCCGGCGTGAATGGAGCTTCAGCCAGCGGTGGGGTGCCTGTCTATCCGCTAAACGAATCCGCGAACGCCTGTTGCCATGCAGCATGACGATTTCGCCGGCGCTGCCCTTTTCGCGTCCGGGGAACTATTATAGGCTTAAAGCAATTCCCTGACGCGAAGCGTGGTCGACCATGTCCGCAGCCGTGCTGGAAATGAGCGCAAGGGCGCCCGCGGCCGAACGGCTCGCGGACTTCGCCCGCGTCACCACTGACGATGTCGACGAAGCGGCCGAACAGATCGGGCGCATCTTCTGCCCGCACGATCTCAAGCCGGCACGGCTGCGCGCCTCCGGCTTCTCCGCCCGGCACAATTGCGCTGATTTCGACGGCTTTTCCATCAATTACGTCGCCTATGACGGATCGGTCGGCATCGACCCCGGCTGCCTCGAGCGCTTCTTCCTGGTGCAGGTCCCGCTCACGGGCACGGCCTACATTCGCGCCGGCACGACCGAGCTTGACGCCGCGCCGGAGCGGACGGCGTCGCTGCTGTCGCCGACGATCCCGACCCGAATGATGTGGCGCGACTGCGCGCAGGCGATCCTGCTGTTTGACCGCCGCATGGTCGAGCAGCGCGCCGCGGCGCTGTCGGGCAGGGCATCAGGCACGGTCGAGTTCGATCCGGTGATCGATTTGGACGCGCCGACCGGGCGGGCGCTGCGGAGCAGCCTGGCCGAGCTGATGATGCTTGCCGAGCGTCTCGGTCCCTCCCGCCGGCTGTCACCGGTCGCGATGGCCGATTGGCGGGAGCTGCTGCTCGATCACCTGCTCAATGGCCAGCGCCATGGCCTGTCGGATGCGATTCAGAACTTCTCCGGCCAGGCCGAGCGTCTGCCGCGCGCGCTCCGCGCTGCGCGCGACCACCTGGCGGACAATGCCGGCGAGCCGCTCGACCTTGTGCAGCTCGCCTGCGCCTCCGGCATCGGGATCCGCGCGCTCCAGCTCGGCTTCCGCCGTCACTTCGGCCTGTCGATCTCGCGGATGCTGCTCGACATGCGCCTCGCCGGTCTGCACGCCCGCCTGGCGCAGGCCGCGCCCGATGCCTCCATCACCGACATCGCCTTCGATCTCGGCTTCACCCATCTCAGCCGCATGGCCGGCGCCTATCGCGAAAAATTCGGCGAGACGCCGTCGGCGACGCTGCGACGAAGGATGAGCTAGCGCGAGAGAGCTATTTCCGTGGCCGCGTTCTGCCGTTGTCTTCCGCCGCCTGTTTGCGCAGGAACGCCTCGACATCGGCCTGCACCGAATAGGGCGTCGGGATCGCGTCGCCGGCGGAATCGACGGCGGTGTCGAGGCAGCGGCGCAGCATGCGTGCGAGCTCGGCCTTGCGATAGGGCTTTCTCAGCAGCGGCGCGCCCATCGTCGCGCGTCCCTGTGCGTGCAGCGAATCGTAGGCGTAGCCCGACGTGAACAGAACCCGCAGGGAAGGGCGCGCCGCCACCATCTGCTCGGCGAGCTCGCGTCCGTTCATGCCGCCGGCCATCACGATGTCGGTGAAGAGCAGGTCGAACGGCTTGCCTTCGGCCGCAATCGCAAGCGCCTCGGTCGCATTGGCGGCTGGGATGACCTTGTAGCCGAGGCCTTCGAGCTGGACCGTGACGTAGTGGCGGACGTCGCGGTCGTCTTCGACGCAGAGGACGGTTTCCTTGCCCCCGATGATCTTGCGGTCGTCATAGCCGGTCGGGCGCAGCGCGCTCGCCTCCGCCTTCGGCAAATAGAGCGTGAAGATCGTGCCGCGGCCTTCTTCGGAGGCGACCTTGATGCCGCCGCCGGACTGCTTGACGAAGCCGAACACCATGCTGAGCCCGAGTCCGGTGCCCTTGCCGACCTCCTTGGTGGAGAAGAACGGATCGAAGATCCGCTCCAGGATGGCTTGCGGAATGCCGGTGCCGGTGTCGGCGATCTCGATCTCGACATAGTCACCCGCATAGCCGGCGCCGACCGCGACCGCCTCGCGCACGCCGAACACGACGTTGCGCGTCGTCAGCGTCAGCCTGCCGCCGTCCAGCATGGCATCGCGCGCGTTGATCGCGAGGTTGAGCAGTGCCGAGCTGAGCTGGCCGCGGTCGGCGTAGGCGAGCCAGACGTTGCGGTCGAGCCGGGTGACGATCTCGATCTTCTTGTCGAAGGTCGCCAGCAGCAGCTTTGCGAGCTCTTCCAGCAGCTCGTTGACGTCGATCTCGGCCGGCTGCAGCGCCTGCTTGCGGGCAAAGGACAACAGGCTCGACGTCAGCGCGGCGCCGCGATCGGCGGCCTCGCTGATCAGCTTGGTGATGGTCGCAAGCGGCGGGTTGTCCCTGACGGCGTCGGCGAGGATCTCGATCGTGCCTGTGATCACCGTGAGCATGTTGTTGAATTCGTGCGCGATGCCGCCGGTGAGCTGCCCGACCGCTTCCATCTTCTGGGACTGGACCAGTTGCTCCTCGGCCGCACGCTTCTGGGTGATGTCCCGGACGAAGGTGTTGATGAGGGTGCGCCCTGCGAGCCGCATGACCGTGCTGGAGGCCTCGGCCAGGATCCGGTCACCGTTCCGGTGGATCAGGGCGAGCTCGAAGCGCAAGCCGGACGGGGTGTCCGACAATTCCGGCACCAGCCGCGCCATGCGCTGCCTGAAGGCGGCGCGCAGCGGCTCGGCGACGATGAGATCGACGACGTCGGCGCCGAGCGCCTCCTGGCGCGTCCATCCGGTCAGGGCCTCAGCCTGAAAGCTCCACTCCAGCACGGCGCCGCTGTCGTCGATCTGAATGAAGGCATCGAGCGCGGTCTTGATGACGGCTTGTGTCATCTGTGCGCTGTCGCTGCGCGCCCGCGCCAGCTCGGTCGATTGCGTGGCGGCGCGCTTGTCCTCCGATCGCTCGATCGCGCGGGCGCAGAGGCGAACCATCAGCGCCGCAACGGCAGCGCTTGCCATTAGGGCAACAAGCTGGGGAATGCCGAAGCCGGCTCCGGCCATGGCATAGGAGGCGAGGAGGGCCGCCGCGGTCACCACGACCTGTGCGGCCATCGCGAGTGTCAGAAGCCCCCTGAGTTTCATGGTCTCCCACCAAAGAAGACTACCGCATCGGGCCGCCCGGTCCCGGGTGCCGCTTTGATGTGAGCTACAGACTCCGCGCGGCGGCGTCGAGGGGCAATTTGCGGTGGTGTCGGCCGCCAGCCTTTCTCCGGCCTCAACCTGCGGGCGAATCGCATGGCGAGGAGGCGCGCATACAAGCAATGCGATTGACAGCTGTATTCAGTCATGTTCGTTCGAACTGAACTCAGGAGTGCCCATGTCCCCGCCGCTCAACCGGATCAACAGCGACGGACGCCTGCCGCAGCAGGTCGATGTCGTCGTCATCGGCGGCGGCGTCATCGGCGTCTCCGCGGCCTATCATCTGGCGAAGAAGGGCCTTTCGGTCGCGCTGGTCGAGAAGGGCCATGTCGGCGGCGAGCAGTCGAGCCGTAATTGGGGCTGGTGCCGCCAGCAAGGCCGCGCGCGCGAGGAGATTCCGCTCGCCCGTGAAGCGTTGAGGCTCTGGGAGGACATGCAGAACGACGCCGGCGTCGATGCCGGCTTCCGCCGCACCGGCGTGCTGTTCCTGACCAAGAGCAAGGACGAGCTTGCGAGCTGGGAGCGCTGGGCCGCGGTCGCGCGCGAGATGCAGGTCCACTCCACCGTCCTGACGCCGGCGGAGGTCGCCGAGCGCATGCCGGGCAATACCGACACCTGGGTCGGCGGCCTGCACACGCCGAGCGACGGTCGCGCCGAGCCGTCGATGGCGGTGCCCGCGCTCGCCACCGCCGCGCGAAAACACGGCGTCACCATCCATCAGGGCTGCGCCGCGCGCGGGCTGGAGACGACGGGCGGGCGGGTCAGCGCCGTCGTCACCGAGAAGGGCACCATTCGCACGCAATCCGTGCTGCTGTCGGGCGGCGCGTGGTCGTCGCTGTTCTGCCGCCGTCACGGCATCGAGTTGCCGATCGGTCTCGTCAACGCGACGGCCTGCCGGACCACGCCGGGACCGGAGATCACCTCGGGCGCGCTGGGCACCGATCTCTACTGCGTCCGCCGCCGCCTTGACGGTGGCTTTACGCTGGCGTTGCGCAACCGCGGCACGGTGGAGCTGTCGCCCGATTTGTTCCGCTATGCGCGCACCTTCTGGCCGACCTATCTGCATCGCAAGAACGGACTGAAGCTGTCGTTGGGCAAGTCCTTCTTCGACCAGATCGTGCGCGGCACCAGCTGGAGCTTTGACAAGCCGTCGCCATTCGAGACCGAGCGCGTCCGCGATCCCGAGCCCGACATGTCGCTGGTGAATGCTGCGCTCGCCTCATTGATCAAGGCCAACCCTGAACTCAAGGATGTCGAGATCGCGGAAGCCTGGGGCGGCACCATCGACTGCACGCCCGACACGATCCCGGTGATCTCGCCGGTCGACGCGCTGCCGGGCTTCTTCCTCGCCACCGGCTTCTCCGGCCACGGCTTTGGCATCGGCCCCGCCGCCGGCAAGCTCGCCGCCGACATCGTGACCGGCACCACGCCGCTGGTCGATCCCATGGCCTACAGCCACAAGCGCATGATCGACGGCCGCCGGCTCGCGCCGGTCAGCCCGTTCTGAGGGCTCGCATGACGGTTCTCTACAAGGCCAACATGGTTCGCGGCGCCGAGTGGGCGCGCTTCTTCGCGGAACGCGCGCCCGACGTCCCATTCCGGCTCTGGCCTGACATCGGCGATCCCGCTGATATCCGATATCTCGTGGCGTGGGTGCCGCCCGACGACATCGCGACGACGTTCCCCAATCTCGAGCTGGTCTTCTCAGTCGGCGCGGGCGTCGATCAGTTCGATGCCACCAAAGTCCCGGCGCACATTCCACTGGTCCGCATGCTGGAGCCCGGCATCGCCGAGACCATGGTGGAGTACGTCACCATGGCTGTGCTCGGTCTGCATCGCGACCTCCTCGATTTCATCAATCAGCAGAAGCAGCAAGTCTGGCGCGAGATCCGGATCACGCCGGCGAAACGGCGGCGTGTCGGCGTGATGGGACTTGGCCAGCTCGGCCAGGCCGTGCTCGAACGGCTCAAGGCGTTCGGCTTTCCGCTGTCGGGGTGGAATCGCTCGGCGCGGAAGATCGAGGGCGTGATCTGTTACGCGGGTGCTGACACCTTGCCGGATTTCCTCGCACAGAGCGACATCCTCGTCTGCCTGCTGCCGCTGACCGACGAGACGCGCGGCATCCTCAACGCGGATTTGTTCGCACGCCTGCCGCGCGGTGCGTCCCTCGTCAATGTCGGACGTGGCCCGCATCTCATTGAGGCCGATTTTCTTGCGGCGCTCGACAGCGGCGCGCTATCCGGCGCGGTGCTCGATGTCACCGAGCCCGAGCCGCTGCCTGAGGGACATCCGTTCTGGCGCCATCCCCGCATCCTGCTGACGCCGCACAATGCCAGCATGACGACGCCGGACACGGCTGTCGATTTCGTGCTCGATGTCATCGACCGTCACCGCCGCGGCGAGGAGTTGCCGGGGCGTGTCGATCGCAGTCGCGGTTACTGAGGTGAATGGGAACACCAGCAGCCCCGGGCTCCTCTTACCTCTCATGCTCAAGGGATGATGGATTCCCGTCGTCTCCTTCGACGTCGCTTGAGGCGCGACGATGAGGATCTGTCCTCCTGAAATTGTGACTGGATGGAGCGACAGGGAACTGCGGCATGTGAATTGCCTCATATTCCATCACTCTCTTTTCGAGCTATCACTCCCGCAAGAAATTGTCGCACCCGGCGCCAACTGACAGACACGGGTGAGAGACAATGCCTGCGAAGCCGCGTGCTCGCAGCTTTGGATTGGCTCTCGTCTTGGTCACGAGCAAGCCAACCCCATCACTCAGCAAAGATCTTTCAGAAATTGGAAGCAAGGACATCGCGAAACGCGTCCACGCAGCTCCTATTCGGGGGTCGGCCGGTAGGCTGCTACTTAGTAAGGAGTACCCAATGAAGACGAGCAACGCAGCACCCAGCGCATTTTCCCTGACAAGGTACGCCGGCAATCTTCGGATCGCCCGTTCCAGTCTGATCAGGTCGGCCCATCTTCTTGAAAGAATTGGGCTTGCAGCCGTCGGGGCCTCCTGCGGCCTCTATGTGGGTGCGGCCCTATTGCGTCAGAAGGGCGGACTTTTTGAAAGCGGCTGGATCGTGCTGCTGACGGTGCTCTACGGCGCTCTCAGCTATTATGTCGGAATTGATTTGTCCCGGACGATCGCTCGGAGGTCGATTTCGAGTACCTCCGAAGAATACGATGGCTCCGAGATGGTTGAGATCATGAGTGCGGCCGGAACGTTCGGCGCAGCGATTGCAGCAGCCCTGTCCGTCAGCATCCTTGTCCTTGATCAAAACCTCCCCAACGGCCTGGTAGCCTTCGTCGCCGGCTGCTGGGTGGTTGGCTCTTCGCTTCAAGTTGCGGCGGGAGCGATGGCGCGTAACTGCGAAGTGCCCGACAACAAGGACTAAAGATAATTGTGCTCACGGAAAAACGTCTGCTTGGCGTCGTGACGTGGGCACAAGCCCGGTACCGGGATCAGGCTTAGGGCCTGAAAGCGAGTGACCGACGACTCATCGCAACTTCTGTCGTCCAATGCGGCGTGCAGACGATTTTTGGTAGCGCAGCCGCTCGCATCAAACAATGTCCCAGCGTGGAAGCGGTATCGGTACCGAGCAACCTAAGTTATCGCGCAACAAACAAGACGTGCCATCATGGTGAGGTTGGGATATTGTCCCTGCGCGCCGTGGTCCAAAATTCTGCTCACCGCCAACCACACGATCGGTGGAGCCAATGCAGATTGCGGAGTGGCTCGAGAAGCTGGGGCTTGGGCAATACGCAGAGCGTTTTGTCCAAAATGGGATCGACATGGGCGTCCTTCCCGAGCTGATGGTCGAGGACTTCGACAAGCTCGGAGTCCTGCTCGGGCATCGCCGCAAAATGCTGCGTGCGATTGCCGACCTTGATCCAGCCGCGTTGATCGCATCGCCGGCGCCTCCTCACGACGCCGAGCGTCGCCACCTCACTGTCATGTTCTGCGATCTGGTCGGCTCGACTGCGCTCTCGGCGCGTCTCGATCCCGAGGATATGTGGGAAGTGATCCGGGCCTATCGCGCCGCCTGCGCGAGCGTCGTTGCTGCTTATGACGGCAGGATAGCCAGGTTCGTCGGTGACGGAATACTCGTCTATTTCGGCTATCCGCGCGCCCACGAAGATGATGCGGAGCGCGCAGTGCGGGCCGGCCTGGACACTATCTCCGCGGTTCGCCAGCTCAAGATGGGCGCCGACGAACGGGTTGAACTGCGGATCGCAATTGCGACCGGGCTTGTGGTGGTCGGCGACCTCATCAGCGGAGATGCGTCAGAGGAGCGCGCAACCGTCGGCGATACACCAAACCTCGCTGCCCGGCTCCAGAGCCTGGCGGAGCCGGGAGCGGTCGTCGTTGCCTCGTCGACGCGCCGGCTGCTCGGTGATCTCTTCACGTTTCGCAACCTCGGCCGCCGCGAGGTCAAGGGGATATCCGAACCCATCGCGGTCTGGGCGGTCGAGGGAGCGCCCGCATCGGAAAGTCGCTTCGAGGCGGTCCATGCGGCGCGCTCGATCGGCTTTGTCGGCCGCAAGGAGGAGATCGAACTCACGCTCTCGCGCCAGCGGTTGGCATGGCAGGGGCACGGGCAGATGGTGCTGATTTCCGGCGAAGCCGGCATCGGCAAGTCGCGCATGGTCGCAATGCTGTCCGAAAGCCCCGTGTTGGGGGCGCACCGCCGGGTGCGATATCAGTGCTCGCCGTACCACACCAACAGTGCGCTTCATCCCTTTGTCGCGCAACTCGAGCGCGCCGCCGGCATTTGCTCGCACGACACGCCCGGGCAAAAGCTCGACAAGCTCGAGGCGATGCTGGCGCTTGGAACGCAGCAGGTTGCCCGGGCGACAGCGCTCATTGCGGCACTGCTTTCGATCCCAACCGGCGACCGTTATCCGCCGCTCGGTCTGAGCCCGGCGCAGCTGCGGCGACAGACATTTGCCACCCTTCTCGATCAGCTCGAGGGATTGGCGCGAGAGCAGCCCCTGCTGATTGTCTGCGAGGATATGCACTGGGCCGATGCCACGACACTCGAACTGTTCGATCTCGGGGTCGATCGGATCAGGGGGCTGCCGATACTCGTGCTCATGACATCGCGGCCGGAATTCGAGCCCTCCTGGTCGGGCCTTGCCAACGTCAGTCTGTTGCGGCTCGACCGGCTCGACCGGCAGGACACGCGCGCGCTGGTCGAGCAGGTGACCGTTGGTCGCCAGCTGCCACGCGAGATGCTGAAGCAGATCATCGACAGGACGGATGGCGTCCCGCTCTTCGTCGAGGAATTGACCAAGATGGTGCTGGAGTCCGGATGGCTCGTCGAAGGTGCCGGGCGCTATCGCCTCGAAAGTCCGCTCCCGCCGCTGGCTATTCCCGCGACGCTGCAGGATTCGCTGATGGCGCGGCTCGACCGACTTGCTCCGGTCAAGGAGGTAGCGCAGATAGGCGCCGCCATCGGCCGCGATTTCTCGTACGCGCTGCTGAGATATGTGGCGGGACGCGATGATCTGACGCTGAGCGCTGCGCTGGGGCAACTCGAAGAGGCCGAACTGCTGGTGTGTCGCGGGGCTCCGCCCGAAGCAAGCTATAGTTTCAAGCACGCTCTCGTTCAGGAGGCGGCCTATGAGAGCCTGCTCAAGAGCAAACGGCAGGTGCTTCACACGCGCATCGGTGATGTCCTGCGCGAAAAGTTTCCAGCCGTCGCCGAGACTGAGCCGGAAGTTCTGGCGCACCACTTCACCGAAGCTGGGCTGAACGAGGTCGCCCTCGAGTGGTGGCGCAAGGCGGGCCAGCAGGCGCTGAAACGCTCGGCCTATTCCGAGGCGATTGCGCATCTCGGCAAGGCGATTGCCATTGCCGATGAGTTGCCCGACGAGCCTCGCCGGATGATGAGCAGGCTGCATCTTCAAATCGCCTATGGCCGCGCATTACGGGGCAGCCTCGGCCACAGTGCTCCGGAAACGGTCGCGGCATGGACGCGTGCGCGCCAGTTCGCAGCCGACATCAATGATCCCGTTGAACTTGCGCCGATCCATTCGGGCCTCTTCAATGCCTGCCTGACACACGGCGAACTCGCTCCGATGCGGGAGCTGGCGGATGCCATCAAGAGCGCGGCCGACCGACGACCGGACTCGCCGGTGGCCGCCGTCGTTGCACATTGGACCGGCGGGGTGACCTGTTGGTTCGGGGGCGACTATTTGAACGCGAGGGTGCATCTCGAGCAGGCACTGGACATCTATGGCGCCGAGCCGGATCCAGCGACGTTCAGGGCCTCGGCGCTGGATCTTCCGTTCGTGATCATGAGGTTTCTCGCCTTGGTGCTTTGGCCGCTTGGCAGGATCGCCCGGGCACGCCGCCTCGCCGCCGAAGCGGTGAGTGCTTCCGGAGAAAAACGGGCGCTTTCCCAGGCCAATGCGCTTGTGCATCGAGCCGTGTTCGACGGAGTATGCGGCGGCATGTTGCAGCAAACAGAGACGATCCTGGCGCTCGGTCTCGCGCGCGACCACACGATGCCGCTGTATGTGGCCGCGGGCACCTACCTGAACGGCCTGGCCAAGTGGCGCGACGGCGACCGAGCCACTGGACTTACGGAAATGCGCCGCGGCTGGACCTTGCTACACGAAAATGACTGCTACCTCTGTGAACCGTTTTGGGGGATGCATGTCGCCATGGCGGACGCAGAGTCGGGCCAAGTCGAAACCGGGCTGGAAATCCTGAGCGAATCGATCGCATGGGTGGCGCAATCCGGCCAGCATTGGCTCGATGCCGAGCTGCACCGCGTCTATGGCGAGCTTTTGTTGCGTCAGGATCCTCCAGACGAATCCGGTGCCGAAGATGCCTTCGAGCAAGCGCTGCAAATCGCACGACGCCAGCAGGCGAAGACGTTCGAGTTGCGCAGCGCCCTTGGACTTGCTCGCCTGCACAAGACAAGGGACCGAGCGGGCGCGGTCTCTGAAGTGCTTGCTCCCTTGCTCGCCGAGTTCGATGCGGAGCGAAATCTTCCCGAAGTCGTAGAAGCGAAAGAGCTGCTTGGGAATGGGCGTTAGCCGCGCCGCCATTCGATCGGCGCAAACGCCGCGCCGACTTCAAGCCGGAATGGGTCGAGATCTTGATCCTCGGCTCGGCAGCCGTAGTTATCCGGTTTTGACACAGCTTAACCTGTTGTGGTGAATGCTAGATATGCTTCTCGTGGTTGCGAAGGCGAGTCTGCCGCGGCGGCGAATCCTGATTTCGGCTGGCGGCAATGTTGTCGGATTGCTCCTTGCCTCAAGGCGCAGACGTCATCCCAGCGCCGGGCCATGCGGCGATTGGCTTGCCTTCGCTGCGGCTGGCGCAGCGACCAAAGCCCATTGGAGATCCAGTCGTGGTTCGTTTGCACGTCGAACGTTTCATTCGTAGCCGGGTTGTTCGTCGAGCCCTGGCGCTCGGGATCATCGCGCTGAGCGGATGGGCCCTGTTGCCGTATGTGACCTACCGAATCGCTCCCTCCGCATTCGTCAATGCCGAGCTCATGCGGGTGACTGCACCCTTCGCGGGTCAGCTCTCGCCTGATCTTCCACGCAAGGGTGAATATTTCCAGCAGAGCCGGGTGGTGCCGATGGTCGGGGCGCGGTCGCCGGATCGCCGGCACCTCATGGACCTCGATCAGCAGCTTGCCATGTCCACCAAACGCGCCGAGCTCGCACGTCGGCAACTCGAGGAAATCGCCGGGCTCGATCGCAAGCTCGGCGAGCGCAGCGAGGACTATCGTTTGGGGATGGTCGCGCGCCTGAACCACGAGATCGGCGAAACGGAAGTTGAAAAAGGCGGCTGTCTCGCCGAGGCGCGGCAGCGGAACGATGTCGCGGGCCGGATGGAGAGGCTCGTGAAGCTCGGCATCAGTTCGCAAATCCGCTCCGGTGAGGCCCAGGCCTCGCAGGAGGCAACCGCAACGCGGTGCCAGATGGCCGATGAACGCCTGCAGCGCCTCAAGACCGAGTTGGGGGCGGCCGAGAAGGGCATTTATCTTCGTGGCGACGCCAATGACGTGCCGTATTCTCAGCAGCAGCGCGAGCGGCTTGTCCTCCGCCGCCAGGAGCTCGAGACAGACCTGTTGCAGAACAGCTCACGTGCCACGCAGCTGGCCGCGGAAATCGCAGAGGAACGCACTCGGCTCGATCGTCTCGATCACTACGATCTGTCCTTGCCCGCAGCCCATGTGGTCTGGTCGGTCGCGGCCAGCCCGGGCTCGATGGTCACGGAAGGGCAATCGGTTTTCGATTTTGCAGATTGCGAACGCCGATTTATCGTTGTTGAACTCCCCGAACGCGATTTCGAGAAGATCAAGGCCGGAGATGCGGCTACCGTGCGCCTGATTGGGAGCCGCGAATGGAAGACCGGCCAGATCCGGCAAGTCCGCGGATCGGCAGCGTACGGCGATGATCGGCTGCTTGCGGCTCGGGTGCCGCGGCCCGATCCGGGCAACATTACCGTTGAGATATCGCTTCCGCCCAATGAGACGTCGGCCGACCATAACGGCTCCTGCGATATCGGACGGTTGGCTGAGGTGCGCTTCGAGCGTAGCGCCGACGGCCTGCTACGATTGGTCAGCTCGAAGTTGAAATGGCTGACCGCGCGCCTGGAGCTCGATCATTCGTCCCTGTGAGCGAGATGTTCCATGCAGGCCATGACTCTGCCTCTCTCTCAGCTGTTCGCGCCGATGCTGGGCATCTTTGCGGCGATGTACCTGTTGGCGCCGACCTTTCCAGTCGCGCGCCTTTGGGCGCGTGTCGCGGTCTTTATCGTGGTTTGGCTTGTGGTCGCCCGCTATCTCGAATGGCGTATTTTCACAACCGTGCTGCCGGCAAGCGGGACTTGGTATCAGGTCGGCTGGATCTGGTTCTGTCTCTTCGTCGAGCTTCTGACCTTCACAGATCAGTTCGTTCTCTATCTGACTTTCCTTCGCAGGACCGATCGCAGCAGCGAAGCAGATCAGCACGAGCATCGGCTTCGCAGCCTGCCGGATGACGAGCTGCCCTCGGTCGACGTCTTTATTCCGACCTATGACGAGCCATTCGAGGTGCTGGAAAAGACGATCACTGGCGCGCTGTGTCTGGACTATCCAAACTTCCACGTCTGGGTCCTGGATGATGGTCGCAGACCCTGGCTCAAGGAACTTTGCGAACACAAGGGCGCCGGGTATCTCACGCGCGCCGACAACTTGAATGCCAAGGCCGGCAATATCAATCATGCGCTGACGAAGACGAGCGGCGAGTTCTTCGCGATCTTTGACGCGGACTTCGTGCCGCAGCGCAATTTCCTGATGCGGTCGATGGGCTTCTTCGCTGATCCAAAGATCGGAATCGTTCAGATCCCGCACACCTTCTACAATGAGGACCCGATGCAGGCGAATCTTGGCCTGCACAGGGGGCTGCCGGACGAGCAACGGTTCTTCTTCGATTCCATCATGCCAGCGCGCGACGGCTGGGATGGTGCCTTTTGTTGTGGTTCCAACTCCGTCACGCGTCGCGCAGCACTCCGCGCGGTGGGCGATGCCTTGCCGACCCAGTCCATTACGGAAGACATCCTGCTGACGCTGGTCCTGCTGCGCAAGGGGTACGTCACTCGCTATCTACACGAGCCGCTGGCGATTGGACTGGCGCCGGAAAGCCTTGACGCCTTTTTCGTGCAGCGGCAACGCTGGGCGCGTGGCGCGATCCAGACGCTGTATCTCGCCGACGGCCCGCTCGGCCCCGGATTGGGCTTGATGCATCGGCTCCTGTTCTTTCCGACCCATTGGCTCTCATTGGGCCTGCGGGCGCTCACGGTCGTGGTGGTTCCGATCGTGTTCATGTGGACTGGGCTCGCGCCTGTCGTCGACGTTACCCCTGAGTCGGTCTTCTACTACTTATTCCCCGCGATCCTGGCGCTCAACGGCGGCATCTCGTGGTTTGCGCCGCACGCGCATTTTCCGCTCGCCGCTCAGGTGTCGGCGACGATCCAGAGCTTCAAGATTCTGCCGACGGTGCTTGGGACTCTCGTCAAGCCGACGGGACATGCGTTCAGGGTGACGCCCAAGGGAGCTGCCGCGCGGTGCGCAAGCTACGCCGCGGAGATATTCTGGCCGTCAGCGGCCTTGATGGCGTTGACGGTTGTCGGCCTGGTTGTGAACACCATCCCGGAATGGCGGATGATCGATCATCCGGCCGCTTTACCGATGGTCGCCTTCTGGTCGGTGGTGAACATCGTCGTGCTCTTCTTCGTCTGCATGACCTCGCTGCAGGCGCGGATGGGACGCGCCGAGGAGCGTTTCGACTTCGATGAATCAGTCTTGATCGAGACTGGCACCGGCGAGCGGCTTTCCGGGCGCGTGAGCAACATCTCCCTCTCTGGCGCCGGCGTTCTGCTCGGCGCCGGCATTGACTGTCCTCGCGCTGGAGAACCGCTGCGCGTGCACATCGCGCAGGTGGGGTGGATCGACGCGATGGTCGTGCAACAAAGAGGCCATCTCATCGGGCTGCAGTTCGATTTGCCGCAGTCGCTTGAACGAGACCTGCTGATCCGCAAGCTCTTTACCGTCGCCCGTCTGAAGGGGAACGGTGTCATCGCATGCTCCGTGAACAGGGCTATGCTCAAGAACATCTGGTCAATGGCCGCGCCGTTGCCTCACATTGTTACAACTGGCGCGAAGCCCGCATCGCTCTCGCCGACGGTGCGTCTGCCGGCAGAGAGCCTGGTCATTCGGCCTCAACCGCGGATCGACGATTTGGCACATCTTGCCGGAGTTCGAAGCCTGCATCCGACGAGTTTTACTGAACCTGGCTGCGTCTCTTGATCGATCACCGTAGTGATGTTCGCCAGGGGCGTCTGACGCTCTGGGCCTCGGCATTCGTCGTGGTCGCCTGCTTGGCGATTGTCGCACTCAGCGGTTGGCGGGAGTGGTCCTCGCGACAGACGGTGCTGAAGGGCTCCGAAACAGACATGGCCAATCTGGCCCGGTCGGTGACGCAGCACGCGGACGATACGTTCGAACTCGCGGACACCGTTCTCAATGTGTTGGTTGGCCAACTCGAACTCGAGGGAACCAGCCCGGCGGCAATCGCCAAGATTCAGACCTTTCTTTCCCGGCGCAAAGCCGCGAACCGGATCCGCGCCGTGTTCGTCTATGACGAGACCGGCCGCTGGCTCGCGACCAGCGAGCCTGTGGATTTCGCCGGCCTCAACAACAGCGACCGAGAGTATTTCCAGCATCATCGTGCCGTGGCTGACCGGGGCACCTTCATTGGGTCTCCAGTGAGGAGCAGGTCGGGCGGGCAATGGATCATCACCGCGTCGAGGCGCTTCAATCATCCTGACGGCAGTTTTGCCGGAGTTGCCCTTACCACGATCGACGTCGACTATTTTCTGCAGTTTTATCGTGGTTTCGACGTCGGCCAGAGCGGTTCAATTGCACTGGCGACAGCGAACGGCATTATCCTCGCGCGTAGCCCGGACAACGGATATACGGGCCGCGATCTGTCGAGTGCTCCGCTCTTCAGGATTATCCGTGAGCGGCCGGCCGCGGACGTCTACTACTTCACGTCGCCTCTCGACGGCGTCCGGCGTCTGAGCTTTTATCAACTCAGCAGTCGCTACCCCGTTCTCGTGGTTGCTACAGAATCGGAAGATGACGTTTTGGCCCCCTGGCGCCGAGCCGCGCTGACACGCATGGCTGCGGTGCTCGGGCTGATAGGAGGACTCGCTGTTGCGGGGCTCTTGCTGGTGCACCAGCTGCACCAGCGGCAGAAGATGGCCGCTGCCCTGGTCGCCAAGGAGGCGGATTTTCGCCTCCTTGCAGAGCAGTCGGGAGACATGGTCATGCGCATAGCGGTCGATGGACGGATCCTCTATGCGTCGCCGTCCACCGCTCGAATCCTTGGCTGGGCTCCGAACGAATTGGTGGATACATCAGCCCTCGCCGGCATCAATCCCGCGGATCTGGCCCGAGTTGAGCAAACGCTCTCCGCATTGATGAACGGCGAAGCCGAGGAGGCGAGAATCACGTATCGCACCCGTCATCGTGAGAAGGAAGAGATCTGGGTCGAAACTGCACTGCGCGTCACGAGGAGTGCGCAGAGTGGACACATCAACGGCGTGGTGGCGATCTCGCGCGACATGACCGAACGCAAGGATCTGGAGGATAGGCTGGCGGCTCTCGCCCGTTCGGACGGCCTGACGGCCTTGGCAAACCGCCGACACTTCGACGAGCGGCTGGAGGCGGAATGGGACCGGGCCAGGCGGGAAGGAACGCCTCTGTCACTGCTGCTGATGGACGTCGATCATTTCAAGAGCTTCAACGACCGGTACGGGCATCAAGCGGGCGATTCATGTCTCCGCTCAATCGCGGGGGTCCTGGCGCAGCAGGCCAGACGGCCGGCAGACGTGGCGGCCCGGTACGGTGGTGAGGAATTCGCCTTGCTACTACCGAATACCGACGCAGGAGGTTGCGAGCAGGTCGGCGAGCGAATCCGGCAGGCGATCGAGGACCTCGGCATCCTGCACGCGCTCAACGCGTCATCCAGGCAGGTCACCCTCAGTATTGGTGGCGCCACACATAATTCGTTCGGCGACAAGGCGGATTGCTCGTCGCTGATAGCGGCTGCGGATAAGGCGCTTTACGCCGCCAAGGAGGGCGGACGCAACCGCCTGGTGATGTCAGGGCAAGTCGTCGCGTGGCCCGGCTCGATACGGGCTTGAAGAGCAATTCCAGCTGCCGCGGCGTGGTGTCACGAATTCACGTGCACGAAATCCCGCAGCAGCGGATAGATCTCGTTGTTCCAGCGCCGGCCTGAGAACACGCCGTAATGGCCGACGCCGGCCTGCATGTGGTGGACGCGCCGATAGGCGCGCACGCCGGTGCAGAGATCTTGGGCAGCAAGGGTCTGGCCGATCGAGCAGATGTCGTCCTTCTCGCCCTCGACCGTCATCAGCCCCATGCGGCTGACCGCCTTGGTGTTCACGGGGCGGCCGCGATGCATCAGTTTGCCTTGCGGCAACAGGTGCTCCTGGAAGACGTCGCGCACGGTCTCGATGTAGAACTCGGCCGGCAGGTCCATCACGGCGAAATATTCGTCGTAGAAGGTCTTGATGGTCGCGGCCTTGTCCTTCTCGCCCTTGGCGATGTGGTTGGCGAGGTCCATGTGCTGCTTGATGTGGCGCTCGAGATTCATCGAGACGAAGGCGGTGAGCTGCACGAAGCCGGGATAGACTTTCCGCAAGGCGCCGCGGCACTGCATCGGCACGTAGTTGATCAGGTTCTGCTCGAACCATTCGATCGGCTTGCTCTTGGCGAAGTCGTTGACCCTGGTCGGCTGGATGCGGGTGTCGATCGGCCCCGCCATCAGCGTCAGCGTCGCCGGGCGCGAGGGATGGTTGTCCTCGCACATGATCGCGGCGGCCGCGAGCGCCGACACCGACGGCTGGCAGATCGCCACCATGTGCGGGCGCGGACCGAGCTGTCCGAGGAAATCGATCAGATGCTCGGTGTAGTCGTCGAGCCCGAAGCGACCCTCGCTGCGCGGGATGTCGCGCGGATTGTGCCAGTCGGTGATGTAGACGTCGTGGTCCTGCAGCAGCGTCTGCACGGTGCCGCGTAGCAGCGTTGCGAAATGGCCGGACATCGGCGCCACCAGCAGCATGCGCGGCTGCTCCGTCACGCCGTCCTTCCTGAAGTGCAGCAGCGAGCCGAACGGTGTCGCGTAGGCGATCTCCTCGGTGACGGCGACTTCGCGATTGCCCACCATGACGCTGTCGATGCCGTAGGCCGGGCGATGATAGGTGAGGGTGGAGCGCGAGATCAGCTCCAGCGCCGCCGACAGCCGGCCGACGACCTGATCCGACATGCCCTGGGGCACCAGATTGAGGAATCTGAGCGCGGACGAAGCCCCCGCGCGCCACGGCGCAGTCAGGTCCATCTGGTTCTGAAAGGCCTGATAATACATCGACATCATACTGAAGTGCCCACCTGTCCCCCGTCTTGATGCAATATCGAAGCCAGATGGGGGCCGGACCGCCGGGAAAATTGGCACGTCGCTTGCTGCTCTTTGGGCGGGAAGGACGGGGCGCGCACGCCCGGCAGCGCGCTCCCAGGCGTGAGGGAAGGGCCATATGGCGAAGGCGACACTGACCATCAGCAGCAAGAACTACTCGTCCTGGTCGCTGCGCGGCTGGCTGCTGACGAAATTCTCCGGGCTCGATTTCGAGGAAATCGTCACCGCGCCGGACGATCCGTCGGCGCGCGCCGAAATCCTCTTGCTGTCGTCGTCGATCCTGGTGCCGTGTCTGCGGCACGACGGTGCCGTGGTCTGGGATACGCTTGCGATCGCCGAATACCTCAACGAGGCGATGCCGTCAGCCGGCCTGCTGCCTGATGACCGCGTGCAGCGCGCACATTGCCGCTCGATCTGCGGCGAAATCCATTCCGGCTTCACCACCTTGCGCGCCTCGCTGCCCGTCAATCTGAAAGGACATTTTCCCGGCTTCAAGATCTGGTCGCGCGCCCAGGCCGACATCGACCGGGTCTGGTCGATCTGGCGCGACTGCCTGGAGAAATCCGGCGGCCCGTTCCTGTTCGGCGAGCGGCGCACCATGGCGGATGCGATGTACGCGCCTGTGGTGACGCGCTTCGTCACCTACGACGTCAAGCTCGAACCGCAGCTGAAGGCCTACGCCGACACCGTCATGGCGATGGATGAGATGAAGGAATGGATCGCGGCGGCGAGGGAGGAGCCGGCCGAGATCGAGGAGCTCGAGGTCGAATATTAGGCAGTCCTTGCCTGGCGCTGCCTGTTTCGGGGGCGGGTGCCGGCCAGGGTGGTCTTGCGCGCTATGCCCTTGTCGCGATTAACCTTTGGCGCCCGTGCCCGGCCCGGGCCATCCGCCGCGCTGCGCAGATATTGTACGCGCCGGTAGAGCCGCATCGACATCTAGCCGTGAACAGCTGCGTACGCGGCCGTTCGGCCGATTCGGACGTGATTCGTTCGGGCCGCGTTCCGAAGGTTAAGGCGGAGCGCGGCCGCGTTGCATTTTGGAACAGATATGGGCGTCAGGCGGCCCCGCGCTGCCTCACGCGCGGCAGGCGCCAGCCGATGACGGTCGCTTCCACCGCGATGCCGGCCTCGTGGTTCTGCCAGCGTCCCTCGACATAGCGACAGGCGAACGGCAGCTGGTACGTTCCGCTGTGGTCCTCGCACAGCACTTCGAGCGCAAGCCCCGGCGGTGGTTCTCCGGCGCCGTCGAATTCCGCCAGTCGTCTATCGCGCGTTGCCATTCCAAAAATCTCCCCTAAACAAAGCCGCGGAACAGCGCCCACTTCTTCCGCGTGCCGATCATCGTTCCCCGTCCAAGGGAACGATGCAAGCTCAACGCGAGAATGCGGTACGAGTGTGGTAGCCCTGAGTGGCTGTGCGCAAAAAGCGCACATTGCCGTGATCGATTGGACGAGGAACCTCTCATGCTGCTTCGAAACGCCGGCATTTGTTTCGCAATATTGCTGCTCGCAACGCTGGCGAATGCGCAGGTGCACGCGCAGGACGTGCCCGGCATCGAGATCTGCACGGTCGAGAAGACCATGGAGCGGCGCACCAGCTGCCTGCAGAGCAATGTCGACTTCCTGCAGAAGACGATCACGAAGCTGAACCTCGACCACCAGCAGAAGCTGGATGCAGCAAACCGCCAGATCGACGCGTTGAAGACGAACCTCGCGGGCCTGCAGAAGACGCTTCTCGATCTCCAGGCCGCCCAGGTGAAGACGGCCGAGGATCTGAAGAAGAAGCAGGACGCGCCGCCGGCGAAGGATGCGAAATAAGCGCGCCGGTCACGTCACGCGATATCGCTCCATCACGTCCCGATCGGGCTCATAACCGAGCCCCACGCCCGAAGGCACCGCGACATGGCCGGTGGCATCGCTATCCGCGCGGCCGCCCCAGAGGCAGGCCTCGCGCTTGAGATAGAACATCTCGACCAGCCCGTCGTCGCGTGTCGCGAGGAGATGCAGCGTCGCGAGCAGGCCCGGACCGAAATACGGGGAGTGCGGAACGATCTTGACGCCGAGCTGATCGGCGAGCGCCGCGACCTTCAGAAATTCCGTGATGCCGCCGACCTTGGTCACCGACGGCTGGGCGTGGCTCACCGCGCCCGCCTCCATCATCTGGCGGAATTGATATTCGGTGCAGGCATTCTCGCCGGCGGCAATGCCGAGCCCGCCTTTGCTGCGGACCTCGGCGAGCGCGGCGAAGTCTTCCGGCGGCCACACCGGCTCCTCCAGGAACATCGGCCGCGCATCGCGGCACGACGTCGCGAATGCGATCGCCTGCTCGGCCGTGAGCGGACAGTTCATGTCGACCATCAGCGGAATGGTCGGCCCGATCGCCTCCCGCGCGGCGAACACCGCAGGCGCCGTGGTCTCGTGCAGCTTGATTGCGCCATAGCCGAGCGCGAGCGCCTTCCTGCATTCGGCCGCGATGTTGTCGGGCGAGCCGATCCGCAGCAGGCTCGCATAGGCGGGAATGGCCGTGCGCCTGGTCTCGCCGAGCAGGCGATGCAGGGGCACGCCCTCGACCTTGGCAGCAAGGTCCCAGAGCGCGATGTCGAGCCCCGAGATCGCGAACATGGTGATGCCGTAGCGGCCGAACAGATGCAGATTGCGCTGGATCTGCTCCATCGCGGCGGGGATGCCGGCGGCATCGGGCACCTTCAGCCCGCGGGCCTGCGGCGCGATCATCTCCTCGACGGCGCTGCGCGTGGTGCGCGGGCAGACATAGGCGAAGGCGTCGCCCCAACCGGTCAGCCCGGCGTCGGTGGTGACCTCGACCAGCACCATGTCGAGCGCGGTAATCGCGGATGCGCCCTGGCGGAAGCTCGCAACGCCGGCGTCATAGGGGATGCGGATATGGTGTGCCCGCACATCGGTGATTTCCATGACGCGGGTTCCTCTTTCTCGTGAGCGGTTTCGAAACAGTCTAGCCGCGAACGCCAGGGCGTTGCCAGTGGCCATTCCCGGACTATCCTTGCGCGCGGACAGCAATGCCGATCAAGCGAAGCCGGCGCCGACGGCGCATCATCGTCACGCTTCGAACGAGGGGTTGAGCCGCCATGAACCCTGCCCAGCGCGCGCTCTGGTATATCGAGAGCCATCTGGCCGAGCCGATGACGCTCGACGAGATCGCTGCGATCTCGGGCGTGTCGCGGTTCCACATCGTGCGCGCGTTTGCCGCAGCCACCGGACTTCCGGTGATGCGCTATTTGCGCGCGCGGCGGCTGACCGAGGCGGCGCGTCTTCTCGCGAACGGCGCGCCTGATATCCTCAGCGTCGCGCTGGAGGCCGACTACGGCTCGCACGAAGCTTTCACCCGCGCGTTCCGCGACCAATTCGGCACCACGCCCGAAGCGGTCAGGGCGGCAATGTGCGCCAATGACCTCAAGCTTCAGGAGCCGATCCTCATGGACTCCACCATGCTCGACCATCTCGCCCCGCCGCGCTTCGAGACCGCGCGGGCGTTGCTCGTCGCCGGTCCCGGCGAGCGCATTTCTTGCGACAACGGCGCCGTCATCCCCGGCCTGTGGCACCGCTTTCATCAGGAGGTCGCCGATATTCCCTCGAGGGTCGGACAGGTCGCCTACGGCGTCTGCTGCAACGGCGACGATTCCGGCAATTTCGACTACATCGCAGGCGTCGAGGTCGCCGAGTTCTCGGACCTGCCGCGACGCTTCGCCCGCATCCGCATCCCCGAGCAGCGCTATGCCGTGTTCACGCATACCGAGCACGTCGCCTCGATCCGCCGCACCGTCAACACGATCTGGAATCGATGGCTGCCCGCCTCGGGTTTGACGGCCGCGGACGCGCCGAGTTTCGAGCGCTACGACGAGGCGTTCGATCCCGCAACCGGCAATGGCGGCTTCGAGATCTGGCTGCCGGTGAAGCCGTAGGCTTCCGCAACGCTGGCATACCATCCCGCTTGCTTGGCAAGCCGGGGTGTCTTTGTCATAACCGCAGGCAAATCTTGCGTGTGGGGCCCGTGCCGGACATCCCGTGCAAGTCATAACAATCAGCCGGGAGGGGCCCCAATGTCCACCGCCACGTCCAACGTCCGCGTTCTCGCCACCGACCTCGAATTTCCCGAAGGGCCGGTCGTGATGCCTGATGGTTCGGTGGTGCTGGTGGAGATCCGCGGCCAGCGCCTGACGCGCGTTTATCCCGACGGCCGCAAGGAGATCGTCGCGAAAATTCCGGGCGGGCCGAACGGCGCCGCGCTCGGCCCCGACGGCAAGATCTACATCTGCAACAATGGCGGCTTCTCCTGGATCCCGACCCGCAACATGATCATGCCGGGCCCGCAGCCCGACGATTACCTCGGCGGCTCGATCCAGCGCGTCGATCTGCAATCCGGCAAGGTCGAGACCGTCGTCACCAGATGCGGCGCGCACGATCTGCGCGGGCCGAACGATCTGGTGTTCGACAAGCAGGGCGGCCTTTGGTTCTCCGATCTCGGCAAGCGCCGCGCCCGCGAGATGGACGTCGGCGGCATGTACTACCTCAAGCCCGGGATGACCGAGCTGGTCGAGGTCGTGCACGGCATATTGCCGGCGAACGGCATCGGGCTGTCGCCGGATGAGAATACCGTCTACATCGCGGAGACGCCGACCGGCCGGCTCTGGGCCTACGAGCTCTCCGCGCCCGGCACGCTGAAGCCGCGCGACGTGATCTATCGCGGCGAGCGGGGCAAGCCGATCTGCGGCCTCGGCGGCTACCAGATGTTCGACTCGCTCGCGGTGGAGGCGAACGGCAATGTCTGCGTCGCCACCCTCGTTTCCGGCTGCATCTCGGTGATCGCGCCCGACGGCACGCTGGTCGAGCAGGTCCCGACCGGCGACCGCGTCACCACCAACATCGCCTTCGGCGGCCCGGGGCTGAAGACCGCCTATATCACGCTATCGGGCAAGGGCGAGCTCGTCGCCATGGACTGGCCGCGTGGCGGTTTGCCGTTGAACTTTTTGAACAAGTGAATGTATCTGGACGAGCCGTGCCAATACATCCGTCGTCATTCCGGGATGCGTGCGCCAGCACGCAGGCCCGGAATCCATAACCCCGGGCGGTGGTTATGGATTCCGGGCTCGCCGCTTCGCGTCGCCCCACAATGACAGCAGTCAATATGGAGTGAGAAATGCCCTGGCCCGATCCCATCACCCTGCGTGGACAGCACGCCCGTCTCGAGCCGCTGTCGCAGCAGCATCTCGACGGGCTGGTGACGGCCGTGAAGGATGGCGAGCTGTCAAAGCTCTGGTACACCGCGATCCCGCTGCCGGACAACATGGCCAAGGAGATCGACCGGCGCCTGGGGCTGCAGGCTGCGGGCTCGATGCTGCCGTTCACCGTGTTCGACGCCGGCGGCAACATCGTCGGCATGACCACTTACATGAACATCGATGCCGCCAACCGCCGCGTCGAGATCGGCTCGACCTGGTACGGCAAGAGCGCGCAGCGCGGCCCGCTCAACACGCAGTGCAAGCTCTTGCTGCTGCGCCACGCCTTCGAGACGCTGAACTGCATCGCGGTCGAATTCCGCACCCACTTCTTCAACCACCAGAGCCGCCGCGCCATCGAGCGCCTCGGCGCCAAACAGGACGGCATTTTGCGCAGCCACCAGGTCGCGCCGAACGGCAGCTTGCGCGACACTGTGGTCTACAGCATCACCGCCGCCGAATGGCCGACGGTGCAGACGCATCTGGAATTTCAACTCAACGACAAGCCGCGCTAGGAGCGGCCGAGGCACCATGGACAGATTTGATTATGTGATCGTCGGCGCGGGCTCTGCGGGTTGCGTGCTCACCAGCCGGCTGAGCGAAGACCCCAACGTCAGCGTCTGCGTGCTGGAAGCCGGCCCGTCCGACTGGCATCCCTACATCCATCTGCCGGCGGGCTTCATCAAGACCTTCCACATGAAGAGCATCAACTGGGCCTATCAGCAGGAGCCGGGGCCCTGGACCGGCGGGCGCAGCATCTATGCGCCGCGTGGCAAGACGCTCGGCGGCTCCTCCTCGATCAACGGCCACATCTACAACCGCGGCCAGCGCATGGATTTCGACACCTGGGCGCAGATGGGCAATCGCGGCTGGGGCTATGCCGACGTGCTGCCTTACTTCAAGCGGCTGGAGAAGCGGGTCGGCGAGGGCGACAACAATTTTCGCGGGCGCGACGGCAAGCTCACCGTCACCACCATGGAGTGGCGCGATCCGCTCTGCGAAGCCTTCATGGAAGGCGCGGTCTCGCTCGGCATCCCGCGCAACCCCGACTACAACGGCGCCAAGCAAGAGGGCGTCTCGTACTGCCAGCGCACCATCGACAAGGGCCTGCGCGTCTCGGGCTCGACCGCCTTCCTCAAGCCGGCGATGAAGCGGCCCAACGTGCATGTGCACACCCATGCGCACGCGACCGAGATTATCTTCGAAGGCAAGCGCGCCGTCGGCGTGCGCTACACCAAGGGCGGCCGGGGCGGCACGCCGGTGGAGGTGCGCGCCAACAAGGAAGTCATCCTGTCCGGCGGCACCTATAACTCGCCGCAGCTCTTGCAGCTCTCCGGCGTCGGCTCGCCGGACCTGCTGGCCGCGCACGGCATCGCAGTGCGTCACGCGCTGCCGGTCGGTGAAGGCCTCCAGGACCACTACGCCCCCCGCACCGTGGCGCGCGTCAAGGACATCAAGACCATCAACGAGCTCCGCCGCGGTGTCTCGCTGTGGATCGAGGCGCTGAAATGGGCGACCGCGCGCCGCGGCCTGCTCTCGCTGTCGCCGACCATGGTTTATTGCTTCTGGCACTCCGGCGAGAGCGCCGACAGTTCCGACCTGCAGCTCACCTTCACGCCCGCGTCCTACAAGGAAGGCGTGCAGGGCCAGCTCGAAGACGAGCCCGGCATGACGGTGGCGTCCTGGCAGCAGCGCCCGGAGAGCCGCGGCTATGTCCGTATCCGCTCCTCCGACCCCTTCGCGCCGCCGATCATCCAGACCAACTATCTCGACGCCGAGCTCGACCGCCGCGTCATCGTCGGCGGCATGAAGCTCGCGCGGCGCCTGCTCAAGAGTGCGCCGCTCTCGCCTTATTACGCCTACGAGGATTTCCCCGGTCCCAACATCAACACCGACGACGAGTTTTTGGCGGCCGCCACCGAGCGCGGCACCACCACCTTCCACCCCGGCTGCACCTGCCGCATGGGCCCGGCGGATTCCACCTGGGCGGTCGTCGACGACCAGCTCCGCGTCCACGGCCTCGAAGGCCTGCGCGTCATCGACGCCTCCGTGATGCCGCGCATGATCTCGGCGAACCTCAACGCGTCCACGATGATGATCGCCGATCGCGCCTCGGACCTCATCCGCGGGAAGGCGCCGATGGAAGCCGCGCGCATTCCGGACGCCGCGGTGGCGTGACATCTTCGTAGGATGGGTAGAGCGAAGCGAAACCCATCATCGTGCAGCGCTTGCTGAGCCCGATGGGTTTCGCTGCGCTCTACCCATCCTACGATTTCCGCCCATCGAATGAGTCGCATCCATGGAAGATCATCCGCTTCTTGACATCGTGACGAAATGGCCCGGTCGCCGGCCGACGCAAGCCGCGTTCGAGGCGCTTGGGTTCTCGCTCCACAGGGCGCGGCAGGACGAGCTCATTCAATTCTGTGGAACGGAGTGCTCGGACCTGCTCTACCGATATTGGGACGAAGTCGCTCTTGAAACGATGCAGTCGCTTGGACAGGGCAATCCCGACGGACGAACCTTCGTCATCATGCCGAAAAATCGTTCCGCCTTGCTGGACGAACTCTTCGCCGCCAGAGATTTTGTCGAGCCGCCATTCGTCGCCCCGCCACTCGTGAGATGCGTGTTCGAGCACCTTCGGAAAGTCTATGGGGACCAGGAGTTCCGCGAGAACCGGGTCGCCCATCTGGATCGGTTGCAAAGGGCGGAAGCCGAGCGTCTGCGCATTGATCCAGGCGGTGGACTTCGAACGAAAAAGGACGTCATTCCCTTCCTGGAAGAGTTTTGCGGCGTGCTGGGATTTGAAGGCCGTTCCCGGAATCGATGGCAGAAAAAGGTCGGCGGCTGCCTTGTCTTCGAGATTGGCGTTTGGCTCGGCGGAAATGCCTTTCGCATGTGGTCTCCGCTCAAGTTTCGCATCGTCCACGTGCGCGAGCCAAAATACGCATTCGAGACTGAGGGAGGCGCTGTGTTGGGCCGGCTCATCCCCGGAGCGGACTTGTATGGGCGATGGGGCAGCGATCTTGAATATGTTCTCGGCATCAGGGCTCTCATCGAGCTGTTCAATGTCGTCGCTGGCACGTTCGAGGATGCTCTAGCGAGCGGTTCCTGAAACGGTTGCTCGTGAGACCCGTCGGGCAAAACACCCCGCAACCCGTCAACCCCTCCGCGCAAAAATATTCCACTTTACCGAAATTCGGAATTGCGGCATACATCGAAGCAGCCCGGCCCGACGAAGAGGGGCGGTTCGCGAGTCGTTCGAAACGCGGGCCGGGTTGCGGTGGACGCGGCAGCGTCGTGCGCGAGAGGCGTGGGCAGGGCGGGTAGTCCCTGTGAGCCCGAGGCTTCGTGCGGACGAGCGGCGCTGAAGTCCGGCGAAGCCTCTTGGCGAAGCCGGATGAGCTGCGTACGGCAAAACCGTGTGGTCCTGGCCGTCGTTGCTACGGTCAAGCCTGTCGCGGAGATGTGCGCGAGCCCAACCGGGCAGACGGCATCATCCAATTCGCGGGGCGAGGGAGGCCAGAGGGAAAGTTCGGCTCCCGGGAGATCACGGCATAAGCCGTCCGACCATCGCGCAGGGAAGGCCGTGTGTTCGGCCGCACCTGTATGCCGCTGTGCAGTCCTTTTGCGCTATCTGCGCACAGCGGACCGCGGGTGCCAAGCCGGCACCCGGCCTTCCCTGCGCCCTCTTTCCTTGGGGGCGACGGAGAGAGCAAAGCTCGGGCGAGATGCGTCGCGAGGCTGCGAAGGTGTGTCTGCGATTCAAAATGCGAGTCGGAAGGGCAACTGCTGCCTCATACTCCGTCATTGCGAGCGCAGCGAAGCAATCCAGACTGTCACCGCGGAGGGATTCCGGATTGCTTCGCTGCGCTCGCAATGACGGTGTGGAGAAAGCGGCGCACCGAACTCTACTCTCGTGCCCCGGACGCAGCGCAGCGTCTCTTGACGGTGCGCTGCAGAGCCGGGGCTCATGTCGCCGCATTGTACCGTGTCGCCTACTGGGTCCCGGCTCTGCGCAGCAGCGTTGCACGCTGCAGCGCGTCCGGGACACGGGAAGGTCACACTTCCCGTCTGCTCAAAAATGCCAGCCGCTCGAACAGATGCACGTCCTGCTCGTTCTTCAGCAGAGCGCCGTGCAGCGGCGGGATCAGTTTTCGCGGGTCGCGCTCCCGCAGCTGCTCGACGCTCATGTCCTCGTTGAGCAGCAGCTTGAGCCAGTCCAGAAGCTCCGACGTGGACGGCTTCTTCTTCAGGCCGGGCACCTCGCGCACCTCGAAGAAGATGCGCAGCGCTTCCTCGACGAGGCGCTTCTTGATGCCGGGGAAGTGGACGTCGACGATGCGGGCCATCGTGTCGGCGTCGGGGAACTTGATGTAGTGGAAGAAGCAGCGGCGCAGGAAGGCGTCCGGCAGCTCCTTCTCGTTGTTGGAGGTGATCATCATGATCGGGCGCTGCTTGGCCTTGATCGTCTCGCCGGTCTCGTAGACATGGAATTCCATGCGGTCGAGCTCGAGCAGGAGGTCGTTCGGAAACTCGATGTCGGCCTTGTCGATCTCGTCGATCAAGAGCACCGGGCGCTGCTCGGCGGTGAAGGCGTCCCACAGCTTGCCGCGCTTGATGTAGTTCTTGATGTCGGACACCCTGCTATCACCGAGCTGGCTGTCGCGCAGCCGCGACACCGCGTCGTATTCGTAGAGACCCTGCTGCGCCTTGGTGGTGGACTTGATGTGCCAGGTCAGCAGCGGCGCGTTCAGAGCCTTCGCGACTTCCTCGGCCAGCACCGTCTTGCCGGTGCCGGGCTCGCCCTTGATGAGGAGCGGGCGCTCGAGCACGATCGAGGCATTGACGGCGACCTTGAGATCGTCGGTCGCAACATAGTCCTTGGTGCCGGTAAATTTCATCGCGTGTCCTTGGGTCATCGTCGGCGAGAGGCGTCGGCCCCGTCGCGACAAGCGAACGGCCGCTCGCGGCGGCTGTTCCTGGTTCGGTCAGGCTTTCAGACCCGTTTTATCAGCGAAAGGATGACGAGCACAATCACCGCGCCGATCGTGGCGTCCACGATGGCGCCGACCGTGCCCGTTGCCAGCTGGATGTGCAGCTGGGGCAACACCCAGCTTGCGACCAGCGCGCCGATGATGCCGACGACAATGTTGCCGATCAGTCCAAATCCCGCCCCGTGGACAATCTTGCCCGCAAGCCAGCCCGCGATCGCACCGATGATGAGTGCTGCGACAATTCCCATTGCAAACGTCCCCAAAACAACCCCGTGAGGGCCCCAATTCTAGAGCAAAAAGCTTCGCGGTCCAGCACCCCGCGGCGGTCTCCGCCCCTTGACGTCAGCCACCCGACGGGCAATCTGTCACCCATGTTCCTGCAATTCTTCACTTCTCTGCGCGATGCGCAGGTCCCCGTGACGCTGCGCGAATACCTCACGCTGATGGAGGCGCTCGACGCTGACCTGTCGGATTATTCGGTGGAGAATTTCTACTACCTGTCGCGCACCTCGCTGGTGAAGGACGAGCGCAACCTCGACAAGTTCGACCGCGTCTTCGGCACGGTGTTCAAGGGGCTGGAAAACCTGCTCGACGCCATGGAGAAGGCGGAGATCCCCGAGGAGTGGCTGAAGAAGCTCGCCGAAAAATACCTGACTGACGAAGAGAAGAAGCAGATCGAGGCCATGGGCTGGGACAAGCTCATGGAGACCCTGAAGAAGCGCCTCGAAGAGCAGAAGGGGCGGCACCAGGGGGGCTCGAAGTGGATCGGCACCGCCGGCACCTCGCCGTTCGGCGCCCACGGTTACAATCCCGAGGGCGTGCGCATCGGCCAGGAGAAGAACCGCAACAACCGCGCCGTGAAGGTGTGGGACAAGCGCGAGTTCAAGGACCTCGACGGCAATGTCGAGCTCGGCATCCGCAACATCAAGGTGGCGCTGCGCCGCCTGCGCAAATTCGCGCGCACCGGCGCACCCGACGAGCTCGATCTCGACACCACCATCCGCGAGACCGCCAATCACGGCTATCTCGACGTCCACATGCGCCCCGAGCGGCGCAATGCGGTGAAGCTTTTGGTGTTCTTCGACATCGGCGGCTCCATGGACGCGCATATCGAGCAGGTCGAGGAGCTGTTCTCCGCGGCGAAGAGCGAGTTCAAGCACATGGAGTATTTCTACTTCCACAACTGCCTCTATGAGGGCGTGTGGAAGCAGAACAAGCGCCGCTTCACCGACCGCACGCCGACCTGGGACGTGCTGCACAAATACCCGCACGACTACAAGATCGTGTTCGTCGGCGATGCGTCGATGAGCCCGTACGAGATCATGGTGCCCGGCGGCTCGGTCGAGCATGTCAACGAGGAGCCGGGCTCGGTCTGGCTCGACCGCATCATCCGCACCTATCCGCATGCGGTGTGGCTCAATCCGGTCGCTCAGAAGCACTGGGACTATTCGGAATCCACCACCATCATCAAACGCATCTTCGCCAACCGGATGTACCCGATCACGATCGAGGGGCTGGAGGGTGCGATGAAGGAATTGACGCACTAGCTTCTCGTCATTCCGGGGCGCCCGAAGGGCGAGCCCGGAATCCATCGGGCCGCAGTGCGTGTAGAGGAATGGATTCCGGGCTCGCGCTGCGCGCGCCCCGGAATGACAACAAGAGGGAGAACCACATGCCCCAAAACATCACCCGCGGCATCAAGGCGCTGATCGACGAGGCCAATGCCGAGATCGAGACGCTCAACGCCAAGGACGCCATCGAGATCTCCAAGAATGGCGACGTCGTCATCGTCGACATCCGCGACCCCCGCGAGATCGAGCGCGACGGTCGCATCCCCGGCGCGTTCGCCTGCACGCGCGGCATGCTGGAATTCTGGATCGACCCGCAGAGTCCCTACGCCAAGCCGGTCTTCCAGGAGGACAAGAAGTTCGTCTTCCACTGCGCCGGGGGCCTGCGCTCCGCACTCGCGGCCAAGACCGCGCAGGACATGGGCCTGAAGCCCGTCGCCCACATCGCCGGCGGCTACGCCGCCTGGCGCGATGCCGGTGGGCCGACGGAAGCGTGGGAGCCGAAGAAGAAGGGGTGAATTGGATACCGCGCTTACCACACACTCCGTCATGGCCGGGCCTGTTGTTTAGCCCGGACAGATCACTGACGGGTGTTCGGAGACATAGCTGACACATCAACATTGGCTGGATTGGTCCG